>NZ_JAQYWW010000749.1:0-8793 GCF_036322525.1 Streptomyces sp. BE20 | reverse complement strand
TACGTCCCACACGAAGGATCCTGACGACCCACCAGGCGAGGACCCCTCAGGACCCTCGCCGGACCGTGGCCGCAGGAACCACAGGCGGCCGGAAGCCCGCGAGTCCTGCGGGCCCCCTCGCGGTCGTTGCCCACCGCCCCGAGCGTGACCTCGCCCGGTCCAACGCCAACCCGGTCGACATGGACGCCAGGCGCCGGCTCGACTCGGTGGGCGAGTCCGTGCACGTCCCCGGGGCACACCCGCGGATCGACCGCACCCACCAGGAGCCTGACGAGGTCGCCGAGACCGATGTGGCGCACTTCGGGCCCGGAACGGCTCCCCCGGGGGTCGGGCCCCACGGCGAGTCGGCGCCGACTCGCCGTGGGGCCGGTGCGGGTGCGGGTGCCGGGGTCAGTAGACCAGGATGTCCCAGTGGTTGCCCTCGTTGCAGTACAGGTTGCCCGAGGCGGCCTTCCACTGCGGGTAGCCGTCGCCCCGGAGGCCGATGTAGGTGAAGCTGTTCTGGATGTAGCCGTCGATGCAGGAGCTGCGGGAGATGTCGACCTTGTAGCCGTTGTAATGGCTGTAGGTTCCGGAGGCGTGGCCCACCTCGGTCCCGCCCGTGATGTTGATGGCGCAGCCGCTGGACTGCTTGAGGGTGATGATCGTGCTCACCGTGCCCGAGTTGATCTGTTCGAACGAGGTGCAGGTGGAGTTGGACCGGGTGGTACATCCGCCGCTGGAGCTCCAGGTGATGCCGGCGTTCCTGAACTGGCCGGCGGCCGTCGACTGCGACAGCTTGGTACCGCTGGCGCCGGCCGTGGGCGCCGACACGGCGAGGCCCGCGAGGGCCAGGGCTACGACGGTGGCTGCGGTGCGTGGTTTCATCTGCGTCTCCCGGTGAGGGTGGTGGACGCCGAACTCGGGCCCCGGCTGCCGCCGACCGGACCCGCACCGGGCCGGGGTCCGGCGCGCGAGCGGTCCGGCAGGCAGGCGGCGGGACCGCCCGGGCAGCGGGACGCGCGAAGTTCGGCGTACGGGGAGCTGGGTGCGAAACGGTGCGGCATCAGGATGACCCACCGCCGTCTATGCGAGTAGACCCCGGTCTGTGAATTTCGCGTGACGCCCACGCATTCCGGGCCTCCGGTCGTGCCGGGCGGCGGGCGGGGTATGTCTGCTGGGTCTTCCCGGGCCTTCCCCCGGCCCCACCCGGCTCGAAGGCCACACCCGCCGCGCCCGCTGCACCCTGCACAACCGCCGCACCCGGCACAACCGGCACAACCGACCATGGAGGTCCTTGTGAGCACCGTCCCCGCACGTGTCGTCGAGGCGGCCTTCCGCTGCTACCGGTCGCAGGACCGGGACGCGGCGCTGCCCCTGTACGCCGACGACTTCACCTTCACCAGCCCGCAGGACGACCACATCGACAAGGCCGCCTTCTTCGAGCGGTGTTTCCCCACCGCCGACCGCTTCCGGGAGCAGCGACTGCTGCACGTCACGCCCGCCGACGAGGAACTGGTCCTGGTCCACTACGAGTACGAGCTCAGCGCCGGCGGCCGGTACCGCAACATGGAGGCGATCACGGTGCGCGGTGGCCTGATCCGTGAGGTGCAGGTCTTCTTCGGGGGCAGGGCGTAGACGAGGCCGGGACCGGGACCGGGGGCGGGGCCGGGGGCCGGGGGCGCGGACCGGCCGGGGTCAGTGCACGAGGGCCTCGCGCAGGCGCCTGCGGTCCGGCTTGCCCGCCGAGGTGAGCGGGATCTCCGGCACCAGGTGCAGGGCCTCGGGGGCGAAGATGCGCCCCTTGTGGGCGGTGACGAACGCGCGGACGTCGTCGAGTTCCGGGAGCCGTCCCGGGACGGGGACGACGACGGCGTGGACGTGCTCCGTCTGCTGGGCGTCGCGCACGCCGAGGACGGCGCACCGGGCGACGGCCGGGTGGGTGAGGAGCAGGTCCTCGACCTCGGAGGGGTAGACGTGCCCGCCGGTCACGATGATCTTGTCCGTGAGGCGGTCGGTCAGGTAGAGGAACCCGTCCTGGTCGAGGCAGCCGATGTCGCCGGTCCTCAGCCAGCCGTCGCGCATCACCTCGGCGGTGAGGTCGGGCCGCTTCCAGTACCCCGCCATGAGGGAGTGCGAGCGGACGTGGATCTCGCCCTGCTCGCCGGTCGGCACCTCGGTACCGCCCGCGGAGCGGATCACCACCTCGACGCCCGGCAGCGGGCGGCCGACGGGAAGCCGGCCGGCGTGCCCGGGCCGGTCGTGGTCCTCCGGGGTGAGGACGGCGATGTTCTGCGCCTCGGACATCCCGTATCCGCTCGTCAGGATCGGCCCGAACACCCCGAACGCCTCGCGGATGCGCGTCGGGGAGGCGACGCATCCCCCGTACATCAGTCGTTCCAGGCTGGAAAGGTCGGTCGTGGTGATCGCCGGGTGGTCCAGCAGCCGGTGGAGCAGCGGCGGCAGGACCCACAGGTCGGTGATGCGCTCGCGCTCGACGGCGGCCAGCACCTCGCCCGCGTCGAAGGAGCGCTGGAGGACGACCGTGCCGCCGTGGTGGAGCGTCAGGTCGCTCAGCACGCCGGCGAGGTGGGCGAGGGCGGTGGCCGCGAGGAAGCGCGGCGCCGTACCGGCCGTGCCGAACGGAACGTCGAAGATCCTGCGGTAGGGACCGTGCAGGCTGAGGATGCCCTTCGGGATACCGGTGGTGCCGCCGGTATGGCGGACACCCAGGTGGTCGTCCGGGCCGATCCGCACGGCCGGGGGCCGCGCGGGGCGGTGGGCGCAGGCAGCGATCACGTCCTCGCCGATCGTCTTCGGATCCGGGCCCGGACCCAGGGTGAGGACGGTCGGCACGTCCGCCACGGCGAGCAGTTCCGCCGCGTCCGCGTGCCGTTCACCGTCCACGAGGAGGACGGCGGTGTCGACGCCGGCGACGATCCGGGCGAGGACGGGGGCGCTCATGCCGTCGTACAGGCCGACCACCCGGGCGCCCGCGATCCCGGCGGCGTAGCGGGCGCTGAGTGCCTCGGGGGTGTTGGCGGTGAGCAGGGAGACGGTCGAGCCGGGGGTGACGCCGCGGGCGATCAGCTCGTGGGCAAGGCGGTAGGTCGCGGCGGCGAACTCGCCTGCGGTGATCCCGGCGCCGTCGGCGGTGATGACGGCCGTCCGGTCGGGATCCCGGGACAGGGACCGCAGAATCAGGGCGGGGGCGCTGATGAACTCCGTGTCGCTCATGAGCACTTCTTCCTATGCGTCGGAAACCGCATCGACAGGGCCCCTCCATTCTGGGCACGAAGCACCGGGTCGGGGGCCCGAACCGGGCAGCGGGCCGAAACACATCTGCGGCGGTGGCGGCCCGGCTCTTGTGCCGGAGCGGGCGTCGCGCCTCGTAGCCCCCCGGCCGGGAGAACCGGCAGCCGTCTGCCTCTGCTGAAGCTCCGGAGGGTCCGGGGTCGAGGGCGTGCGCGACGTCGAGCGAATTCCTCACCAACCGTTCGACGAGCCGTACGTGGATCCGCACGGTGCCCGGGGCGGGAGCCGTAGAGTCGCGGGGTGGAGTCCTGCCCCGATCATCACTCTGTCGTGCCGACGTGTTTCGACTGCTGCCGAGCGGCGTTGAGTGCCGTGCCGTCCGACGTCGAAGAGCTCACTCGGCTCGACCCGGACGCCTTCGCCGCATTCGCCGGCTCACACCGGGCCTGGGTGGAGAATCTCCTGCTGGCCGAGTGCGCCCACCGGCCGATGGCGGCGTGGTCCCGGTCTGACAGCCCTCCGCCTGTCGTGCACTGGGCGGTATGGGCCACCCCGGCGGTCGCCGCCGCGCTGCCGGTTCCTTCGGCGGTCGCCGTCGGGCTCACCCGGGCGTATCAGCAGCGCGAGGGCGATCGCGGTCAGGCGCTGTGGATCTCCCGTCTGCCGCTGCGCATCGATTCCGACGTGGACCAGCGGCTCGCCGGGCTGTGGTGCGATCTGGCGCTCCTGGCCGGCGAACAGGACCCGGTGGCGGAGTCCGGACTGCGCACGCGCGTGGACAGGCGGGCTCGCCCGACGGTGTGGGCGCGCTCGCTGGAGTGGCTCCTGCTCTGGGGGAGGCAGTTGAGGAGTCTTGACGTGGCATTCACCCTCGCGCTCGCCGGCGAGCACCCCACCGTCCGACAGGCGGTCAGCCGCTGTGCCCGCAGTCCGGTCCTCGGCGTCCAGCTACGTGCCGGCGGGCTGCAGGCCGCGATGAAGTCCGCACGGCCGCTGGAGGATCGGCTGCTCGACATCGTCTCCGCCTCGGTCGACGACCGCCGGAGCGACTTCCCGCGACCGCTGGGCGCTCCGTCGTCCACCTGGCTCGCCGACCTCGGCCTGGAGGGACTCGTGCGGGGTGCCGCCCGCCGCGCGGTTGCCGACTTCGCCGGTTCCATCGGTGATCTCGGTGCCGCCGAGGAGGAGCATCTGACCGCCACACTGCTCGCCGGCCTCGTCCGCGAGTTCACGGCCCTGCCCTCCCTCACACGGCTCGCCGCGGTGCCCGGCCCGCATCTGCGGGTCGGGCACCGCACCGTGACCAAGAAGGAGGAACGGACCAACGGTGCCGACATCGGCGTCGTCGTCGACATACGCGTACCCGGCCGACTCCAGATGCGGACGGGAGACCTCATCCAGGTGAAGAAGTCCACCGCGCTGACACCAGGCCGCAGCCGCACCGGGCGCGAGGACACCTGGACCGTCAAACGCCGTCAACTCCATGACCTGTTGGAGCACAGCGCCAGCGCCGTCTACTGGCTGATCCGGGGCACCGGTGATGTTCTCGTGGTTCCGGCGAAGTTCCTCGCCGCCGTCGAGGGCGCCGCAGCACTCCCCTCCTCCAAGCAGTTCACCGTCGGCCACACGGCCGTCCGGCACACAGCGGTACCGATGGAGCAGTACCTTCCCGATCTGGTCGTGGGCCTGTGGCTCGGCAGCAGCAGTGACCGGACGCTCCAGGCGGCGCAGGGCACCGGAAGGACCACCCGACCCCGGTTCGCTCTGACGATCGACGTCGTCCTGGAGCCCGGGGAGGGGTGAGCGGCCCGACCTCCGCTCACTGTCCTGGGGCACCTCCGGGCAGAACGGACGGCGCATGAACGGAGAAACCCGCCGCCGCAGGGTGAGACTCCGGTGGATACACGCCAGAGAGCCGTTGCCGTATCGATCTTGGTGGACTCCGGTTTTCCCGGACAACCGGGCCGGGTGATCGTGCCCGTCCGTCGGGACCTCGCCGATCGTGAGGTCGCCCCGGGTGGTGGCGGCGTCGCCGAAGAGCAGGTCGAGGGAGTGTCGGGCCGGCCGGTCACGCAACGCCCCGATCTGGGACCTCGGTGCGCCGGCGGGCAGCACCCGGTGAAGGATCCGCGGCGTCGGCGGCGCGGCGCGACCAGCACGCTCAAAGGGTCCACCTGCTCCGTATTGGACCTGTTCACCGGGCCGTGACGGCAGCAGGGTGGGCCCATGATCCGTTGCCCCCACAGCGTTCCCACGGCGCGCGTGAAGCATCCCGCTGAGCCAAGACCCGACAAGGATGCCTCATGACCGGACTCGCCGTACTCGTCCTGTGGATCGTCCTCGTTGTCTGGGCGCTGGAACGCAACCACCGACGCCGGGCCGGCCCGCCCCCCTCGCGGAACGGCACCGCAGGTGTCCGCGACCGGGACGCCGAACGTGTCCGGGCCGAGCTTCGCGCCGCAGCCGACCGGGCAGACCACGCAGACCACGCAGACCACGCAGACCGGCGGCCGTTCCCGTAGACACGGGCAGTAGGCGTCGTGGGTGCTTCGCGCGCAGCACCTGCAACCCGGACGACCATGGCGTCCGGGCTCCGGCTGAACGGGTACCTCCGCGCGGGGACTTCGCGCGGTCGGCGGGCCGCTCCGGTGATGCGGTCCCGGCAGCCCCGCAGGTCCTCGGGTGACACGTGGCCGTCACCACGGGCCCAGGGCCGGAGCGGTGGTCCATGGCGACCACTCCAGCCGGCCCGATCTCCCGGCCCGGGGCCGAGCGCCCCGTCCGCGGTCATGCCCAGGGAACGGTCCGGCCTCGACCCGTGCCTCCGGGAGTCACCGGCTCCGGCGGGTGCCGGGAAACGGCCGGTGAATCCGCGCTTCCGCCGCGGGGCCGGGCGCGTGGCGGGGGTGTGGGAGCCGGTGGATCGGCCACGGGATTGGCTGCAAACCGTGCAGACGCCGGTGCGGAAGAGGATCTACCGTTTCCCGCCGAGGGGGCCGCTTCCACCTGCCCTCTCGAGTTCGGGGACCGGATTTCGCACCACTCGATCTGCCCTACGGAGGAGAACTCGACATGCCCGTGAAGAAGACAGCATCACGCCTCGCCGTCGTCGGCGCGACCGCCGCGCTCGCGTTCGGCGGCCTGGGCGGCCAGGCCGACGCCAGCTTCGTCAACATCGACAGCTGGAACTCGTACACCTGCGCCTCGCAGGGCGGCTACTACTGCCTCTGGTACGGCCCCAACCGTGGCGGCGGCTTCTGGACCAGCCACGTCATCGCCACTCCCACGATCAGCGGGAACTTCACCGACGGCAACCCCGTGCGGAACAACGCCGCCTCCGCCGAGAACGCGAGCGCCTGCAACGTCGGCATCTGGGTCTACCCCAACTACATGGGCGACGAGAACTGGCTGAGCCCCAACCGGGGCGGCAACCTCACCCCGCTGCTCAGGAACAACGAGGCGTCGATGGCCCTCGACGACGCCTCGCGCGCCTTCTGCCCCACCGTCTGACGGTCCGTCCCGTGACCAGGGCCTGCCCGCCGGCACGAACACCGGTGGGCAGGCCACCTCGCGAACCCGAAGGAGAACGGCCGTGACTGCCGCAGCGAGAGTCCACAGAGGGCGACTCCTGGCCCCGGTGCTGATCGTCCTGGCGGTAGGCGGCTGCTCCGCCGGCCAGGCCGCGCCGCCGCCCGCCCCGGCGTCCCCGCCCGCAGTGGTGGCGACTCCCACGCCCGGGCCCTCGCAGGTCGCCGAACTCCGGTTGCCGATCGCGGACTACATGCTGACGCCCCAGCAGGCGGCCGAACTGAAGTGGCTGAACACCAAGAAGGTCGCCATCTGCATGAAGCAGTACGGCGTCGACCTGCCGATGACGCCGGGTCCGGTCGTCTCGGCCTCCGACTCCCTCCTGTTCCGTCGCTACGGCCTGACCGATCCGGCGAGCGTCAGCATCTGGGGCTATCACCTGCCCAAACGTGACACCGCTACTCCGCGGGCCACGCTCTCCCCGGCGGAAAACGCGCTGCTTCTCGGCCGGGACGCCACCGGCAAGCCGCTGACCAGCTCGAACGGCCAGGCGGTGCCGGCCGGAGGCTGTCAGGGCAAGGTGAACACCGATCTCCAGTCGCTCCAGCCCGGTGGACAGGGCTCGGGCAGCGGCGCGTCCCAGCTCGCGGCACAGACCAAGGCCGAGAGTTTCTCCCGCTCGATGACCGATCCGCGGGTGAAGGAGGTCTTCGGGCGCTGGTCGGAGTGCATGCGCGCCGACGGGTTCAGTGCGCCGAACCCGGTCGAGGCCGGAGGGGATCTGCCGTCCGTGAAGCAACCCGAGCCGGACGCCGCGGAGATCCGCATGGCGCAGACCGATGTGGAGTGCAAGGCGCGCACCAACCTGGTCGGGATCTGGTTCGCCGTCGAAGCCGACTACCAGACGGCCGCGATCGCCCAGCAGCCACAGGCGTTCGCGGCGCTCAAGGCCGAGCGTGACGCGCAGGCAGCCCAGCTCGCGCAGCAGATCGCCGGGCTTCGCGGCAGCTGAGCGCGGGATCCGCCGCACGGGCGTCCCCGTCGTTCCGTCAACCGCCTCGTGCCGTCGTGCGACAGCTTCTCTGCACCAAGGCGGTGCGTGCCGGTTCCGGACAACCCCGGATCACGCCGCGGCTGCGGGGGCACCGCCGACCGCGGCGTGACCGATGAGCCCCGGACAAGCGTCAGAGCGGCTTGATGCGGGCCTTGAACAGGCAGAACTCATTGCCTTCAGGGTCTCCGGAAAGGTGTTGTCAGGGGTTCTACGGCAGGGCCGAGAGTGCCCCGCCCGGGATCGGTCCCGAACGGGGCGAGGGGGTTCTACTCGGGGCAGTTCAGCGAGCACGCCCACAGGGTGTACCCGGGGCTGCTAGCGGCTTCCTGGTGGCCGATCGGGACCGGGGTGGGGGCCGGACCCTTGCAGCGGGCGCAGCGCACCGGAGCGAGGCGGGGCCACGTCTCGCCGTGGGCGTTCTCGTGGTCGTCTCCGTGGAACGGGTCACGGCCGCACGGGGCTCCGTCGTACTGCCCGGGGCGAGGGGCGCCGCATGTGGGTTTCTCGGCAGTAGCGAGGGTCATCACGCCACCGCCCCGGCGAGGGTGTGCGCACCCGGGAAGCTGTACCCGGTGTCCGGCAGCTTCTCGGCGACCGCCCGCAGGGCCTCGCGCCGCTCGTACTGGCGCTGCTCGTCCAGCTCGGCGAGCCAAGCCGCGCGGTCGACGTAGGGGCGAACCAGGGGGCTCGCGTGCCAGTTCTCTTGTTCGGTCCACGGGGCGGGGCTCAGTCCGGCGGGGGCGGCCCGGATCGGCTCGGGGTGGTCGGAGTGGGCTCGGGGGTGGTCTTAGAAGACATCTCATTTGGATAGTCGTCGGGTGCAGATGAGGGCGGCTGCGATGCTGGCGAAGGCGGCGAAGTGGTCGGCCTTGCGTTCGTAGCGGCGGTGCAGCCGGCGGAAGCCGCCGAGCCAGGCGACGGTGCGCTCGATCACCCAACGGTGGCGGCCGAGGCGCTGGGAGGACTCGACGCCTCGG
>NZ_JAQYWW010000748.1:0-373 GCF_036322525.1 Streptomyces sp. BE20 | reverse complement strand
GTGGTGGTGGCCTTCTTGGCGGCGGGCGCCTTCTAGTCAGCGGTCGCGGTGTTCTTCTCGGCTTTGTTCTTTGTTTGGGTTGAGGAAGCTGTTGCGTTGTCTGGTAGCTTGGTGGGGTCGCGTTTGGGTTCCGTTGTTGCTGCGACAGCTTTGTTTGTCGGTGTGAGGGAGGGGGTGGTCTAGTTCTTGACCGAGGGGCCTTCCTTCGTCTGCTTCTTGCTGCCGCTGACAAGGTCCTTTACGCCCTGGCGGGTACGTAAGGGGGGCACCTTGTTATTATTGACGTTGACCTTCTCGCGGTTCTGGGGTTTGCGGGCGATGCGCGGGTTGCGCTCAACATTATAAATGGTGCAAAAACGGGTGACCGACACCC
>NZ_JAQYWW010000747.1:0-289 GCF_036322525.1 Streptomyces sp. BE20 | reverse complement strand
GCGTTGTTGCTGGCGGCCTCGGCGTTCGGGCTGATCAGACCCATGCCGACGGCGATCCAGGTGAACGCCAGGGCGAAGAGCACGAGCAGTCCGAACGCGGCCAGCCACTCCAGGGCGGTGGCGTCCGTGGAGCGGAAGCCGATGGCCGCGCCGACGGCGCCGACGAGGACCACGCTGGCGACCGACTGCAGCACGCTGCCGACGACGTGTCCGACGAGCACCGACGGGCGGTGGATCGCCATCGTGCGGAAGCGGGCGATGATGCCCTCGGTCATGTCGTTGGAGACGG
>NZ_JAQYWW010000746.1:0-518 GCF_036322525.1 Streptomyces sp. BE20 | reverse complement strand
GACGCCGGCTTGGGAGCCGACGGAGATGTCGAGGCCGCCGCAGATGATGACGACGGTCTGGACGATGGCGAGGAGGCCGGTGATGGTGGCGGCTTCGGCGATGACCTGCATGTTGCCGAGGCTGAGGAAGTTGTCGTTGAGAACCCCGAAGAGCGCGAGGACCACGATCAGGGCACCGATGAGGCTGAGGTTCTGACCGCCGATCGAGGCGAGAATCCTCGCCGGGCCCGCGGACGGCTGGGGCCTGCTCCCGCCGGCCTTGGCGGTGGGCTTGGTGTCGGTGGTCGTGCTCATGAGGGTGCTCCAGGGGCGGGTGCGGTCGCGGCGGCGATGTCGTCGGCCATGGCGAGGTTGAGGATGGCTTCCTCGGTGGCGTGTTCGCGGTCGAGTTCGCCGGTGATGCGGCCGTTCTGCATGACGACGATGCGGTCGGCGAGGCCGAGGACCTCGGGGAGTTCGGAGGAGATGACGAGGACGGCGACGCCTTCTGTGGCGAGGTCGGCGATGATCTGGTAGAT
>NZ_JAQYWW010000745.1:0-2492 GCF_036322525.1 Streptomyces sp. BE20 | reverse complement strand
GCCAACCGCGCCGAACGCTCCCCCAACTCCCCGTACGTCAACGACTCCCCACCCACCACCAACGCCACCGCACCCGGCGCCTCCCGCACCCACCCCTCGAACCGCTCCACCACCGAACCCGCCACCGGAACCACACCCACCACGTCGCCGGGGGCGAGCAGCCCGGCCAGTTCGGCGGGATCCAGCAGCTCCAGGTCGTCGACGCGCGCGGCGGGATCGGCCACCGCCTGCTCCAGCAGCCGCAGCAGCCGGCCGGACAGGGCCTCGGCGGTCGGCCGGTCGAACAGGTCGGCCGAGTAGAACAGGCGCAGGTCGAGATCGTCCCCGTGCGCGGTGTCGGCGAAGGTGAACTCCAGGTCGAAGCGGGCCGTGCCCGGGTCGACCTGCTCCATCCGGGCCGGGTGGCCGAACATCACCGACGTGTCCAGGGTGACGGTGTTGTGCGACACCAGGGTCTGGAAGAGCGGGTGGCGGCCGAGCGCGCGCGGCGGGTTGACGACCTCGACGACCCGGCCGAACGGCACGTCGGCGTGGTCGAGGGCGGCCAGGTCCGCGGCCCGGACCCGGTCGAGCAGTTCGGCGAAGGTCGGATCGCCCGACAGGTCGGCGCGGAGCACCACCGTGTTGACGAAGAAGCCCACCAGCCCGTCCAGCGCGGCCTCCCCGCCGCGCCCGGCGACCGGCGTGCCCAACGGGACGTCGTCACCACCGCCGAGCCGGTGCAGCAACGCCGCCACCGCCGCGTGCGCCACCATGAAGACACTGGTGCCGCTCTCCCGGGCCAGCCGACGGACGGCCGTGGCCAGCGGTCCGGGCAGTCGCCGCGCGACCAGGCCGCCCCGCCCGCTCGGAACGGCCGGCCGGGGGCGGTCGGCGGGCAGCGGGATCTCCTCCGGCAGCCCCGCCAGCGCCCGCCGCCAGTGGGCCAACGGCGCCGCCTGGTCCAGACTCGCCTGCCAGAGCGCGAAGTCCGCGTACTGGACCGGAAGTTCGGCGAACTCCGGGGCCCGGCCCGCCAGCCGCGCGAGGTAGCCGGCCTGGAGGTCGGCGATCAGCGGCCCCCGGGAGGCCTCGTCGCCGGCGATGTGGTGCAGGGCGACGACGAGCGTCGCGGCACCGGTGGGCTCCCTCAGCAGGGTGGCCCGCAGCGGCGGTTCGGCGGTCGGGTCGAAGCGGTGCGCGAGCGCGGCGGCGATCTCCCGGTCGACCTGGTCGGCCGGGACGTCGAGGACGCCCAGCGGCACGGCCTCGGCCGCCTCGGCCGGGGTCAGCACCCGCTGGTACGGCTCCCCGTCCCGCTCGCCGACGACGGTGCGCAGGCTCTCGTGCCGGGCCGTCAGGTCGGCCAGCGCCGCCGCGAGCGCGGCCACGTCGGGGGTCCCGTCGATCCGGGCGACGAAGGGGATGGTGTAGGTCGCGCTCGGGCCCTCGACCTGGTACTGGAACCAGAGGCCGCGCTGCGCCGCGGAGAGCGGGAGCGGGTCGGGGCGCGGTCCGGCCGTCAGCGCGGGGCGCTCGACGGCGGTCCGGCCCGCCACGCGGGCGGCGAGCGCGGCCGGGGTGGGCGCCTCGAAGACGTCCCGGATGGCCGCGTCGACGCCCAGCCGCCGCCGGATCCGGCCGGCGGCGCGGGCGGCGAGCAGCGAGTGGCCGCCGAGCGCGAAGAAGTCGTCGTCCGCACCCACGGCGGTCAGGCCGAGCACCTCGGCGAGGATGCCGCAGATCACGGCCTCGGCCGGGGTGGCCGGCAGCCGACCGGCCGTGACGGCCCGGTCCGGGGCGGGCAGCGCCCGGCGGTCGGTCTTGCCGTTGGCCGTCAGCGGCAGCACCTCCAGCACCACGACCACCGACGGGACCATGTACTCGGGCAGCACCGCCGCCACACCCCGGCGCAGCTCCTCGGGGGCGGGCGGCTCCGCCTCGGCGCCGGTGCCGTCCGCGGTTGCGTCCGTACCGCCGGTGCCCGTGACGTAGCCGACCAGCTGCTGCTGCCCGGGCACGTCCTCGCGGACCAGGACGACGGCCCGGCCGACGCCCGGCAGGGCGGCCAACGCGGCCTCCACCTCACCGAGTTCGATCCGGAAGCCGCGCAGCTTCACCTGGTCGTCCACCCGGCCCAGGAAGTCCAGCTGCCCATCGGCACGGCGCCGCACCAGGTCACCGGTGCGGTACATCCGGCCACCGGCCGGGCCGTACGGGTCCGCCACGAAGCGGCCCGCGGTGAGGCCGGGCCGCCCGAGGTAGCCGCGGGCCAGCTGCTCACCCGCGAGGTACAGCTCACCCGGCACACCGGTCGGCACCGGCTGGAGGGCGCTGTCGAGGACCAGTGCGCGGACCTGCGGGAAGGGCACGCCGATGGCGGGGACGCCCCGGTGGTCGGCCGCCAACTCCGCCGCCGTCGCCCACACCGTCACCTCCGTCGGCCCGTACACGTTCGTCACCCGACCGCACCCACGCACCAGACGCTCCGCCAACCCGGCCGACAACGCCTC
>NZ_JAQYWW010000744.1:0-301 GCF_036322525.1 Streptomyces sp. BE20 | reverse complement strand
TCCCGCCGGACCAAGAACAACCCCGTGCTGATCGGCGAGCCCGGCGTCGGCAAGACCGACGACATCGAGGGCCTCGCCAAGCGGATCTAGGACGGCGACCAGCCGGAGTCGCTCCCGGGCAAGCCCCTGGTCTCGCAGGACCTCAGCGCGATGGTGGCCGGCGCCAAGTCCCGCGGGGAGTTCGAGGAGCGGCTGAAGGCCGGCCTCAACGACATCAACCAGAGCGACGGCCAGGTCGTCACCTACAACGACGAGCTGCACACCATGGTCGGCGCGGGCGCCGGCGGCGACTCCGCGATGG
>NZ_JAQYWW010000743.1:0-349 GCF_036322525.1 Streptomyces sp. BE20 | reverse complement strand
CGGTGGTCGCCGACCAAATAAACCCCCCGCTGGGCCGGCGGGCCGCACAGGGCGCCGGTCCCCCGGCCGGGGGCGGGGGGGGGGGGGGCCCCGCCCCGGCGGGCCGGCGCCCCCGGCCCCGGCGCCGGGGCCCCCCCCCGCCGCCCGCAACCGCCCCCCCCCCCCCCGCCCCCGGGGGGGGGGCGGGGGGGGGGGGGGGGGGGCGGGCCGGGGGGGGGGGCCCGCGGGCCCCCCCGCCCCCCCCGGGGGGGGGGGGGGGGGCGGGGGGCGGCGGGCCCGGGGGGGGGGGGGGGGCGGGGGCGGGGGGAGCCCCCCCCCCCACGACACACACCACCCCCCCACCCCCCGG
>NZ_JAQYWW010000742.1:0-29478 GCF_036322525.1 Streptomyces sp. BE20 | reverse complement strand
GTGCTGCTCCCCGCGCCTGCGGGGATGTTCCGGCGGTCTCGTCGGCGCCGACCTCACGAAGCTCTGCTCCCCGCACCTTGGGGATGTTTCCTTGTTCCCCTGGGTGCAAGCGCCCAGGGGATCCTGCCTTATGCCTTTGAGCCTGGGGTGGTTGGGCTCGGCGGTAGCATGCTCCCCGGGCGCCACGAGTGCGGTGCATCGCACAACAATCACTGCTCCCCCGGGCATGCGGGGGATGGCCCCAGCGTAGTCAGCTTGCCAGCTGCCGCGCCATAGTGCTCCCCGCCCATGCGGGGGTTATCAGGGTGCGCCACCCTTTGGCGCGCCCTCATCACACGCCTCGCCCAGTCTCGAAAGACACGCGGCGATAGCTCCCGAGTCGCAGGATCCAACAGCGTAGTTAGGGTGCTGGCTGCAGCCAGCACACTCAACTTGTTCAGAGGACCAACCCATAGGAGACGAAGGCAGGTTGGCGCTGGGGCGACTTCCTGCGTACGCTCACCCCGAGAGTCGACTGACGTTCCGTCACTTTCTTGCGGCGCCCATTCATCCGGGCACCTTCACTCATCACAAGACGACGATGGCCGGGCCCGCTGCTCCTGCAAGAACTCGGGCCCGGCCTACCCTCCGTGAAAGGAGTTCGTTCATGGTAACTCGAACGGCAAAGCGCCCCCTGGACAACCAGGGTCTGGTGCAGGCAGCCGCACTGCTCACCGCGTGCGTGACGGCTGGAGCGGGCTCCTCGTCCGCCGCCGACAGCGGCGTCCGCGCCGTCATCGCCGTGCTGGTGGTCGTCCTGATCGCCACAGTCGCTCTGCGGCGGCCGACCGGATCCGCGGCGCCGAAGCGGCCCAGGCGCTGAGGCCGCGCCGGTAGCGCCGGGCGCGCACCGAACGCGGTGCGCGCCCGGCGCAGGCGATCGAATGCGACCGGATTTGCGACCGCATCCGAACAGATCCCTTCAATACCGTTCTTCTCCTCGCACCCGGGAGCACTGTCCGTGTTGAATCGCCGCGTGACTGGACCACTGGCCGGTCCGGATCTCAGCGGGCGGTTGTCGGCTGCCGCCCGTTCGGTCTGGGCCAAGCACGACCGCGACACCGAGGCGTGGCTGCCGCTCTGGCGCCACCTCGCGGACAGCAGCGCGGTGGCGGCACTCCTCTGGGACAACTGGCTGCCGCAGAACGTAAGGAAGTTGATCGCCGAAGCGCTCGGGCCCGGCGAGGACCGGGCCCGCACCCTCACGGCATGGCTGGCGGCCACGCACGACATCGGAAAGGCAACCCCGGCCTTCGCCTGTCAGGTCCCACAACTTGCCGAGAAGATGCGGCAGTTCGGCCTCTCCATGCGCGACGAGAAGCAGTACGGCACCGACCGTCGGCTCGCTCCACACGGACTCGCCGGCCAACTCATCATCCAGGAATGGCTCGTGGACCGGCACAGCTGGCCTCATCGGGCCGCCGGGCAGTGGGCGGTGGTCGCCGGCGGACATCACGGAGCGCCTCCCGGACATTCACAGGTGCACGACCTCGACCTGCGAGAAGACCTGCTCCGTACGCCGGGCGAGAGCGAAGGGCGCTGGCACGACGTGCAGTTCGAGATCCTGGACGCGTGCACGGAGCTATTGGACGCGGGCGGGGCCATCGCCCGAGCCAAGACCGCGAAGCTTCCCCAGCCGGTGCAGATTCTCCTCACCGGCGTGGTCATCATGGCCGACTGGATCGCCAGCAACCCGGACCTCTTCCCCTACTTCCCCGAGGATTCGCCCCGCTCCGAGGAGGATCGCATCGCGTCGGCTTGGGCCGGGTTGCGCTTGCCGCCCTCCTGGCAGGCGGGTGACCTCCCCTCCGACGCAGGCGCGTTGATCAAGTCGCGGTTCGACCTCCCCCCCGGCGCGGAGCCGCGCCCCGTACAGGTGGAGGCCGTCCGGCTGGCGCGCGAGCTGCCCGGATCGGGGCTGCTGGTGATCGAGGCGCCGATGGGCGAGGGCAAGACGGAGGCCGCCCTGGCCGCCGCCGAGGTCTTCGCCGCCCGCACCGGTGCGGGCGGCTGCTACGTGGCGCTACCCACCCGGGCGACCGCCGACGCGATGTTCGCGCGGCTCACCGCCTGGTTGGGCCACCTGCCCACCGACGGGCAGCGGGCGGTGTTCCTCGCGCACGCGAAGGCAGCACTGAACGACGAGTACGCGGGCATGATGGCCGCCGACCGGCACCGGATCCGGGCCGTGGACCCGGACGGCCCGCCCAGCACCGGCCACCGCGTACGGCGCAAGAACGCCGGGCTGATCGCCCACCAGTGGTTGCGCGGCCGGAAGAAGGGCCTGCTGGCGTCGTTCGCCGTCGGCACGATCGACCAGGTGCTGCTCGCAGGCCTCAAGAACCGCCATCTCGCACTGCGTCACCTCGCTCTGGCCGGCAAGGTCGTCGTGATCGACGAGGTCCACGCGAACGACGCCTACATGAACACCTACCTGGAACGGGTGCTCTCCTGGCTCGGGGCCTATCAGGTGCCGGTGGTCATGCTGTCGGCCACACTTCCCGCCGCCACGCGGCGCGCCCTCGTGCGGGCGTACTGCGGGGAGGAGGACGTTCCCCCCGGGCCGGAACGGGAAGCAGAGGCGACCGGCTACCCGCTGCTCACCGCCGTCTCCCCCGGCCACCCGCCGCTCATCCGCACGCCGACCGCCGACAGTGCCCGCCGCACGGCCGTCCGGCTGGAGCGCCTCGACGACGACCTCACCGTCCTCACCGACCGCTTGGCGCTCGAACTCTCCGACGGCGGCTGCGCACTGGTCGTCCGCAACACCGTGGACCGGGTAGTCGAGACGGCCGAACGGCTGCGCGAGCGGTTCGGCGACGAGGCCGTCACCGTGGCCCACTCCCGCTTCGTCGACCTCGACAGGGCCCGTAAGGACGCCAGCCTGCTCGCCCGGTTCGGCCCGGACGGCGACCGCCCGGCCGGACCTCACCTCGTCGTCGCCAGCCAGGTGGCCGAGCAGTCGCTCGACGTCGACTTCGACCTCCTGGTGACCGACCTGTGCCCGGTGGACCTGATGCTCCAGCGCATGGGCCGTCTGCACCGCCACCGGCGCGGCGAGGGGCAGGACAGGCGGCCTGCCCGGCTGCGTACGGCCCGCTGCCTGGTCACCGGGGTCGACTGGGCGGCGCAGCCACAGCCGCGTCCGGTGAAGGGCTCGACAGCCGTCTACGGGCGGCACCACCTGCTCCGCTCGGCCGCCGTGCTGCTGCCGCACCTGGAAGGCGCCGCGCCACTCACGCTGCCGGACGACATCGGCCCGGCGGTCCAGCGTGCCTACGGCGTTGGCCCGGTCGGCCCGCCCGACTGGGCCGGAGCAATGGCCGAAGCCGCCGAGGAGCAGCGACTCGCGGACGCTCGGCAGACGGCCCGTGCCGAGGTCTTCCGGCTGGACGGGGTACGTCGGCCGGGCCGCTCGCTGGTGGGCTGGCTCGACGCCGGGGTCGGGGACGCGGACGACCAGCGTCCGGGCCGGGCACAGGTCAGGGACGGCGAGGAGAGCCTGGAGGTGATGGTGGCGATGCGCCGCGCGGACGGCCGCCTCACCACGCTCCCCTGGCTGGACCGGGGCCGGGGCGATCTGCCGCTCCCGACCGAGACCGTCCCCACCTGGCAGGCCGCGCAGGCGCTTTCGGCGAGCAGCCTGCGGCTGCCCTACCACTTTTCCAAGCCTTGGGTGATCGACCGGGCGATCCGGGAGCTGGAGGGCCTCTACGTCCCGGCCTGGCAGGTGAAGGAGTGTCCACAGCTCGACGGCGAGCTGGTGCTGCTGCTGGACGAGCAGGGTCGCACCCAACTGGCCGGATACGACGTGGAATACAACGCGAACGACGGTCTCGCGGTGCACCCGGCCGGGGCCCGCGACGTGAGATTGGTGAGAAGCGTGCCCTCGTTCGACCTGGTGTCCCGACCCTGGCTTCCGGTCCAGCGGCTGGACGGCACGACCGCCGAGCTGTCACTGCGCGAAGTGTTCGCCGAGGCCGCCGGCCTGCGCAGGCTGGTCGGGGACGTACCGACGCAGGAGTTCGCCCTGATGCGACTGCTGCTGGCGATCCTGCACGACGCCGTCGACGGCCCCGTGGAGCTGGAGGACTGGGAGGAGCTCTGGAACGACCCGGGGGCATTCGCCGCCGTCGGACCGTACCTCGACCGGCACCGCGAGCGGTTCGACCTGCTGCACCCCGGTGAGCCGTTCTTCCAGGTCGCCGGGCTGCGCACGGAGAAGGACGAAGTGGCCTCGCTCAACCGGCTGGTGGCGGACGTGCCGAACGGCGAGCCCTTCTTCACCATGCGGCTGCCCTCCGCCGAGCGGCTCTCCTTCGCCGAGGCGGCGCGCTGGCTGGTGCACGCGCACGCCTTCGACACTTCCGGTATCAAGTCGGCCGCCGTGGGCGACGGCCGGGGCAGGAACGGCAAGGTGTACCCGCTGGGTACCGGTTGGGCGGGCGGCCTCGGGGGCGTCCTGGCCGAGGGAAACGACCTGCGGACGACCCTGTTGCTCAACCTGGTGGCCGCGGACACCCCCGGGGCGCGTTTCCGCCCCGGCGACCGGCCGTCGTGGCGACGCGGCCCGTACGGCCCGGAACCGGACCCCGGGGCGGCGGACCCGTCGGTCCGCCCGTCCGGCCCCCGCGACCTGTACACCTGGCAGTCCCGCAGGATCCGGCTGCACCACGACGGGAGTTCGGTCCTCGGGGTCGTGCTCTCGTACGGCGACCCGCTCCCGGGGCACGACCTGCGCTTCGGCGAACCGCTCTCCGGCTGGCGGCGCAGCCGGCCGCAGGAGAAGAAGCTGGGCCGGTCCCCGGTGTACCTCCCGCTCCAACACCGGCCGGAGCGTGCGGCCTGGCGCGGGCTTCCCGCCCTCTTGCAGGCTCGGAGCCACCGTGACGAGGTCCAGAACGGCGAACCTCCGGACGCGCTGCGTCCACTGGTGCTCGACTGGGTCGCCCGGCTGGCCACCGAACGGGTGCTGACGCGCGACCTGCTGATCCGGGCCCGGACGGTCGGCGCGGTGTACGGCACTCAGCAGTCGGTCGTCGACGAGCTGGTGGACGACGGCGTCGCGCTGGCCGTGATCCTGCTGCACGAGGAGGATCCGCGCTACGGACAACGGGCCGTCAGCGCGGTCGAGGCTGCGGAGAGGGCCGTACAGGCTCTCGGAAACCTCGCCGCCGACCTCGCCGAGGCAGCCGGTTCCGAGAGCGACGCCCCCAGGACCGCTGCGGCCGAGCGCGGGTACGCCGCACTCGACGGCCCGTTCCGGCTCTGGCTGCGGGACCTCGGCGGACACACCGACCCGGCTCTCGCGCTCGACGCCTGGCACCGGCGGGCCCGGGAGCACATCGCCGCCCTGGGCGCCGATCTGGTGGACACCGCCCCGTGGGCGGCTCGCGAGGGGCGTGTGGTGGCGGGTCGGGGCGGCGGCCGGGTCTGGCTCAACGACGCCTTGGCCCACCGGCGTTTCGGGTTCGCGTTGGCCCGGGCCCTCCCGTCCCCGGGCGCACCGAGTGCACCGAGCGCGCCGACGACCCCGAATGCACCGGCCGCACCCGTCCGGCCGACCACGCCGGACAGCCCCGGTGAGGACGACCACGAACACGTTCCGGAGAGCGAGGACCGATGACCACCGTGCCCGTCCCCCCACCCCGCCGCACCGGCCTCGGCCGGACGGGCGAGGCGACGCACCGCTGCCTGGCCCGGCTCCAGTACGGCTATCACCGCGACGAGGCCGCGGCGGTGGCCAGGGTCGCACAGATCCGCCGCGGCGCGGGACGCCCGGTGGATGCACTGCCCGAGCTCTGGGGCCTCACCGGCCTGGAGCTCCTCTACCCGGACGGAAGGGTCGGGCCGACCGACACCGCGGCGGAGAACGCGATGCACACCGCCGTGACCCTCTGGTCGCTCCACCAGCAGTCGCACCGCAACAGCGGGATGCACCGCCCCGATGGGACCGGACTCGGTTTTGCGGTCAGGCAGTTGATGCCGGTCGACGATGTGGACGAGCCACTGCGGAAGCGGTTCGTCCGGGTCGGAGCGGCGCCCGTCTTCGACGTTCTCGCGCAACGACTGCGCGAGATCGTGGTGCTGCTGCACCGGGCCGCCGTCCCCCTCGACTACGGGGTGCTCGCCGACCAGCTCTACCTGTGGCAACTACCGGGGCGGCGGGCCGAGGTAACTCGGTCCTGGGGGCGCGGCTTCCACGCCTACCGGCCACCCAGAACTGCCGAGGCGGCCACCCCCGGAGCCACCGCACCGGGCGAGCCGATCTCCACCGGCCCCTCGCCCGACCACGACCTCGACCGCATCGACAGCGACAAGGACCAATCGTGAGCCGTACGATCCTGGACGTCCACATCCTGCAGACCGTGCCGCCGAGCAACCTCAACCGGGACGACACCGGCTCGCCGAAGTCCGCGGTGTACGGCGGGGTACGCCGGGCCCGGGTGTCCAGCCAGGCGTGGAAGCGGGCGACCCGCCGGGCCTTCGACGGTCTGCTGGACCCCGCCGAGCTGGGTGTCCGCACCAAGAAGGCCGCCGAGCTGCTGGCGGCCCGGATCATCGCCCGGGGAGTCGACGTCAAGGAGCCGGAGGCCTGGCAGGCCGCCGCCGACACGATCACCGCCGCGACGGGCGCCAAGGTCGAACCACCCAAGCGGAAGAAGGACCTCGCGGCGAAGACCGGCGCCGAGGACCCGGCGCCGGAGTCCGCGTACCTGTTGTTCCTGAGCACCCGCCAGCTCGACGCGCTCGCCGAGCTGGCGTTGGAGGGGCTGAACGACCCGGGCGGGGTGAAGGAGTTCCTCAAGAGCAAGGAGAACCGAGCCCGGGCCCGGGAGGCCGCCAACACCCGGCACTCGGTGGACATCGCCCTGTTCGGCCGCATGGTGGCCGATGCCTCGGACATCAACGTCGACGCCGCCGCCCAGGTGGCGCACGCGATCAGTGTGCACGCGGTGGAGAACGAGTCCGACTACTTCACGGCAGTGGACGACCAGCGGGGCGACGACGAGCCGGGGGCCGGCATGATCGGCATCGTCGACTTCAACTCGGCGACACTGTACCGCTATGCGGCCGTGGACGTGGACCGGCTGCGACACAACCTCGGCGACGCGATGCGCCCGGACGAGCCCGCGACCGAGCCGGTCCGGCGTGCGGTCCAGGCCTTCGTCGAGGCCTTCGTGACGTCGATCCCCAGCGGCAAGATGAACACCTTCGCCAACCAGACACTCCCGGACGCAGTGATCGTCAAGCTCCGATCGGCCCGGCCGATCAGCTTCGCCGGGGCGTTCGAGGAGGCAGTGGTCCCCGGCGGGGGCGGCCTCACCGGCGGCCACGTCACCGCCGCCTGCGCACAGTTGGCCGCGTACGTACCCGAGGTGGAGCGGGCGTTCGGCGCAGCAACCGAGGAGAGCTGGGTCCTGCGGGTCGGCGAGCGGACGGCCTCGCTCGCCGGGCTCGGCACCGAGGTGGGCCTCGGCGAGCTGGTCGAGGCGGTCGGCGCCGCGGTGGCAGGCCGGCTGGGGCCGGACGCATGAGCGTGCTCCTGCTGCGGTTGGCGGGGCCGCTCCAGTCCTGGGGCGCGTCCGCGCGGTTTGCCCGGCGGACCACCGAGGCCGCGCCGACCAAGAGCGGGGTGGTGGGACTGCTCGCCGCCGCACTGGGACGGGACCGAACCGCCGACCTTGCCGATCTCGCCGCCCTGCGGTTCGGCGTCCGAATCGACCAGCCCGGCACCCTGGTCCGCGACCTCCAGACGGCCCACCACGGGGACACGGAGAAGGCGATGCCGCTGTCCGAGCGTTTCTACCTGGCGGACGCCGTCTTCGTCGCGGCCGTCGAGGGCGACGACGCGACGGTCGGCGAACTGCTGACGGCACTTCGCGCGCCCGTCTTCCTGCCCTACCTCGGACGTCGTTCGTGCCCGCCGAGCGGGCCGGTCGAGCTCGGTGTCCGCTACGGCATCGGACTCCGGCAGGCACTCGTACGTGAGCCCTGGCAAGCGGCACGCCGGCACCGGTCGCGACACCCGTCGCCGACCGTGCCGCTGACCGTCCTGACCGACGCCGAGCCAGCAGAACAACCGCGGGCGGACCTGATGCGCGACCTGCCGCTGAGCTACGACCCCCGGCACCGCCGGTACGCCATGCGCGGCGTGACCTCCTCCGTGGAAGACGTGCCGGTACTCGGCACCTCTCACGATCCGACGGCCCACCTGAACCCCCTGGAACCGGTCTGAAGATGTTCCTCACCCGCTTTCGCGTCAACACCGCCCGCGCCGGGGCGCGCCGACTGCTCTCGTCGCCGCAGCTACTGCACGGCGCCGTCATGGCCTCGTTCGCCGACCACGATGCGACTCCCGCTCCCCTGCCGACCGACGGCCCGACGATCGCGCCGACGACCATAGCCACGGCCGTACCCGTCGCGTCGACGGCCGCCACACTCGCCGAGACCTCCCCCCGGGTGCTCTGGCGCATCGATCACAACTCCCGTACCGAGGTGCTGCTCTACCTGGTCAGCCCGCAGCGTCCCGACCTCACCCACCTGGTCGAACAGGCCGGCTGGCCGACCACCGGCGGCTGGCAGACATACGACTACGGTGCCTTCCTCGCCGGCCTCACCGCCGGTTCGACCTGGGCCTTCCGACTGACCGCCAACCCGGTGCACAGCATCCGCCGCACCCCCGACGAGCCGATCAAACGCACCGCACACCAAACCCACCACCACCAGGCGGCCTGGCTGCTGAAGCAACAGGAGAGGGCGGGCTTCACCGTCGCCGAGAAGCCGCCAGAGCACCGGCTACTGGCGGAAGGGGACGAACGGGAACTCGTCGTCCACCGCCGCCAGGGCCTCTCCTTCGGCAAGAACGACCGGACGAACGGCGGCCGGCACAAAGTCACCCTGACGACCGCGACCTTCGACGGCCGGCTGCGCGTCACCGACCCGGACGCGCTGCGCCGTACCCTCACAGCGGGACTGGGCAAGGCGAAGGCCTACGGCTGTGGGCTGATGACGCTCGCACCGGTACGGGGCTGATCGGGATGGGCGCGACTCCTGCCGCCAGGCCGACGTCCACGCCGCGCGAGCTGACCCGGGTCGGCGACCGCGTCTCCTTCCTGTACCTGGAACGGTGCGTGATCAGCCGCGAGGACAACGCGATCACGGCCACCGATGACGGGGGTGTGCGCCACATCCCGTCCGCCACCATCGGGGTCCTCCTGCTCGGACCCGGCACCCGGGTCACTCACCAGGCGATGAGCGTGCTGGGCGAGTCGGGCGCGGGTGTGGTCTGGGTGGGCGAGCAAGGGGTTCGGTACTACGCGGGCGGTCGGGCTCTGACCCGGTCGGCAGGACTGGCGGAGGCCCAGGCCATCGCGTGGGCCAACCTGCGCCACCGACTGGACGTGGCTCGGCAGATGTACCGCCTGCGCTTCCCCGACGAGGACCCGAGCGGGCTGACCCGACGGGAACTGCTCGGCCGCGAGGGCGACCGGGTGAAGGGCACCTATCGCAGAGAGGCGGCCCGGACCGGCGTCCGCTGGGTCCGGCGGACGTACGACCCTGGTGACTTCGCGGCTGGCGACGCACCGAACCAGGCGGTGACCGCTGCCGCGCAGTGCCTCTACGGGATCGCACACTCGGTGGTCGTGGCGCTGGGCTGCTCCCCGGCCCTGGGATTCGTGCATTCCGGTCACGAGCGGTCGTTCGTCATGGACGTGGCGGACCTCTACAAGGTGGAGTTCGGCATCCCGGCCGCATTCGACGCGGCAGCCGAGGGACCGGACGATGTGGCCGGGCGGACCCGTCGGGCGCTGCGCGAGCGAATTCGCGCGGCGGGACTGCTCGACCGGACGGTCTCCGACATCCAGGGCCTGCTCTCTGCCTACCGCCGGTCGGAGCCGGACACGTCGGCGCTGAACGGGGAAGCGGACGAGGTCGGGTTGCACACCGACCGGAACGGCACGGTGGCGAGCGGCCGCAACTACGGTACGGAGGCGATCTGGTGATCACTCTGGTGCTCGCCGACTGTCCCGTCGGCCTGCGCGGGCTGCTCACCAGGTGGCTCACGGAGATCTCGCCGGGTGTGTTCGTCGGCGCCCCGTCGACGCGGGTCCGGGAGGTGCTCTGGGAGGAGGTCCGGACGTACCGTGGCCGCGGCCGGGCGCTGCTCACCTACAGCACGGACACCGAGCAGGGCTTCGCGTTCGAGACGCACGAGCACCGGTGGCATCCGATCGACCATGAGGGGCTGACGCTGATCCACCGCCCCTCGGACCGCCCACAGCCTCGCCCTGAGGCCCGTCCACCGACCTCCGCAACCGGAACCACACGCACCGGCCCGCCCGGCGCCTCCGCTCGGACGGCGGGCGGGAACGAGGGCGCAGGGTGGAGCAAGGCCGCCAAACGGCGCCGCTTCGGGGCCCGTTAGCTCCAACAGCGAGAAGGCCACCCACCACGGAAACGGGCGACGGTGGAAGGTCCAGGACGTGCCACGACTGAAGAAGCGGCGTAGGCGGTATGAGGATCCACCAAGGAGCCCGACAGGAGAACCGGGAGGATGCCCTCGCAACCCGCCTTCTTCGTGGATGGCGACACCACTTCATCGCCGCCCATTCCCGCACCGGATAGCCTGCCGGCCCGGAATTACCGTCAGCACACCAAATCAACCGGAACACACGAATTGCCCGATACCCAGCAAGTTGCTCAGATCGCCCTCACCCCCTGACAACCCCCCAGCTCACCAACTCTGCTCCCCGCGCCTGCGGGGCTGTTCCCACCAACCGCCACCCCGGCGGCCCCGACGCCGCCTGCTCCCCGCGCCTGCGGGGCTGTTCCCGCCCCCACCCGGGACGCGGCCGGGCCGAGGTGCTGCTCCCCGCGCCTGCGGGGCTGTTCCCAAGCTCGCCGCCCAGTTCGCCAGCTGATCCGGGCTGCTCCCCGCGCCTGCGGGGCTGTTCCCTGATCGCCAAGCTCAACGCTGCAGGGAGCTGACTGCTCCCCGCGCCTGCGGGGCTGTTCCCCAAGTGCAGCCCGGCGACCTGGTGTTTTGGTTCTGCTCCCCGCGCCTGCGGGGCTGTTCCCGATCAGGCTGTCGCGGACGGTCTGTGCGGCGTCTGCTCCCCGCGCCTGCGGGGCTGTTCCCGTGGCGACGTTGCTCGCGACCGGCCCGAACTCCTGCTCCCCGCGCCTGCGGGGCTGTTCCCGGCCAGTGAACGACCGCGCCCCCGCTCGGCTACTGCTCCCCGCGCCTGCGGGGCTGTTCCCATCAAGCGGGACTGGGCGGCCAACGCCCGGGCCTGCTCCCCGCGCCTGCGGGGCTGTTCCCCCGGACGGGAAGCGGTCCGAGCAGATCGACGACTGCTCCCCGCGCCTGCGGGGCTGTTCCCTCGTCGTCGGCGGTGAACAGCTGCTCGTCGGTGCTGCTCCCCGCGCCTGCGGGGCTGTTCCCCGGACGGTGGAGCCGAGGGCGGGCGGCACCGTCTGCTCCCCGCGCCTGCGGGGCTGTTCCTCGGCGCCGCAGATCCCGCGCTCGTTGCGGAAGCTGCTCCCCGCGCCTGCGGGGCTGTTCCCAAGTCACAGATGCGGCTCCTGGTCCCTGAGCTCTGCTCCCCGCGCCTGCGGGGCTGTTCCCTCAAGATCAGACGGGCCGGCGGCACCGTCCGACTGCTCCCCGCGCCTGCGGGGCTGTTCCCGAGGCGCTCAGCTACAAGGCCCACCTCACCAGCTGCTCCCCGCGCCTGCGGGGCTGTTCCCGTCTGGATGCACTACAGCCGGACGGCGACGCTCTGCTCCCCGCGCCTGCGGGGCTGTTCCCCCCCGGTTGATTTGCAATTAGGTCCCCCTAAGCTGCTCCCCGCGCCTGCGGGGCTGTTCCCGGCCGGTCGGCGCCGACGCGCTCCAGGCAGGTCTGCTCCCCGCGCCTGCGGGGCTGTTCCCGCCACCCACCACTACAGCTTCAGGGGTGAGGGCTGCTCCCCGCGCCTGCGGGGCTGTTCCCTGACGACCGAGGACGTCTGAATCCCACTTTCGCTGCTCCCCGCGCCTGCGGGGCTGTTCCCTGCTCGCGTGCCTCGCGGAGGTCGGCCTCGGCCTGCTCCCCGCGCCTGCGGGGCTGTTCCCGTCAGCACCCTCCCGCCGCCGGCGTCGTCATCCTGCTCCCCGCGCCTGCGGGGCTGTTCCCGTGCAGGTCCGCAACCTGGCCGGTGTGTTCGACTGCTCCCCGCGCCTGCGGGGCTGTTCCCTGCGACGCAGCCTGCTGAGCGCGCACTCGCGGCTGCTCCCCGCGCCTGCGGGGCTGTTCCTTGTGGAACGACCTCGTGCTGAACCTGGAGAACCTGCTCCCCGCGCCTGCGGGGCTGTTCCCTCGAAGGTGTCAGCCAGGTCGGATACCTTGGTCTGCTCCCCGCGCCTGCGGGGCTGTTCCCAGCTCCTCCTCCACCACCTCGTCGGACGGCGCCTGCTCCCCGCGCCTGCGGGGCTGTTCCCAGTTGCTCCTTCTCCTCCGCGGTCTTGGCCTCCCTGCTCCCCGCGCCTGCGGGGCTGTTCCCAGCCTCCTGATCCCCGGGGAGTTGGCCGACGCCTGCTCCCCGCGCCTGCGGGGCTGTTCCCGGATCGTCGCCGGGGTCCTGGAGGAGTTCCCACTGCTCCCCGCGCCTGCGGGGCTGTTCCCCCATTCGGGCACGGTGTTCTCCTTCGGGTTGGCTGCTCCCCGCGCCTGCGGGGCTGTTCCCGGCTACCGGGTCTCCGACCTGACTGAGGCTCTCTGCTCCCCGCGCCTGCGGGGCTGTTCCCCGTGGCCGCCCGCCACCCGATCCGCGACGCCCCTGCTCCCCGCGCCTGCGGGGCTGTTCCCGACCTGTCGCCGCAGGTGACGGTCCAGGAGTTCTGCTCCCCGCGCCTGCGGGGGTGTCGCCTTCACCGCCTGCCGGCGCCGTGCCGCCCTGGGCACCGTGGGCCATGTGCGGGAGATCGCCCGCCTGTCCGGTCGGCCATGGGGAGTGGTGTACCGGCCATCCTCCTTACCCTTCCTTGCAAATGTTCATGCCAATCGACAGGCTGTACGTGTCCGTACGGCTGCCGTACCGACCGGTCACCGCCCCACCGCGGACGCCGACAGTTGGCCCTATGGCCGGTCCGACCACCGGTCCGGCATTCCGGGGACGGCGCGAACGGCGCCAAGGCGCACCGGAACCGTCCGAGAAGAGATGAGGAAGAAGCATGCGCAAGATCGCGATGGCCATGACCGCCCTGTCGCTCGCCGTGGGAACGGGGATCGCCGCGGCCCCCGGCGCCGTGGCGGCGACGACGTGCCCGAGCGGGGCGGTCTGTATCCGCGAGTTCGGCGGAGACATCCTGAGCAAGAACATCTTCTACAGCTACGGCGCCCACAACCTCGACAACGTCACCGGGTACCACATACTCGCCAACAGCCAGACCGGCGGCGCGGGCTTCGAGCTCTGCCGGGGCTACAACGGCACGGACTGCTCGATCACGTACCGCACCACGGGTGACTACCCCTCGATCGACTTCACGCCGATCAACTCCATCCTCCTCGTGCCGTAGTCGGGCGTAGTGGGCCACCGGCCCGCGGCCGCTCGCCCGCCGGCCTGTGGTGCTCCGTCCGGTCTTCCCGATCCGTGGTCGACTGGCGGGAGACGGCTGGTGCTGCGGGCGGCCCGTTGGCGCGGTAGGCGCCCTCCCCGCGCGCCTGCGAAGTGGGTTCCGGGGGGTGGTGGCGCCGGCGGCCGGGTTACGGCAGGCGCGGGATGAGGTCGGTCCCGTAGGCGTCGATGGTGGACTCGACGGCGTCGTGCATGGCGTAGATGGCGAACTGGTCGACGCCGAGGGAGCGGAGCTGTTCGAGGCGGGCGAGGTGGGCGTCGGGCGGGCCGATGAGACAGAACCGGTCGACGATCTCGTCGGGGACGAAGGCGGTGTCGGGGTTCCCGGCGCGGCCGTGGTGGCTGTAGTCGTAGCCCTGCCGGTCCTTGATGTAGGCGGTGAGGGCTTCGGGGACGAGGTCGGAGTGCTCGCCGTAGTGGGTGACGAGGTCGGCGACGTGGTTGCCGACCATGCCGCCGAACCAGCGGCACTGTTCGCGGGCGTGGGCGAGGGCGGCCGGCGAGTCGTCGGCGGTGACGTAGGCGGGCGCGGCGACGCAGACAGTCACCGCGTCGGGGTCGCGGCCCGCCTCGGTGGCGGCCCGGCGGACGGCCTTGACCATGTACTCGGTGAGGTAGGGGTCGGCGAGTTGGAGGATGAAGCCGTCGGCCTGGCGTCCCGTCAGGGCGAGGGCCTTGGGCCCGTAGGCGCCCATCCAGACCGGCAGGGCGGCGCCTTCGCCGACCCACGGCAGGTGCATCTCCGTGCCGTCGACCTCGGCGGTCCGGCCCTCGGCCAGTTCCTTGATGACGTGCATGGCCTCGGACAGCCGGGCGAGGGTGGCGGGATGCCGGCCGGCGACCCGCATCGCGGAGTCGCCGCGCCCGATGCCGCAGACCGTGCGGTTGCCGTACATGTCGTTGAGGGTGGCGAAGAGGGAGGCGGTGACCTCCCAGGTCCGGGTGGAGGGGTTGGTGACCATCGAGCCGACGGTGAGCGTGCTGGTCTCGGCGAGGATGCGGCTGTAGATGACGAAGGGCTCCTGCCACAGGACGCAGGAGTCGAACGTCCATCCGTGACTGAAGCCGGCCCGCTCGGCGCGGACCATGCGGTCGACGAGCAGGCTGGCGGGCGGGTCGGTCTGCAGCACGAGGCCGATGTCCATGGCGGGCTCCGGAGGTCGGGAGGAGGGGGAACGGGAACCCGCCCGGGCCGTGACCCGGGCGGGCGGAGGGGCAAGGACGGCCGGAGGCCGGGGAGGTGGGCCCGGACGGGCGGGGCTCAGTCCAGGTACCGGCAGGTGTCCCGGCGCAGGAAGGTGCCGTGGCCGGCCCGCCCGAGCCAGGTGCCGTGGTCGAGGACGACCGTGCCCCGGGAGAGGACGGTGCGGGCGCGGCCGGTGAGCGTGCGCCCCTCGTACGCCGAGTAGTCGACGTTCATGTGGTGGCTCGCGGCGGAGACAATCTGGACGGCGTTGGGGTCGTAGACGACCACGTCGGCGTCGGCACCGGGGGCGATGGTGCCCTTGCGCGGGTGCAGGCCGAACATCCGGGCGGGCGTGGTGCAGGCGATCTCGATCCAGCGGCGGCGACTCAGTCGCCCGTCGACCACGGCCTGGTGGAGCAGGTCCATGCGGTTCTCCACGCCGGGCAGACCGTTGGGGATCTTCGAGAAGTCGCCGCGGCCGAGCTCCTTCTGCCCGGTGTAGCAGAACGGGCAGTGGTCGGTGGAGACCACCTGGAGGTCGTTGGTCCGCAGGCCGCGCCAGAGCGCCTCCTGGTGCTCCCGGGGGCGCAGCGGCGTGCTGCACACGTACTTGGCCCCCTCGAAGCCGTCGGCGCCCTCCTCGGCGAGGTTGTCCGTGGAGAGGAAGAGGTACTGGGGGCAGGTCTCGCCGAAGACGGGGAGGCCCTCGTCGCGGGCCCGGGCGAGTTCGGCGAGGGCGGAGGCCGCGGAGACGTGGACGACGTAGAGGGGGCTGCCGGCGACCTGGGCGAGCTTGATGGCGCGGTGGGTGGCCTCGGCCTCCAGGAGTTCGCGGCGGACCTCGCCGTGGTACCGGGGGGCGGTGCGGCCGGCGGCGAGGGCCTGTTCGACGAGGACGTCGATGGCGATGCCGTTCTCGGCGTGCATCATGATCAGCCCGCCGTTGGCGGCGCCGCGCTGCATGGCGCGCAGGATGCGGCCGTCGTCGCTGTAGAAGACGCCGGGGTAGGCCATGAACAGCTTGAAGGAGGTGGACTCGCCGGAGTCGACGAGGGCGTCCATCTCCTTGAGGACCGCGTCGTTGACGTCGGAGACGATGGTGTGGAAGGCGTAGTCGACGGCGCACGTGCCGTCGGCCTTGGCGTGCCAGGCGTCGAGACCTTCGCGGAGGCTGCCGCCGACGGGCTGGACGGCGAAGTCGACGATGGTCGTGGTGCCGCCCCAGGCGGCCGCGCGGGTGCCGGTCTCGAAGGTGTCGGAGGCGTGGGTCCCGCCGAACGGCAGTTCCATGTGGGTGTGGGCGTCGACGCCGCCCGGGATCACGTAGTGGCCGGCGGCGTCGATCAGGGTGTCGGCGGTCCAGGCGAGGGCGGCCTCGCTGCCGGTGGTGGCGAGGGCGACGATGCGCTCGCCCTCGATGAGGACGTCGGCGCGGAGTTCCTCGGTGGCGGTGATGACGAGGCCGCCGCGGATGACGGTGCGGGTGGTCATGGTGTGGTCGTCCCCCTCACGCCTCGGCCAGCGGCCCGTACGCGTCGGGGCGGCGGTCGCGGTAGAACGCCCACTGCTGCCGGACCTCCTCGATGAGGCCCATGTCGAGGTCGCGGACGACGAGCTCCTCCTCCTTGTCGGAGGCGACCTCGCCGACGAACCGGCCGCGCGGGTCGACGAAGTAGGAGGTCCCGTAGAAGTCGTTGTCGCCGTACTCCTCGGTGCCGACGCGGTTGATGGCGGCGACGAAGTACTCGTTGGCCACGGCGGCGGCGGGCTGTTCGAGCTGCCAGAGGTACGCGGAGAGGCCGCGGCTGGTGGCGGAGGGGTTGTAGACGATCTGCGCGCCGGCGAGTCCCAGGGCCCGCCAGCCCTCGGGGAAGTGGCGGTCGTAGCAGATGTAGACGCCGACCTTGCCGACGGCGGTGTCGAAGACGGGCCAGCCGACGTTGCCGGGCTTGAAGTAGTACTTCTCCCAGAAGCCCTTGACCTGCGGGATGTGGTGCTTGCGGTACTTGCCGAGGTAGCTGCCGTCGGCGTCGATCACCGCGGCGGTGTTGTAGTAGACGCCGGGCTGCTCCTCCTCGTAGACGGGGACGACGAGGACGAGGCCGAGTTCCCGGGCGAGTTCGGCCATCCGGCGGACGGTGGGTCCGTCGGGCACGGGCTCGGCCCAGCGGTAGTGCTCGGGTTCCTGGACCTGGCAGAAGTACGGGGCGTTGAAGACCTCCTGGAAGCCGAGGATCTTCGCGCCCTGCGCGGCGGCCTCGCGGGCGTACCGCTCGTGGAGGGCGATCATGCTCTCCTGGTCGCCGGTCCACCGGGTCTGGACGAGGGCGGCACGGACGATCTGCGACATGGGTACCTCCGCAACTCCGCGGTCCGTCCGGGGGTCGGGCCTGCGGTCTGAGGGTTGACGGGGCGGTTCTGCCTGCGGCACCGCGGACGGCACCGCACTACGGGCCACGTGGAGCGCCGCGCACGGCTCCGTGCGCCGGCGCGTTCCGGCACGACCGCGCACGGTGTCTACGTGCGTAGAAAGTTGGTGCGTCGACCGTAGGCCCGGCCTCGGTCGCCTGACAATACGTCGGACGTAACGCGCCCGGGGCGATCCTGTTACCCGGACACGCGGGGTCTCGTAGATGGGATGAAACGGTCATCTACCCCGACCGTGCTCGCCTTACTCATTCGGGTGAATCGTGTGCGAGGTGGTGCGGGTCCGGGCAAGAGGGTTGATGATGCTGCTCCGGTCCGTCGCCGGGCGGTCGCCGACGGTGAGCCATCGCCGGTCCCCGGCCCCGGCGTTCGGTCGTTCACGCGTGTGCAGGGGGAGGTGGACGTGACGGCTGTACCCGAGGAGAGCGGAGGCCCCGCGCACCCCGCCCGCGCACACCCCGCCCGCTCGTACCCGGCACGCCCGCACCCGGCGCGCCGACGCCCGGTACCGGCGTGGGCCGGAGTCCTGCTCGGGCTCGGCGTCCCGGTACCGGCCGCCCTCGGGTGGCTGCTCTTCGCCCGGTGGACGGCGGACGGCCAGGGCGCCCGGGACGTCCGCCTCCAGCTGGCCGGCTCCCGCGCCGCCGCCGCGGCCGTGGTCGCCGACCGGGCCGCCGACTTCCGCGCGTCCCTGGACGCGGACCTCTGGCTGGTCTGCGGCTACTCGGTGACGCTGACGGCCGCCGGGATGCTCGGCGGATACGTGTTCACGCGGCCGCACTGGCGGCTGGTCGCGCTCGTCGCCGGCCTCGCGGGCGTGCTGGCGGGTGCCTGTGACCTCGCCGAGGACCTCCTGCTCGACGCCGGGCTGGGCGGGGGCGGTCCCGGACCGGCGGGCGGTGACACACCCTTCCTGGCGGCGGCCGCGTTCGCCACCGTGAAGTGGCTGCTGCTCCTGCCCGCGGGGGTGGTCGGCACGGTGGTCTGCTCCGCCACCGTCCACCGGGCCGCGCGCGGGGTGCTGCGGCGGCCTGCGGAGGAGACGGCCGGCGGTCCGAACGGCGGGCCGGACGGTGGGACGACCCACGGTCCGAACGGCGGTCCGAACGGCGGGACGAGCGGCACACCGGAGGCCGGGCCGAGCGCCGTCCACGGCGACGAACCGGACGGCGGACCGGATCGCGGACCCGACGGCGGACCCGACGCCGAACCGGACCGCGGACCGGAGCTGATTCCCCCGTGGCCGGTGGCGACGGCGCGGGGCGGACGGTGGCCACCCGGACCGCGGACCCCCGGGCCGCTCACCCGACAGGCCCGCTGGCGCAACGCCGCCCGGGTCCCGCCCGGCCGCGAGCACGCCCCGCTCGGTTTCTGCGTCTCCGGCGGCGGCATCCGCTCGGCCTGCGTCACCCTCGGGGCGCTCCAGTCCCTGCGCCCGTGGCTGAAGCAGGCCCGCTACCTGGTCTCCGTCTCCGGCGGCGGCTACACGGTCGGCGCCATGCAGCTGGCGCTCAGCGACTCCGCTCCGGCCTGCCCCGTCCGGGCCGTCTCCGGTCTGACCGCCGACACCGTGCTGGAGCCCGGATCCCCCGAGGAGGACCACCTCCGACGCCACGCCAAGTACCTGGCGGACGGCGCGGGCGAGTGGCTGGTCGCCCTCGGCACGCTGCTGCGCGGCCTCGTCGCGGCGCTCGCCCTGCTGCTCGCCTCCGTCCTGGTGATCGGCCTGGGGCTGAGCCGCTTCTACCACCTCGTACCGCTCACCGACCTGAACGACCTGGCCGCCGTCGGCCTGCACACCCAAGGCCCGGTCACCGGGGGCGGCGTCGGCGGGCCCGGGCTCGGCCCGCTCGCCCTCCGCGCCCCCGCCCTGCTCACCCTGGTCGGGCTGCTGACGGCGGCCGCCCTGGGCTGGCTGCTCTGGCTGCTGACCTTCTCCTGGCTCGGCTGGGACACCCTCCTGCCGCGCGTCCTGCGCCGGTTCTCGCAGGCCGCACTCGCCGTGGCGGCCCTGGTCACGCTCGGCGTCCTGGCCGTGCCCGGGCTGGCCTGGGGCGCGGTCCGGCTGCAACAGGCGCTCGCCGTCGGCGCACGGCAGACCGGCGCCGGCATAAGCGCCACCGTGCTGCTCAGCTACCTGGCCCTGCTGCTCGGGATCCTCTGGCACGGCCGGCACGCCATCGGACAAGGGGCGGCGGTGCTCGGCGGGCTGGTCCGCGGCACCCGGCGGATCGGCGGCAGCCTCACCGGGCGGATCGCCGAGTACCTGGTGCTCTGGTCGGCGCTGGCCGCGCTCACCGCGGGCGCGCTGCTGGCGCTCGGCTGGGCGGTGGCCACCGGGCACGCCTGGCCGCCGGCCGCGCAGCTCCTGCTGCCCCTGGTCCTCGGCACCGTCGGCCTCAACCTCGACCAGACCTGGATGGGCCTGCACCCCTTCTACCGTCGGCGCCTCGCCGCCGCGTTCGCCGTCCGCCGCTCGGTCGAGCGCGGTGACGGCGGCCAGGACGGTGCCGGTGGCCAGGACGGCGACGGTGCCGGTGCCGGTGCCGGTGACCGTGACGGCGGGGAGGTGCTCGCCCGGCCGTACCACTTCTTCCGCGAGCAGACCCGCCTCAGCCACTACGGCGCCCGGCACCCCGACTTCCCGCAGGTGATCTTCGCCGCGGCGGCCAACCTCTCCGGCAACGCGCGCACGCCGCCCGGCCGCCGGGCGGTCTCGTTCACCTTCTCGTCCGACTACGTGGGCGGACCGGACGTCGGGTACGCCCGCACCGATCTGCTGGAGCGACGCACCCGGCGGCATATCGGCCGGGACCTCACGGTGCAGTCCGCGATGGCCGTCTCCGGCGCGGCGTTCTCGTCCGCCATGGGCCGTCAGTCGCGCGGCTACCAGGGGCTGTTCGCGATCACCAACGCGCGGCTCGGGACCTGGCTGCCCAACCCGGCGGCGCTCGCCCCGCTCTGGGCCGCCGACCGGGACTGGCGGTACGCGCCGCAGCCCGCCGTCCGCCGGCTCCCCTACCAGCTGCGCGAGGTCTGCGGCCGGTACCCGATGGACGCGCGGTTCCTGCTCACCACCGACGGCGGCCACTACGAGAACCTCGGACTCGTCGAACTCCTGCGGCACGGCGTGCGGACGGCGGTCTGCATCGACGCCAGCGGCGACTCGACCTTCGCCGCCACCCTGGCGGCGGCGATCACCCTGGCCCGCGAGGAGCTGGGCATCACCATCACCCTCCGCGAACCGGACCTGCTGATCCCGGGCAGCGCCGGGACCGCGGGCGCCGCCGGGGGCGGCCCGCACGGGAGCCCCTCCTCCGACGGGGCCGGGCACCCGCCGCTGCGCGGTCTGGCGGCGCGGCTGGCCGACCGGCTCTCCGCCCGGGCGGTGGTCGTCGGTGACATCGAGTACCCGTGGCCGCTCGACCTGGACGGCGGCTGCTCCGCGGACGGCGCCGATCCGTCGGCCGCCCGGCGGGGCACGCTGATCGTCGCCCAGGCCGCCCTCACCGCCGGCATGCCGTACGAGTTGCACGCGTACGCGATGACCGACGCGTCCTTCCCGAACGACAGCACCAGCGACCAGTGGTTCGACCACCGGCAGTTCGACGCCTACCAGACCCTCGGCCGGTACGTCGGCGAGCAGGCCGAACCCGCGGTGAAGGCGGCCCTGTCCGGCACCGGGCCGAGAGCCACGTCCGGGACCCGGGCCGGTTCGGGCTCCGGAACCGGGACCGGGACCCCGGCCGGGACCGCCGCCGATACCGCTTCCGGGGCCGCCCCCGGCACCGGACCGGCACCCCCGCCGGGGGCCGCGTCGGTTCCTCTGCCCGGGCCCGCTCCGGCGCCGGACGCCGAGGTGGCGGGCGGTCCGGCGACCGGTCCGCCCGCCCCGCCCGATCGGGCGCGCGGCCCGCGACCATGAGGGTGCTCGCTTGACTCGTGCCCGTTCCGTCGGGAAGGATCCGGCGCATGGACTCCGGCACCACTCTGGTCTGCCGCCTGCACGTCGATCTCCGACGCCAGGCGAGTTCCATCTGTGCCTGTTGACCCTGTCCTTCCCCGCCGGCCCCTCCCTGTGACACTCCCCAGGACCCGCGCCGCGCACCCGCTCTCCTGACGCGCCTCCCCGTGTGACCCGCCTCCGGCCGCCCCGTCGGCCCGGCGCACCGCACCCGGGCACGGCCGTACCGCCGCCGCACGGCACCACCCAGCGCCCGCCTTCCCCGAGGACACCCACATGAGCCTGGACCTCGCCACCGACACGCTCGCCTCCGCCGTATCCGTCGCATCCACCGCCGCCACCTCGGCTGCGGCGTCCCCTGCCACCGCCTCCCCGGCCGCGTCCGCCCCCGGCGCCCCCGTTCCCGGCACGTCCGCTGCCGGCGCCCCCGTCACCGGCACCTCCACCGACGGCGCCGACGCTCCCGGCGGCAGCGCGACCGGGAGAGCGACCGGCGCCGCGGCCCCGACCGGGTCCGGCACCGTCGTCACCGAGGAGGGCCGGGTACCGCTCACCCCGAGCGCGCTGCGGGCCGTCGTCCGCGAGCTGGCCGAGCAGCCCGACCAGTGGATCCACCACGTCCGGCTCTCCACCGAGGAGCGCTGGTACCGGCGGCTGGTCGCCGACGACGACCACGAGGTCTGGCTGATCAGCTGGCTGCCCGGCCAGTCCACCGGGTTCCACGACCACGGCGGCTCGCGCGGCGCGTTCACCGTGGCGCTGGGCGAGCTGGAGGAGCTGTCGCTCGGCGGCCCGGAGCAGGGCCTGCTGATCCGCCGGATCCAGTCCGGAACCACCCGCGCGTTCGGGCCCGAGTACGTGCACGACGTCCGCAACACCGCGTCCGGACCGGCGGTCACGCTGCACGCGTACTCGCCGCCGCTCAGCTCCATGGCGCACTACGAACTGCGGGCCGGCGGCCTGGTCCGCACCTCCGAGGAAGGACCCGAACAGTGGTGACCACGATCGACGACCTGGTGGCGCGCGCCCGTGAGGGGGTCCACCGGCCGGGGGCCGAGGAGGCCTACCGGGCCCAGCTGGACGGCGCCCTGCTGGTGGACATCCGGCCGGCGGCGCAGCGGGCGGCCGAGGGGGAGATCCCGGGCTCGCTGATCATCGAGCGGAACGTGCTGGAGTGGCGGCTCGACCCGACGGGCAGTCACCGGATCCCGGAAGCCGCGGGACACGACGTGGCGGTGGTCGTGGTCTGCTCGGAGGGGTACGCGTCGAGCCTGGCGGCCGCCTCGCTGCGCGAGCTGGGTCTGCACCGGGCGACCGACCTCGACGGCGGTTTCGTCGGGTGGGCCGCCGCCGGACTGCCGACGCGTCAGGGCGGCTGATCCCGCGCCAGGACCGTGAAACCGGCGCCGCAGGACGCCGCCGATCCGCCGGCCTCGATGCCGCTGGATCGTCCGCCGTCCTGCGGCGGCCGGGAAATCAGGGACAGGAGGTTCATGAGGTCATAGGCTGATCGGAGTTTCAGCCGGTTCGATACTGGGCAGCCACGCGGGCGGAGGAACGCCCGGGCAGACGACGACGTCACACGCCGCAGTTTGTCGACAGAACGCCACCGACCCGACCGTCCGTCACTCTCCCACCGCCTATCGACCGACCTACACCACCATCGGCGCCGCCACCGGGGGCCGCCGAGACGAGGAAACTCCCCGTGATCAGATTCGACGGCGCGGGCAAGCGCCACCCCGACGGCACCATCGCCGTCGAGGGCCTCGACCTCGACGTCCCCACCGGGCGCACGACCGTGCTGGTCGGCCCGTCCGGCTGCGGCAAGACGACCCTGCTGCGCATGGTCAACCGCATGGTCGAGCCGACCTCGGGGCGGGTCCTGCTGGACGGGGACGACGTCGCCCGCCTGGACCCGGCCAAACTGCGGCGCGGCATCGGGTACGTGATCCAGCAGGCCGGGCTGTTCCCGCACCGGCGGGTGATCGACAACATCGCGACCGTCCCCTACCTGCTCGGCTGGGACCGGAAGAAGGCCCGCGCCAGGGCGGCCGAGCTGCTCGACCTGGTCGGGCTCGCGCCCGAGACCGCCAAGCGGTACCCGTTCCAGCTCTCCGGCGGCCAGCAGCAGCGGGTCGGCGTCGCCCGGGCGCTGGCCGCCGACCCGCCGGTCCTGCTGATGGACGAACCGTTCAGCGCCGTCGACCCGGTGGTGCGGGCCGGGCTCCAGGAGGAACTGCTGCGGCTCCAGTCCGAGCTCCACAAGACCGTCCTGTTCGTCACCCACGACATCGAGGAGGCCGTCCGGCTCGGCGACCAGGTCGTGGTGCTGCGCGAGCAGGGCCGGATCGCCCAGCTCGCCGACCCGCACACGCTGCTCACCGCGCCCGCCGACGAGGACGTCGCCGCGTTCCTCGGCCGTGACCGGGGCCTGCGCGGGCTCGGCCTGCGCTCCGCACGCACCGTCGCCGTGCACCCGGTCCACGACGGGCCGAGGTACGGCGGCTGGGAGCTGGCGCTGGACGACGAGCGTCGGCCGATCGGCTGGATCGACCGGGACGCGGCCTCCGCCGTCCTGCACCCGGCGCCCGGGTTCCACCCCGAGGCCGACACCCTGCGCGGCGCACTGGACGCCGCCGTGCTGTCCCCCTCCGGGGTCGCGGTCGCACTGGACTCCGACGGCCGGGCCACCGGCACGGCGGACCGGGAGGCCGTCCTGGCCGCGCTCGCCGGGGCTCCGACGGTGACGGTCGGACGCTCCGCCGGGCCCGGCGGGCCGGACGTGGCCACGCGCGCCGGCGGCACCGGAACCGGAGCAGGCGAGGCACGAGCGGGCGAGGCCGGCGCCGGAACCGGAAGCGACGCGGACGGAGCCGGCGGTGGACGATGAACCGATCATCCGCTGGTACTGGATCGGCGACCATCTCGGCTACCTCGGCGACCTGCTGGCCGACCACGCCGTCATCGCGCTGCTCCCGGTGCTGATCGGCCTGCTGCTGGCGATCCCGCTCGGCCTCGCCTGCACCCGCTTCCCCCGCCTGTACCAGCCGCTCGCCGCGGTCTTCAACATCGTCTACGCCCTGCCCTCGCTGGCCGTCTTCGTGGTGCTCATCCCCTACACCGGGCTGGCCACCCAGGCCACCGTGATGATCCCGCTCACCTTCTACGCGGTCGCCGTCCTGCTGCCGACCACCGTGGACGGCCTGCGCGCCGTCCCGGACGCGGTCCGGCAGGCGGCCACCGCCATGGGCTACGGGCCGTGGCACCGGCTGGCCGCCGTCGAGCTGCCCGCCTCCGTGCCGTACCTGGTGGCCGGCCTGCGGGTCGCCGCGGTCTCCAGCATCTCGCTCGCCTCGGTCGGCGCCCTGGTCGGCCGCGGCGGGCTCGGCTACCTCTTCATCGACGGGTTCCAGCGCACCTTCCCGACGCCGATCGTGGCCGGCATCGTACTGATCGCCGCACTCGCCCTGGCCGTGGACCTCGTGCTCGTCGGCGCCCGCCGCGTGCTCGCGCCCTGGGCCGTCCGGGAGAAGGGGGCGGGCCGGTGAACTGGCTCAGCTGGCTGGGGGACTTCTTCTCCGCCCCGGACCGCCGGAGCGGTCCGAACGCGATCGTCCACCGGATCGCCGAACACCTGCTGCTCTCCGGCGAGGCGCTGCTGTACGCCGCGGTGCTGGCCGTCCCGCTCGGACTGCTGATCGGCTACACCGGACGGGGCGTCACCGTGGTCACCGCGATGGCCGGCGCCGCCCGCGCCCTGCCGACGCTCGGGCTGGTGACGCTGGCGGTGCTGCTGGCGGGGGTCGGCGACACCGCCGTCCTGTTCCCGCTCGTCGCGCTGGCCGCGCCGCCGCTGCTGGTCGCGGCGGTCGAGGGGGTGCGCGGCACCGACCCGGACGTCCGGGACGCGGCGCGGGGCGTCGGGCTGACGCACCCGCAGGTGCTGTGGCAGGTCTGCCTGCCGTCCTCCCTCCCCACCCTGCTGGCCGGCTTCCGGACGGCGACCGTCCAGGTCATCGCGACCGCGACGGTGGCCGCCTACGTCGGGCTCGGCGGGCTCGGCCGGTACGTCATCGACGGCCTGGCCACCCGGGACTTCGCGATGACGATCGGCGGCGCGCTGCTGGTCGTGCTGCTCGCCGTCGCCGCCCAGTTGTTCTTCGCCCTGCTCGCCCGGTACGCGCTGCCTCCCGGCCTGCGCGCACAGCAGCGGGCCGCGTCGCGGCAGCCGTCGTGACGCCGGACGGCCACCGGAGCACCCGGGAGGACCGGGCCCTCCGGGCGGTCCGTGCCGCCCGGGGCGCGCCGCGACGGCTCCGCGTTCCGGCCGCCCCGGGCCTCCCGGGGCGGCCGGAGCCCCCACGTCCTCAGACTCCCGACGCACCTGACACCCGACACGTACATCCCGAAAGGACCCGTATCACCATGTCGACATCCGTGCCGCGCAGAGCAACCGGCCACCGGGCCGCCGCCCTCGCCGCCCTGGCCGCACTCGCCCTCACCGCCACCGCCTGCGGCTCCTCCGGCGGCGACCCGCTGGCCGCCGCACCCTCGACGGCCGGCGGCTCCGCCGCGACGGGCGCGGGGTCCGGCGGCACGGTGGTGGTCGGCTCGGCCAACTTCCCCGAGAACGTGCTGCTCGGCTCGATCTACTCGCAGGCGCTCAAGGCCAAGGGCGTCAAGGTCGAGGAGAAGTTCAACATCGGCAGCCGCGAGGTGCTCTACGGGCAGCTGCAGAACGGCAGCCTGACCGTCCTGCCCGAGTACAACGGCGCCCTGCTCGCCTACCTCGGCGGCAAGACGGCCGAGCCCACCAAGGACGCGGTCAACGCCGAGCTGGCGAAGACACTGCCGGCCTCGCTGGCGATCCTCGACTCCTCCCCCGCCGAGGACAAGGACACCCTGAGCGTCAGCCAGGAGAGCGCCGACAAGTACGGCCTCAAGAGCATCGCCGACCTGGCCGGAAAGGCGGGCGAGTTCACCATCGGCGGCCCGCCGGAGTTCAAGTCGCGCCAGGAGCAGCCGCTCAAGGACGTCTACGGGCTGACCTTCAAGGAGTGGAAGCCCACCGGCGAGACCACCGCCAACGCCGTGAAGGACGGGTCGATCCAGGTCGGCAACGTCTTCTCCACCGACCCGAAGATCGCCCAGCTGAAGCTCGTCGCGCTCACCGACCCGAAGAACCTGTTCGGTGCGCAGAACGTCACCCCGCTGGTCAACAAGGCGAAGGTGGACGCGACGTCGTCGGCCGCGCTCAACGCGGTGTCGGCCAAGCTGGACACGGCCGGCCTGCTGGCGCTGATGAAGAAGGTCGCGATCGACAAGGAGGACCCGTCGGCGGTGGCCAAGGACTGGCTGAAGAGCAACGGGCTCGGCTGACACCGCGTCGCGCGGGGCCGGTCGGGAGGACGGCCCCGCGCGCGGGCGGATCACCCTTGCACGGACACCTCCCGGGCGAACACCCCCAGCCCGGGGCGAACACCTCCGGCGCCACCGCCCGACCGGGCCGGTGACCTGGATCTCCGGTTCGGCAGATCTTCCCCTGAGCGGCGCGGACATGACAGTGTGACGGCATGCGCACTCGTCTCCTCGCCGCCACCCTCACGGCATTCGCCGCAGTGAGCCTCGCCGCCTGCTCCGGCTCGGAGTCCGGCACCACCGCGGCCGGCGCCTCCGCATCCGGCACCCCCGCCACGTCCACCGGCGGCACACCGACCGCGTCCGCCCCGGCCCCCGCCACCGACGCGGCCACCGGCGGGAGCACGACCGGAGCCCCGACCGGGCCCGCGACCGGCGCCCCGCCCACCCCGGCGGCCACCCCTGACGCTCCGGGCGCCACCGCGCCGGGCGCGACCGCCGCTCCCGCCCCGAGTTCCCCCGGCGCCGCCGACTCCCCGGGGGCCCCGGCCTCCGCACCGCCCAAGCCGGCCCCGCCCACGGACGCGGGCCTGCCGAGCAAGCCGGCCGCCGACGTCTCCGCCCAACTGGTCGCCGCGCTGGACGCGATCGACCCGGCGATCGTGGGCGGCAAGCCGGAGCAGGCCGTCGACAGGGCTCGCGCCCAGTGCCAGTCGATGTACCAGTTCCCCAAGGACAGGGCCAAGCTGGTCGAGCTCGCCGACCAGCGGTTCACCACACCCGACCGTCCTCAGGGTTTCGGCGCCGAGAAGGCGGAGAAGATCCTCGACGCACTGCGCTCCACCCTCTGCCCGCCGGCCTGAGCCGGTCCGGCAGACCCTGGACGGCCCGGTGTCCTGAGCGCCGGGCCGCCGTGGCCGCGCGCGTCGACCAGCGCGCGGCCACGGCACCCGCATGCCCGGCGCCCGCACGCCCGCCGTCAGCGGGCGGCCTGCGCCACCACCTGCGTGTCCGGCGCCGGCGCGCCCGGACGGCGGACGGGACCGCAGAGCGCCGGCCGTGAACCGCACCCGGCGCCGCCGCCCACCGCCGCGCCGGCCGTAGCCGTGACCACACCGGCGGACGGCGGCACGAACCACCCGGCCCACCGCCGGCCCCGGCCCGCCGGCAGGCCGGATCTCGGCCACGAGGTGGGCGCACATGCTTCGCCGACGAACTGTTAGGAGTCTTGACAGACGAGTGGTCTAGTCCAACCATAAGCATGTCGATCCGACCGGGATGCACTGTGGGGGTGTGACCACCGGCGGCTGAGGCACTGCCATGCCCTGCCATGCTCCACCCCCAGACCCGCTGCGGCGTCCGCGCGTTCGCGCACCGCCGGCCGTCCGTGCCGCGTGTCCACGGGGTGCGCATGCCCGCTCCGCCGCCCCCGCCGCACGGTTCGCATCTCCCGCTCCACAGCGCCCCGTCCCACGGCCCCCACCGTTCGACCGTTCCGCCGCGAAACTCCGCACACTTCACCAACGTCCGGCCCCACCAAGTCTGTTGGAGAACCAATGCGTCTACACAGAACGATTCAGGCCGCCCTGACGGCCTGTGTCACCCTGGCCGCCTCGGCCGGAATCGTCGCCGCCGGGGCGACCACCGCGGGAGCGGCCCCCACGGCAGCGACCACCTCGTCGGTCTCCGCCTCGGCCGCCGCCACCCCGCTGCCCACCCGGGTGTTCGCCCCCTACTTCGAGGCCTGGACCGGCGAGAGCCCGGCCGCCCTGGCCGCCCAGTCCGGTGCCAAGCACCTGACGATGGCGTTCCTGCAGACCGCGACCAAGGGCTCGTGCACGCCGTACTGGAACGGCGACACCTCGCTGCCGGTCGCCCAGTCCTCGTTCGGCGCCGACATCGCCACCATCCGCGCCAACGGCGGCGACGTCATCCCGTCCTTCGGCGGCTACACCGCCGACACCACCGGCACCGAACTGGCCGACAGCTGCACCGACGTCAACCAGATCGCCGCCGCGTACCAGAAGCTGATCACCACGTACGAGATCAGCCGGATCGACCTCGACATCGAGGTCGACTCGCTGGACAACACCGCGGGCATCGACCGCCGCAACAAGGCGATCAAGGTGGTGCAGGACTGGGCCGCCGCCAACGGCCGGCAGATCCAGTTCTCCTACACCCTGCCGACCACGCCGACCGGCCTGGCCGCCAGCGGCCTCGCGGTGCTGCGGAACGCGGTCACCAACAACGCCCGGATCGACGTCGTCAACCTGATGACCTTCGACTACTACGACAACGCCCAGCACGACATGGCCGCCGACACCCAGACCGCGGCGACCGGCCTCTACAACCAGCTGGCCCGGCTGTACCCGACCAAGACGCCCGCCCAGCTGTGGGGCTCCATCGGCGTCACCGAGATGATCGGCGTCGACGACTTCGGTCCGGCCGAGACCTTCACGCTCGCCAACGCGACCACCGTCTACAACTGGGCGGTCTCGAAGGGCATCAACACCCTGTCGTTCTGGGCGCTGCAGCGCGACAACGGCAGCTGCCCGGGCGCCACCGCCCGTGACAACTGCTCCGGGATCAGCCAGAACACCTGGGACTTCACCAAGATCTTCAAGGCGTTCACCAGCAACACCCAGCCGACGAACGACTTCTCGGTCGGCGTGAGCCCCGACTCGGGTTCGGTGGTGGCCGGTTCGTCGACCAGCGCGAACATCACCACCGCCGTCACCACCGGTTCGGCGCAGAGCGTCAGCCTCACCGTCTCCGGTGCCCCGGCCGGCGTCAACGCCACCGCCACCCCCGGCAGCGTCACCGCCGGATCCCCCGCCACGCTCAACATCACCACGGCGGGCACCACCACACCCGGCACCTAC
>NZ_JAQYWW010000741.1:0-344 GCF_036322525.1 Streptomyces sp. BE20 | reverse complement strand
GGGGGGGGGGCGGGGGGGGGCGGCGGGCGGGGGGGGCGGGGGGGGCGCGCCGCCGGGGCCGCGCCCGCCCCTCCCCGCCCCGCCCCCCGCGGCCGGGGTCCACCGCGCCGGGAGCCGCGGCGCGCCGCCGGCCCCCGCCGCGCGCGACGCCGGGGCTGGGACCCAGACCGATCAGAATCGCCTGCTCCGCCTCGCTGACTGGGTCCTCGCTCGCCCAGTAGCGGGGGTTCAGCCGCCGGTCGGAACGTCAGGAACTGCTCGCCCCGGACCTGGCCCTCGATCCGCACAACGGCGTACTCACCGGTCCATCGGTGCCGGCTCCCGCCGAGCGGGTCGACGGTGTT
>NZ_JAQYWW010000740.1:0-301 GCF_036322525.1 Streptomyces sp. BE20 | reverse complement strand
CGCAGGTGGCGTGCGCCATGTCGCCGTGGGCGCGGGCCCGCTGGCCGTTCCGCGTGTTGGCGTGGTCGACGATCGTGGGGCCCTGGGGGGTCTAGTCGGCCAGGGAGGAGAGATGCGCCGCGTCGGCCTGATCCTCGTGCGTGTCGACGGGGGCGGGGAGGATCTCGGCGGCCTGGCGGTTGCCGTGGGTGATGGTGGCGGTCTTGTAGAGCTGAAGGGTGTTGTCGTCGCCGGCGGCCTCGTCCGCGCGGCCGGACATCGCCAGCACGTTGCGCTGGACCAGCCGGTCCATGCCGGCGAT
>NZ_JAQYWW010000739.1:0-367 GCF_036322525.1 Streptomyces sp. BE20 | reverse complement strand
TCACCTCCGGGTGGACCGGCATGTCCGAGCTGCACGTGGCGGCCGACGACGTCGACGCGCTGTTCTCGGCCGGCCACGACACCGCGGTGTCCATCGAGTGCGTCAGCGACCTCCCCGTGCACTCCGGACTCGTTCTCAAATACGAACGCGTCCGGGAGCTCGTCCGGGTCACGGGCGACGTCCGAGTCCGGCTGGTGCTCGGAGAACGCGATGCGTTCGGAATGCGCGGGCGCAGCGCCGAGCAGCGGGTCGCGCTGGACCTCCTGCTGGACCCGGCGGTCGGCATCGTCTCGAGGGGCGGCCGGGCCGGGCCGGGGAAGTCCGCGCTGGCGCGCTGCGCCGGGCTGGAGGCGGTCCGGGAGCGGCC
>NZ_JAQYWW010000738.1:0-318 GCF_036322525.1 Streptomyces sp. BE20 | reverse complement strand
GGTTTTTTTTTTTTTTTTGTGGACGGGGGTGGTGGCTTTTGGGTGCTCGGGGTGTGTTTTGGTCAAAATTCTGTCGTATTCCTAATGCTTGGCGGGGGCGGGCGGGTCTGTTTGTTTATTGGTTTTCGAGTTGTTTGTGTCGCTTTGGGGGGCGGGGTGGGGTGGGTGCGCCCCCCGGCTTGCTGGCCGGCGTCGCCGCCCCCCCCCCCCTCCACCGGGCCCTCTCGACGCCCCCTGCCCGCGCGGCAACCCCCCGGCCCGCGCCGGCCCGCCCCGCCCCCGCCGCCCGGCCGCCCCCGCCGCCGGGCCCCCCCCCCC
>NZ_JAQYWW010000737.1:0-301 GCF_036322525.1 Streptomyces sp. BE20 | reverse complement strand
CGGTGCGGATCCCCCGCCCGGTCCAGAGCGACTACGCGGCCTGCAAGGTCGGTCTGGTGGCACTCACCCGCACGCTGGCCGACGTGGTCGGACGCAAGGGCATCCGGATCCACACCGTCTCCCCCGCCAAGGTGCGAACCGAGATGACCGACGCCCTCGCAGTGCGGGTTCTTGGTGGCGGAGACCAGCAGGTCGTCGATCACGTCCTCGTTGTTGTTCAGGTGGTGCTGCTCGAACTCCAGGTCGTCGATACGGTAGTGCTGTTCGACGACATGCTTCTCGTCCGCGACGTCGGCGCGGT
>NZ_JAQYWW010000736.1:0-503 GCF_036322525.1 Streptomyces sp. BE20 | reverse complement strand
GGGGGGGGGGGCGGGGGCGCCCCCCCCACCCACCCCAAAACCACACACCCCCCCCCCCACCCCCCCCACAACCACCCGGCCCGGCACCGGCGCCCCCCCCCCCCGCCCGCCCCCCCCCCCCCGTCCCGGCGCCGCGCCCCCCCCCGCCCCGGCGGGCCCGGGGGCCCCCGGCCGCCGCCGGCCGCCCCCCGCCCCCGCCCCCCCCCCCCCCGACTAGGTGCGACGCAACTCCCCCCCGCCACCCACCAATCCCGGCCCCGCCGCCCCCCCCCCCCCCCCCACCCCCCACCAACAAAAACACCACCAACCCCCACCCCACACCACCCCCCCCCCCCCCCCCCCCCCCCCCCACCCACAACCCCCCCCCCCCCCCCACAAAACAAACCCCCCCCCCCCCCCCACCCCCCCCACCCCCCCCCACCCGCAGCACCCGACCGCCTATCACGACCCGGCGACCCCCGAGATCTACACGGTCTTCGACGGGCCCGGTGACGGGGGAGGGG
>NZ_JAQYWW010000735.1:0-362 GCF_036322525.1 Streptomyces sp. BE20 | reverse complement strand
GACCCGGACCACCCGGGTACCTCGTACACGCGGGAGGGTGGATTCCTCTACAGCGCGGGGGACTTCGATCCGGAGGTGTTCGGGATCTCGCCGCGTGAGGCGTTGGCGATGGACCCGCAGCACCGGTTGCTGCTGGAGACGTCGTGGGAGGCGTTCGAGCGGGCGGGGATCGACCCGCTGGGGCTGCGAGGTTCGCGGACCGGGGTGTTCGCGGGCGTGATGTACAACGACTACTCGATGGTGCTGGGGGCCTCGGACGACAGTGCCGAGGGCTTCATGGGCACCGGCGGGAGCATCGCGTCGGGCCGGGTGTCGTACACCTTCGGTCTGGAGGGTCCGGCGGTCACGGTCGACACGGCGTG
>NZ_JAQYWW010000734.1:0-408 GCF_036322525.1 Streptomyces sp. BE20 | reverse complement strand
GGGGGGGGGGGCGGGGGGGGGGGGGGGCGGGGGGGGGGGGGCGGGGGCGGCCCTAGACTCACCCGGGCAGGGGGGGCGGGACCCGGGGGGGGGGGGGGGGGGGTGGCGGGCGGGGCGGGGGCCGCTGGCCGCGCGCGGGGCGGCCCCCGCGCCGCGGCCGACCCCCCCCCGCCCCCCCCCCCCCCCGCCCCCCCCCCCCCCTGGGGGGTGGCCCGGGCCCGCCCCCCCGTGGACCTCCACCCCCCCACCCCCCCCGGGGGGGGGCCCCGGGCGGGGGCCCCGCGGGGGGGCCCCCCCCCCCCCGCGGCGGGGGGGCCCCCCGGGGCGGCGCGCCGCGCGGGGGGCGGGTGGGTCATCCCAGCCGCTTCCGCGGCCCCCCCCCGCCCCCCCCCCCCCCCGCCCCCCCCC
>NZ_JAQYWW010000733.1:0-6260 GCF_036322525.1 Streptomyces sp. BE20 | reverse complement strand
GAATCTCGGCCCAGTCCTCCACACGGATCACCCTCTCTTCCTCCTGACCTCCAAGCATTGAAGCCAGGATGATCAAGAGATCGCAGAGCGGCCCGCTTTTGATCCGCCGTTCGTGGTCCTCGTTTCACCCGTTGCCGACACTCCGAACCGATATGGGCTGGCCTGGGAGCCCGGCCTGGAGGGTCAGGACTATGCCAAAGCCAGGTCAGAGGTGTGCGCCAGTGCTGCTTGGTGGGCCGTCCCTCATCGAGTTCCTAGCCAGGGTGCTCGTGGAGGTCTATTCGTGAAGCGAAGCGCGCCAGCATTTAGCACAGATTGAGCAGGGAATGCAAGCCAAGTTGACGCTCCATATTTCTGAGTAGTTGACTCATCTGCATGACATACAACCTCAAATATCCCTTCAGTAACGCTGTTTCGCTCCTCAACAGTGCCGGCATGACGTTTGCGCAGATGGAGTCGAAGAGTCGCTATGCCCGTTCGGCGGGATGGTGGAACAAGCAGGTGCGAGACGAATCGAACAATCCACCTCCTCCTCGGCTCCTGCCTCGGATCGCAGAGATGATGGGACGGGCCGAGCGGGAAGTGGCGGAGCTGATCTGTGCCGAGTGGTATGGCGTCCGGGGGAGCGATGACGTCCCCGACGAGCTTCGGCCGACGGTGGGGAAGCTCAAGCAGCTTGAAGCAGAGGATCGGGTACTTGTTGGCGCTCTGGTCGATTCCTTGGACAAAAAGCGCAGGAACCGACCAAGTTGAGGCAGGAGCTGAGCCGCCTCAGGGCTGGGGTCTGATCGACTTCACCCGAGCACAGGATCCGTGCCCAGCCGGTCTCGTCGTCGTCCTCCCTGCGCAGGCGGGGGTCAGCCGCCCACGTCCAGACGGTGCCCGCGGCTCGGGAGTCCTCCCCGCGCAGGCGGGGGTCAGCCGTTCACCCGGGTCTCCGGCTTCTCGCGGCTGGGGTCCTCCCCGCGCCCGCGGGGGTGATCCCACCCCGACGGTCACCGTGGTGACGGCGTTGTACTGCTCCCCGCGCCCGTGGGGTGATCCCTGGACGGCCGTGGTCTGGCGGCGCGGTCGACGTCCGGGCCCCCGCCAGTCGGCTGTAACTGTTCTGCCATGAGCTTGCGGAGCGAATGGAGGAAGGGCATGGCCTTGGACGAGCGGACCGATCCGGCGCAGATCATCGCGTGGGTGGGCAACTTCGCGAGTCGCGAACGCGCCGTCGACGTGTGGATGCACCTCGCCACCAAGGCCGGCTGGCAGGTCGCGACGGCCTCGACCGCACCGGAAGACCCGGACAACGGGAACTGCGGCATCGTCGAGGTCGAGGGCCTGCGTTACCGCATACGCCTCACGCCACGTGTCCGGACGGACCTCGCCGACGACGAGGGCTGCACGCTCACCTGGCGACCGGTGTTGTCACATGCCGAATGGGCAGAGCCCGTACTCGAGCCGGGCAACCACATCCCCTACCGCGGCCGAACCTGACGCCCGCGAGTCCTTCCCGCCCGCGGGGGTTAGGTGCTGGTGGTTGTGGGTTCTTCGTCGATGAGGCCGCAGGCGAAGGGGAATGCCTTGATGAACTCGCGCCGGCCGGGATTGGTCTCGGCTGCGGCCAGGTCGGCGAGCGTGGTCAGGAACCGCTCGCGTTGGTCGTGGGGCAGTCGTGTGAGGGCCCAGCTCACGCTCTCCGTCATCGTCACCGCGGAGTCGGGGTCCACCTCGTCGTCCTCGCAGGTGTCGAGGAACCGGACGATGTCCACGACGAGTCCGGCGAGGACGGGCACCAGCGGGTCCGTGTCGGTCATCCGGGCAACCTACCCGCCCCCAACGACAACGGCACCGCCGGCTCGGCCGAAGGCAGCCCCGGCACCCCCGCCACGGCGAGCCGGGATCCGCTCCTCCAAGCATCGGACAGAAGTGGAACGTGCGGCGGCGCCGTGTCTGCCACGATGGGCCCAGCTCCTTGACACCTCAACAGACCAGCACGGACCGCGATGTTCAGCAGACCGGTCAAGAAATGGCAAAGCCGTGAGAACGGTGCAGGTCGCGAAGGGGTCCTCCCCGCACCCGCGGGGGTCAGCCGGCCGGCGTGTCGGTGCTCGTCCTCCGGAAGACGTCCTCCCCGCACCCGCGGGGGTCAGCCGGAGGACCCGGATTATGCGGTTCGCGGCACGGTCGTCCTCCCCGCACCTGCGGGGATGATCCCGACGGGGCCAGCGACGGTCTCGATCTCGTGCACTGCTCCCCGCGCCCGCAGGGGTCAGTCGCACGGTGTCCTCCCCGCGAGCGCGGGGGTCAGCTGCGGGAGCGCCCGGTGACCCGGTTCGACGACGTGTCCTCCCCACGCCCGCAGTGGCAGCCGGACCTGGACGCGCTCCGCAAGGCCGTCCTGGAGTCTTCCCCCCCGGCCTACGGGGTTCCACGATGTTGCCCTCCAGGCGATGTGACGTAGCTAGCCTGGGAGTACGTCTGTACCAACCTGTCTGAGGGGCTGGATGAGCAAGATGACCGGCGGCTCGGCGCGTCATTGGCATCCTGGGATGACGACTGCGAGCAAGGACGACATTGTCTACCTGACGCGCAAGCAGTTGAGGAGCTACCGGCGTGCGGGGTTCACCTGGGCGGAGATCAAGAAGCTTGACCGCGCAGTAGGCCGTGGCGAGCGCGAGATCACCATCCGCTCAGCCACACGTGAGATAACAGTGATCCTGGAAGGCTGACAGTCGGCACCGGGGCCATCCGAACCGACGGACACGTCACAAATAGCAGAACCGTGAAAACGGTCCAGGTCGCGAAGGAACCTCCCCGCGCAGGCGGGGGTCAGCCGCGGCCTTGTCGCTGCGCCGTTTCTACAGCCAGGTCCTCCCCACGCCCGCAGGGGCACCCGGTCTGGCTGTCCTCCGCAGCGATCGGCGACCGGCCGGAACCGCCCGGACCGGGAATCCCGCACCCTCGGAACACCTCCCTCTGCTGGCAGAACGCCGGTGCCGGACGGGGCGTCGCAGACACCTGCCAGGATGGACACAGCTCCTTGACACCTCAGCAGGCCGGCCCAGAACGCGATGTTCGGCAGACCGGTCAAGAAATGGCAAAGCCGTGAGAACGGTGCAGGTCGCCGAAGTCCTCCCCGCGCCCGCGGGGGTCAGCCAACGGCATGAGGACGAGCCGGGACCGGGCGTAGGTCTCCCCGCAGGCGCGGGGGTCAGCCGGGGGCCGAGGCGGTAGTTCCCATTCTCGGCAAGTCCTCCCCGCGCGAGCGGGGGGCAGCTGTCCGCGGAGTGGGACCTGCGGGCCCGGTCCCCGTCCTCCCCGCGCGGGTGGGGGTCAGCCGCTGGCCATGCCGCAGGATCTACGGTGCTGGGCGGTGCCAGGGAAGGTGCGTGAAGTGTACAGTTCTGTCATGAACGATACTCTGCCGATCACGGAGGCCAGGGCGAAGTTCGGGACCCTGGTCCGCAGGGCCTCCCACGGCCGTGAGCGCATCACCATCACCGACCACGGCCAGCCCGCTGCGGTCCTCATCAACCCCCAGGAACTCGCCGACCTTGAGGACGCCCTCGCCCTCGCCCAGTACCGGGCCCGCCAGGCGGCCGGCACCACGCACACCACACCCCACGACGACGTCCGCACACAGCTGGGCCTGGAGCGCGGGTGACCTACACGATCGTCTGGGACGAGCCGGCGATCAACGCGGCCGCCCGGTTCCTCAAGGACGACGGCGAAGGCCTGCGACTGGTCATGGACGCCGTCGACCTCCTCGCCACCGACCCCAGGCCCGCTGGCACGACGCCCTACGGCTCCCCCGACCTGCGCCGCATGCACGTCGGCCCCTACCGCGTCATGTACGAGATCACCGAACACACCGTCACCATCGTCGTCATCCACCTCGGCCGTCTCACCTGAACCACCCCACCGCAGCCTCGCCACCCAAGAGCCCACCCCTGCACACACAGGGCCGGCCCTCCCCGCACCTACGAGGGTCAGCCGAGCTGAGGCAGTCAGTGGTACCACCCTCCATTGTCCTCCCCGCGCCCGCGGGGGTCAGCCGACAGCGTCCGCGGTGCCGGACTGGGGGAGGTCGTCCTCCCCGCGCAGGCGGGGGCAGCCGGTGGTTCGGCACTCACGACAGGGCTGACAGAACGTGATCACGCCAGGGTGACGTGCATGCCGCCTTCTTCCAGGACGTTGAGGGTCTCGGTGAACAGGTCGTGGTACCGGCCGTCCGGGGTCAGTACCTGGCGCAGGTGCGCACGTGCGGTCACGGCGTCGCGCCAGAGCAGGGTTGCGGGAGCGATGTGGCCGAACGTGCCGCGCAGGCAGTCGACGAGAGCGTCCAGGCAACCGCCGAAGTAGCCGCCCGGTCCGTTCACCGCCTCGCCGAGGGCCAGGTAGAGGCCCGGCACGTCGGTGATGTGTCGGCCGTTGAGTGCGTAGGCGTGACCGGCCGACCGGGCGTGGTGGGTGCGGCGGCAGCCGCGCTCACGCACAACGTCGAGCCAGGCCCCGCGGTGCCGGGTGTCGAAGCCGGCCCAGGCACCCGGGGCCTGCGGCGGCCCGGCGAACCACCGCTCCCAGAGGGGCCGGGCGTATTCGGGGATGGGAGTGAAGAGTTCTCCGTCGAGCTCCAGGTCGATCAGTGCTGTCCCGCGCGACGACGGGCGCCAGGCGCTGACTGCGGCCCACAGCAGTAGGTCGGTCAGCGTCTCGCCCTGGTCGTCCCGTATCTCCAGGGCGGCCTGCTGCAGGTCCAGCGCCTGCCGGGTGCCCTTCCTCAGCGCCGCCAGCAGTTGCCCGTCCGGGGCGAGCCCACGGAGGACGAGCGGCGGCGCCGGCCGCTTCGCCGGCAGGACACGCGCGACCTCCCCGCAGGAGCCCAGCCACCGGCGCCCGTCGTGCACTCGGACCGGGCCCCGGTGTCCCTCGGGCGGTCCTTCGTAGTCGTCCAGGCCGGTGAGCACAAGACTGTCCGTCCCGGGACGCTCACCCGGACTCGCCGCGTCCTCCAGGAGCCAGGGACCGAGCGCCTTGTCCCCGGGCACCAACCACACCCGGCCGCCGACCCAGCCACGCACCTCCGTTTGTGGGACCCAGTCGAACAGCTCGTAGGTCCCGCGCCGGGGGTCCCCGAACAACCCCTCCACCTCGGCACAGACGCCCCAGGCACGGCCGTGCTCCGTCCCGACCAGCGTGTACCGAGCCCGCCCGCGCTCCCTCTCGCCTCCATGCACAGCGGAAATCATGCCCGCACCGGACCCTCGCCACGAAGCCCTTTTCCCACCGCCGCTCCCGCAGTGCTCGACCACCCGCGAGCACGGCAACAACGTCAGGCACGAGGCCGGGGCAACTGCACCTGGCCGGACGGTCTCAGGTGGAAGCGACCCCTCATGTCGTCGCCGCCTGCCACGATGGACACTGCTCCTTGACACCTTCACAGACCAGGCCGGATCGCAACGCTCGACAAGCCAGTCAAGAAATGGCAAAGCCGTCAGAACAGTGCAGGTCGCGAAGGGTCCTCCCCGCAGGCGCGGGGGTCAGCCGCTTCATGGGGGTGACCGCCCGTTCGATGGGGTGTCCTCCCCGCAGGCGCGGGGGTCAGCCCGGCTTCCGCCGAATCAGCGGTAGCGGCTGGGCGTCCTCCCCGCAGGCGCGGGGGTCAGCCGGAGCACCGCCGTGCACCGCACCTACCGCGACCGTCCTCCCCGCAGGCGCGGGGGTCAGCCGGCCCGGGACGCGGAGGCGAGGGCTGCGAAGGAGTCCTCCCCGCAGGCGCGGGGGTCAGCCGGCGAGTTCGAGGTGCACGCTCGTGAGGAGGAGGTCCTCCCCGCAGGCGCGGGGGTCAGCCGCATGCAGGTTGCCCGGGTGCCGGGCCCGCGGGGTCCTCCCCGCAGGCGCGGGGGTCAGCCGGCCGGCCATCTGGTTCGGCGGGAGTTCCAGCGGTCCTCCCCGCAGGCGCGGGGGTCAGCCGGCCCGGTCGAGGGCGGAGCGGCGCTCGACCGGGTCCTCCCCGCAGGCGCGGGGGTCAGCCGGATTGCGAGTCGTGCCGCAAGGTCTACGCGGCGTCCTCCCCGCAGGCGCGGGGGTCAGCCGCCGATGATGCTGACGTCGACCGCGACGGGGAGGTCCTCCCCGCAGGCGCGGGGGTCAGCCGTCCATCATGATCGGCCTCGCCACGGCGACCGTGTCCTCCCCGCAGGCGCGGGGGTCAGCCGCGCCGACGGCGAGTGCCAGGATGCCGGTGATGTCCTCCCCGCAGGCGCGGG
>NZ_JAQYWW010000732.1:0-388 GCF_036322525.1 Streptomyces sp. BE20 | reverse complement strand
GGGGGGGGGGGCGGGGGGGTTTGTTGGGGTGGGGTGGGGTGTGGGTTTGGTTGGTTGGGGGTGGGGGGGGGGGGGGTTGGGGGTGGTTTGGGGTTGTTTGGGGGGGGGGTGAGGGTGAACCGGCGTTGGGGTTGGGGGGTGTTGGTTGTGGGGGTTTTTTTGGTTTTTTTTTTTGGGGGGGGGGGGGGTGGGTTTGATGTTTTTTTTTTTTTGGTTGTCTTGTTTGTTGTTTTTGTATTTTTTTTTGTTTTTTTTTGGGGGGGGGTTGGTGTGTGTTTTTTGGGTGGGGGTGTTTGTGTGTGGGGGTGTGTGGTGGGGGTGTGGGTTGGGGTGGTTGGTGTGGTGGTGGTCGGGTCGGGGGTGGGGTGTTTTGTGGGCCCCCCCCCCC
>NZ_JAQYWW010000731.1:0-347 GCF_036322525.1 Streptomyces sp. BE20 | reverse complement strand
GGGGGGGGGGGCGTGGAGGACAAAACCCCACCGGTTTATAAAAAAACACAAAACCCAAAGCAAAAACCAACCCCGCGGACCCCCCCCCCCCCCCGCCCCCCCCCCCCCCCACCCCCCCCCCCCCCGCGAACGACACAAAACCCCCCCCCCCCCCCCACAACAAACCCCCCCCCCCCCCCCCCCCCCCCACCCCACCCCCCCCCCCCCCCAGCCCCCCCCCCCCCCCACCCCGCCCGCCTCGCCCGGGCGGGGGCCCGGGGGGGCCGGGTGCGGGGCGGGCGGGGGCGCGGGGCGGGGCGGGGGGGGGGGGGTGGGCCGTGCCCCCCCCGGGGCCCGCCCCCCCCGCC
>NZ_JAQYWW010000730.1:0-374 GCF_036322525.1 Streptomyces sp. BE20 | reverse complement strand
GGGGGGGGGGGGCACGGCGGCCGCGATCTGCGCCGCGCGGCGCGGGCGGGCGGTGGTCGGCGGGGCGGGGCGGGGGGGGGGGGGGGGGGCGGGGGCGCGCGGGGGCGGGCGGCGCGGGGGCGGGGGGGGGCGGGCCGGGGGGCGCGCCGCCCCCCCCCGGGGCGGCGCCCCCCCCCCGCCCCCCCCAGCCCACCCCCCACGCCCTAACCCCCCCCGCCCAAACCCCCCAAAAAAAACCCACCAACAACCAAACATCCCCCCCCACCCAAAAAAAAACCCCACGAAAAAACAAAACACAACAAAAAAAAACCACCCCCCCAAAACCAAACGCAATAACAAAAAACACCCCGCCCCCAAAAATAACAGCCGCCCCC
>NZ_JAQYWW010000729.1:0-290 GCF_036322525.1 Streptomyces sp. BE20 | reverse complement strand
GGGGGGGGGGGGCGCCCGCCGCCCCGCGGGCGGCGGGGAGCCCCCGGGGGGCCCCTCGGGGGGGGCGGGCCGGGGGGGGGGGGGGGGGAGGTCGGCGCGCCCCCCCCCCCCCCCCCCCCCCACCCCCCGGCCCCCCCCCCCCCCCGTCATGCTCGAGGACCCTCCGTGCCGGGAGGTCTGACGGGTGCTCGTCCGCCCCCCGGGCGCCCCCGTGCTGGTCTCCGGCCGGAAAACAAAAAAACCCGGGGGGGGGGGGGGGGGGGGGGGGGGGGGGGGGGGGGGGGGGGGGG
>NZ_JAQYWW010000728.1:0-317 GCF_036322525.1 Streptomyces sp. BE20 | reverse complement strand
GGGGGGGGGGGGGCGGCCGGGGGCGCGGGGGGCGGGGGGGGCGGCTGGGGGCGGGGCGGGGCGGCGGGGGTGGGGGGGGGTGGGTGGGTGGGTGTCGGGGGGGTGCGGCGGGGGGGTGCCACGCCAGCGCGCCCCCGCCCCCCGCGACATACACGGCATGGCACCCGCGCTCCCGCCCCGACGCTCGTCCGATCTCTCCGCGGCGGGGCCGCGGGGTGCACGGGCCTCGGCGCCGGACCGGTCCGCGGCGGCGGCGGCCTCGGCGTACGCGCCGGGCAGGGCGAGCAGGAAGTGGGCGAGGCCGGCCCGGCCGTGTG
>NZ_JAQYWW010000727.1:0-332 GCF_036322525.1 Streptomyces sp. BE20 | reverse complement strand
GGGTTGGGGGGGGGGGGGTGGGGTGTGCTCGCGGTGGGCGGGGGGTTTTTGGTGTGGGGGGGGGGGGGGGGGGGGGGCCCCAGGGGGGGGCTGGGGGGGGGTGTGGGGGGGGTGGGGGGGGGGGGGGGGGGGGGGGGGGGGTGGGGGTGGTTTTGTGTTGTTTTTTTTGACGATTTCTTGTTTTTGCCCGGGGGGGTGGGGGGGTTGTTGTGTGTGGGGGGGGGGGGGGGGGGGGGGGGGGTGGGGGGGGGGGACGCGGGGGGGGGGGGGGGGGGGGGTTGGGCCCTGTTGGGTGGGGGGTTTGTTTTTGCTACTCCCGCCCCCCCCCCCCC
>NZ_JAQYWW010000726.1:0-319 GCF_036322525.1 Streptomyces sp. BE20 | reverse complement strand
GGTGTGGGGGTGGGGTGGGTGGGGTGGTTTTTTTTTGTGTGTTTTTTTGGGGTGTGTGGTGTGTGGGTGGGTGGGGTTGGTGGTGGTGGGGGGGTGGGTGGTGGGGGGGGGTGGTGGGGTTGGTTTGGTGTGGGGGGGGTGGGGGGTGTTTTTGTGGTTGTTTTTGTTTTGGGGGGCGGGGCTGTGTGTTGTTGTGGGGTGGGGGGGGGGGGTGGGGGGGGGGGGGGGGGGGGGGGGGGGGGGGGGGGGGGGGGGGGGGGGGGGGGACCAACACGGCGGGGGGGGCGGGGGGGGCCACGGGGGGGCCCCCCCCCCCCCC
>NZ_JAQYWW010000725.1:0-357 GCF_036322525.1 Streptomyces sp. BE20 | reverse complement strand
CGACTTACCCGCGCAGCAGCCGGCTGGCACACCCCGCGCCCGGTGCCCGCCCTCCCCCGGACGGACCCCCCCCGCCGCGGGTCCCGCCAGGGGCTGGGCGGGCGGGGCGAGTTTGCAGGACTGGTGGGGCGTGATCGCTGAGGTGCCTCCGTGGGTGTTCTGGGGCGTGTGGGAGTGTCCACGTGTCGTTTGTGCATTGGGGCCGAGGTGCGGGGGGTGGGCGGTGCTCCGCTGCTCGGTGTCGAGGATGATGTGCCGGCGCTCCGCCGGGGTGCGCCGGGTGACGCGGTCGTAGTTGTCCCACCGCAGGCCCTTGACGCCGATCTTGCCGAAGGTCCCCTTGAAGAGGATCTTGGT
>NZ_JAQYWW010000724.1:0-418 GCF_036322525.1 Streptomyces sp. BE20 | reverse complement strand
GGGGGGGGGGGGGGCCGCCCCCCCCCCCCCCCCCCCCCCCCCCCCCCCCCCCCCCCCCCCCCCCCCCCCCCCCCCCGCGCGCCGCCCCCCCCGGCCGCCGTGCGGAGAGGGCCGGGAGGAAGCACCAACCCCCACACAAACAAGCCACCCCCCCGACCCCGCCCGACCGGCCGCCCAGCCGTCCCGCCGCGGCTCGGCCGGCGCGTCCCTCCCGCTAGCCCGGAGCGCTCCCCCTGTCGGTCCGTCGCACGCTGGCTCCACCGAGGCGTAGCTGCGCGAGGCAGGGCGGGCCGAGGAAGATCGGAAGAGCGTCGAGTTGTGGAAGCGGGTGCAAGGCCGTCTAGATCACGGTGGGCGCCGGCGCATTAAACGCGCGCGGGGGGGGGGGGGGGGGGGGGGGGGCGGGGGGGGGGGGGGG
>NZ_JAQYWW010000723.1:0-428 GCF_036322525.1 Streptomyces sp. BE20 | reverse complement strand
GTGGAGGTCGGCGTGGGGCGGGGGGGGGTCCGTGGGGGGGCCCCGGGGCACGGGCGCCGGGGCGTGGGTGGGGGTCTGCGCGGGGGGGGCGACGATGGGGGGGGGGGGGGCGGGGGTGGGGGGGGGGGGGGGGTGGGTGGTGGTTTGTGTGTTTGTGTTGGGTTGTTGGGGGGTGGGGGGTGGTGGGGGGGGGGGGGGGGGGGGGGGGGCCCCCCCCCCCCGGCGGGCCGGGTGGGGGGGGGGGGGGGGGGCGGGGGGGGGGGGGGGGGGGGGGGGGGGGGGGGCGGGCGGGGTGGGGGGGGGGTGGGGGGGGGGGGTGTTACTTGGTGAGGCCGGCCTTGACGGAGCAGACGGGCCAGGCGCCGGGGCCCTGGGCGGCGAGGACCTTTTCGCCGATGGCGATCTGCTGGGCCTTGGTGGCCTGGTGG
>NZ_JAQYWW010000722.1:0-331 GCF_036322525.1 Streptomyces sp. BE20 | reverse complement strand
TCACCAACGTCAAGCCCTACTCCGGCGAGGTGACCACTCCCAGCTGGTCGCCCGACGGAAAGCAGCTGGACTTCGAGTACCGCACCAGCGCCACCGGGCGCCCCGCCGACGGCCGCGCGTTGTTCTCCGTCGCCGCAGACGGCACCGGCCTTCGCCAGCTCACCCCCTGGGAGCTGCGGGCCGGAGGCCGGGCCGGATGGTCCCCCGACGGCACCCGGATCGTCTTCACCACCTTCCCCGCCGGCCCCGACCTCACCCCGGGGGGCGGGATCTACGCCATGCACGCCGACGGCAGCGCGATCGAGGCCCTGACGCCCGGCCCGTCCGACGT
>NZ_JAQYWW010000721.1:0-348 GCF_036322525.1 Streptomyces sp. BE20 | reverse complement strand
TGACCACCGGGCCCGCCCACCGGCGGATGTTCCCGGGAAACAGTACGAGCGAGGAAGCGGTGTACGAGGCGTAGAAGTCGAATCTGCAGGCGCTGGGTACCAACACCGTCGTCCCGCGCGGGGGGAGCGGGCTCCGCTGGGGGGGTGTGTTTTTTGTTGTGTGGGTGGTTTTTTGTTGGGGGTGGGTGGGTGTGGGGTGGTGGGGGGGGGGGGGGGGGGGGGCGCGGGGGGGGGGGGGGGGGGGGGGGTGGGGTGGTGGTGGTCTCGTGGCGCTCCTGGTTGTGTTTGTGGTGCTGTGTTGGGGGGTTGGGGGGGGGGGGGGTGGGGGGGCGCGCCCCCCCCCCCCCC
>NZ_JAQYWW010000720.1:0-373 GCF_036322525.1 Streptomyces sp. BE20 | reverse complement strand
TTGGGTGGGTGGTTGGGGGTTGGTGTGGGGTGGGGGGGGGGGTGTGGGGGTGGGGGGGGGGGGGTGGGGGTTGGGGGTGGGGGGGGGGGGGGGGGGTGGTTGTGGGGGGGGGGGGGGGGGGGTGGGGGGGGGGGGGGGGGGGGGGGGGGGGGGGGGGGGGGGGGGGGGGGGGCGCGCCCCGGGGGGTGGCGGGGGGGGGGGAGGGGGGGGGTTGGCGGGGAGGCGGCCCCGCGGCGGCGAGGGGGGCGGCGGGGCGGGGGGGGGGGGGGGCTGCCCCCGCCTCGGGGGCGGTCGCAGCCCCCCCCCCCCCCGGCCCCCCCGCCGCGGCGCCGGCGCCCCGCCCCCCCCCCCCGCCCCCGCCCCCCCCCCCCCC
>NZ_JAQYWW010000719.1:0-308 GCF_036322525.1 Streptomyces sp. BE20 | reverse complement strand
GGGGGGGGGGGGGGGCAATGGAATGGCTCGAGCCGGCCGGCCCCGCCCGCACCCACCGCGGGCGCGCCCCCGCCCCCCCCCCCCCCCCCCCCCACCCCCCCCGCCCCCCCCCCCCCCCCCCCCCCCCCCCCCCCCCCACGCACACCCCCCCCACACCACAAACCCAACCCCCACCACCAGAACACCGCCACCGGCCCCTCGATGACCTTCCCTCGACCTCAGCGATGTCACCCTTCGCATGGCCTACAGAAGTCTGCTCTTCCGATCGACTACCCCTGGCGCCGTCGCGGCGGCGTTGGTGAGGTGGC
>NZ_JAQYWW010000718.1:0-319 GCF_036322525.1 Streptomyces sp. BE20 | reverse complement strand
GGGCCGGGGGGTCGGGAGCGCAAGCCGCCGCGGTCACGGCCCTGGCGGCGGCCACGGCGGTGGAGAACAATATGTGGGGCAGGGACGTCATTGGGGTGGAACACCAAGGGTGGCGGAGTCCGAAACGATGGCGTATGGTATTAGATATACAAAACGGCATCCACGGGGCTGAACGTTTTTTTCGTGGCCCGTGGCCCCGAGCCGAACCGGGCGGCCGGCAAGGGTGCGCCGCGCACCCCAAGAGGTGCTGAGAGCGGCGATCGGCGGCAGCCTGTGCCCGAAGCCCCTCCCGAAGGAGTCCGCCCCGGTCGCAGCGGCG
>NZ_JAQYWW010000717.1:0-390 GCF_036322525.1 Streptomyces sp. BE20 | reverse complement strand
GGGTGGTGGGGGTGTTTTTTTTATGGGCGCGGGGTGGTTGGGGGGGTGGGTTGTGTTGCGGGTTGTGTGTGGTTGGGGGGGGGGGCGCGGTGGTGGGGTGTGTCTGGGTGGGTTGTTTAAAGTTGTGTGTGTTTTTGTTACTGCTTGGTGGTTTGTGGTGTTTTTGTGTTTTTTTTTTGGTTCTGTGTTTTGTTTTTGGGCGTGGTCTTTTTTTGTGTTTTAGTTGTTGTTTTGGTTTGTGTTGTTTTTGTTGTGGGTGGTGGTTGGGTGCCGGGGCGGGGCCGGGGTGGGGGGTGGGGGGGGGGGCGAGCGTTTTGTGTTTAGCGGGGTGTGGGGGGGGCTCGGGGGGGGGGTGGGGCCGGTCGGGCCTCGGGGCCCCCCCCCCCCCCC
>NZ_JAQYWW010000716.1:0-310 GCF_036322525.1 Streptomyces sp. BE20 | reverse complement strand
TTATGCTGTGGTGTTGTTTTGTGTGTTTTTGTTGTTGGTTTTTTTTTTTTTTGTTTTTTTTTTTTTTTTTTTTTTTGTGGGTGTTTTTTTTGGTTTTGGGGTTTTTTTGGTTTGATTTTTTTTTTTTGTTTTGTTTTTTTTTTTTTTTTTTTTGTTTTTTTTTTTTTTTTTTTTTTGTTTTTGGTGTTTTTTTTTTTTTTTGTGGTGTTTTTTTTGTTGGTGGGGGGGGGTTGTGGGGGGGGGGGGTGGGGGGTTGGTTTTTGGTGTGTTGTTGTTTGGGGGGGGGGGGGCGGTTGGTTCGTCCCGGGCC
>NZ_JAQYWW010000715.1:0-9337 GCF_036322525.1 Streptomyces sp. BE20 | reverse complement strand
ATCGCCGGTTGCACGGCCGTCCTGAAGCCCTCGCCGCTGACCCCCTGGACCTCGGCGCTGCTGGTGCAGGCGTTCGTCGACGCCGGGCTGCCCGCCGGCGTCCTCAACCTCGTCCAGGGCGACCGCGACCCCGGCGAGGCCCTGGTCTCCGACCCGCGCGTCGCCGGCATCTCCTTCACCGGCTCCCTGCCGGTCGGACAGGCCATCAACCGGGCCGGCGCGGGCCGGCTGATGCGCGCCCAGCTCGAACTGGGCGGCAAGAACGCGCTCATCGTCCTCGCCGACGCCGACCTCGACGCCGCCGCGGACGCCGTCATCCACGGCGCGTTCGGCCAGAGCGGCCAACGCTGCAGCGCCACCAGCCGCCTCATCGTGGACACATCCGTCCACGACGCACTCCTCAAGCGCCTCCTGCCCCGGGTCTCCGCCATGCGCATCGGCCCCGGCCACCAGAACTGGGCGGACATCGGCCCGGTGGTCAACGAAGAACGCCTACAAGCCTGCCTCACCGCCGTCCGCACCGCCGTCAACACCGGCGCCACGATCGCCTGCGGCGGCAACCAGGCAACCCTCGACACCCCCGGCCACTTCATGGAACCCACCATCCTGACCAACGTCGCCTGGGACAGCGAGATCGCCCAAGAAGAGGTCTTCGGCCCCGTCCTGTCCGTCATCGAATGCGACGGCTACGACGACGCCATGCGCATCTCCAACTCCGTCAAATACGGAATGTCCGGCACCGTCTTCACCCGAAACCCCGCCCTGATGTTCCAGGCCCTCCAGGACTTCCAAGCGGGCATGCTCCACGTCAACCGCCCCGGCGTCGGCGCCTACTCCCACCTGCCTCACATGGGCGCCAAGGCCTCACAACTCGGCGCCCCCGAATGCTCCCCGGACGTATGGAACTTCTACACCGACCTACGCTCCGCCTGCATCCGATACTGACACCCCGACCCCCGCCGACCTGCCCCGGCCGTCACCCGGGCCACTCCGAGACAGCACCCACCAACGCCACGAACGCCTCCTCCGACGGCGTGAGCACCCGATCCGACCGCCTCACCAACGACACCGTCCGCACCGGCGGAGCCGGCACAACCGTCAACGCCGCGAGCATCCCCGCCTCCGTCTCCTGACGAATAACATGCTCCGACACCACCGCCAGACCAAGCCCCCGCGAAACCGCCTGCTTCAACGTGTCCGTCCCCCACATGTCCCACTGCTCGGCACGCTCCAACCCCCACATCCGCAACGCGGACTCCTGAAGCCGACGGGTCGCGGAACCGGCCTCACGCACCAAGAACCGCTGATCCGCCAAATCGGCAGGCGTCAGAGCCCGACCGATCAACGCCGAACCCGGCTCCGCCACCAACACCATCGCCTCCTCGAACATGCCCTGCGCGACAAGCTGTTCATCCCTCGGCGTACCGGCACACAACCCCAACGCGACCTCACCCCGCAACAACCACGACTCCACCGCCTCCTCGTTCCCCACCCGGATCTCACACGAGACCTTCGGAGCCCGCAAAGCGAACTCGGACACCAACAACGGCAACAGATACGTACCCAGCGTCGTCGTCCCCGCCAACACCAACCGACCCGCACCCAGCCCCCGATACTCGGCGACCGCGAGCTCCAACTCCTCCAGAACCCCGAAAATCCGGCGAGCGTGCTCAACCACGATCTCCCCCGCCGACGTGGGCCGGGCACCCTGACTCGTACGGTGAACAAGCTGAACCCCGAGCGACCGCTCCAGATTCCGCATGTGATTCGACACCGCCGGCTGACTGGTGAACAACGACTTCGCCGCCCCCGAAAACCCTCCGGACTCGATCACCTTCGCCAACACTTCCAACTGGATCAACGTCACCATGCGCCACACCTCCACCGCACGCAGCCACCAGACCCCCGACACCAGCCCGAAACGGACAACACCGGAACAGGAATCCACACCCACCCATCGAACGCGGACTCCAGCACCGACGCAAGGCCCAACCGGCCGCGGACGTCGACGGCGGGGCCCGTCCGGTTTGTCGCCGGACGGGCCCCGCCGTCACGTTCTCCGTCGGTCGCCGGGCTCGGATCGCGAGACGAACGCGACCCCGGCCGGAGCGCCGGGTCAGGGCGCCTTTCGGTGGGCCCGGCGGGTGGCCGCCCTCGCGCGGCGGTGGAAGAGGAGGAGGAGCCCGCCGATGAGCAGCACGCTACCGGCGGCGAGGACGAGCGGTGTGCGGTTGGAGGCGCCGGTCTCGGCCAGGGGGCGGACGTCGTTGTCCGTGTCCGTGTCCGTATCCGTCGCCGCCTGGACGTCGTCCGCAGGCCCGGACGTGGGTCCGGGCGCTGCCGATCCGGTCGCTGCCGGTTCGGCCACCGCCGGCCCGGTCACTGCCGGGCCGGTCGCGGTGGCCGGGGCGGGCGTCTTCGCCGCCGGCGTCCCGACCGCCGACCCCGATGCCGAGGGCCGGGCGGACGGGGCCGACGTCACGGGTTCCGGGGACGTGGCGGGGGCCGGCTTGGTAGGAGCCGGCACGGCCGAGGACGGTACGGGCTGCGGGGATGTGGCGAGGGCCGTCGGGTTGCCGGAGGCCCGGGAGAGGGGGGTGATGGAGATGTCGTCGTAGTAGATGACCACGGGCGGCGTCCCGCCGTTCACGTAGCCCTTCTCGGCCTTCCAGTTCGGCCGGTACAGGCCGATCTTGTGGTACGGGACCGTGTCGCGGTGCGGGGCATTCGTGGTCTGGCTGTAGCTGTTGGGGCCCTCGTGGGATCCGACCTGAGCGCCGTCGAGCCTGGCGGTGATGGAGCCGGGCGTGGTCTCGGTGGACCAGGTGATGTCGAAGGACCACTGATTCCAGTGTCCGAGCCGCACGGGGCCGAGGTCGTACCTGATCTCGTTCAGGGGCCCCGAGCCCACTGTCCAGTTGACGAGCATCAACCACCGGTCCGCCTTGACCGCGAGGAGGACCGCGGGGGCGGTGCCCGCCCCGCCGTGCCACTGGGACACGATGGTCTGGGCCCCGAAGGAGATCCAGTCCTGCGGCAGGTAGTTGGAGAAGGTGTAGCGGTAGCTGCCGTACGGCAGGCGGCTGGTGGCTATCTCGGTGCGGTAGGAGTTTCCCTGGTCGGGCATGGTGAACCGGGCGGCCTTGCCGGCGTGACCACCCGGTGCCGCCACGACGTCCACCGCGCCCTTGCCGTCGATGCCCTTGCGGGGCCACACGCTGGTGTTGCCGGACTCGAAACCGTCCCCGAACGGGATGGCGGTGGACTCCGCGGCCGCGGTGGGGCCTACGGACACTCCTCCCACCGCCAGTACGGCAGCCAGAAGTACGCCGGCCAGACGGCTGCGGCTGTGACGCTGGGACATGGACCATCCTTGGAGCTGGGGAGTGGCGGCGCTCTTGCGATGTGGTGGTCGACGACGAGCGCTGGAGCGGATTCACACGCCGGCTCGCTCGCGCACGTCTGGTTCGGTCAGAGCCGGTCGGCAGTAACGAGAGCCCTCCCCGCCTCGCCGTCCCGGACCGTTGCCAACGTGTTATCGACGGCCGCTTCTCCCGCTACGCCACCCGGGGCCGCGCCGAAGGCAGCCGGCCCGCCACCGGTCCGACAACCGTGCCGAACGCACCCGAGTGGATCGCCGACGTCCGTCCCACCCCGCCGCACCGCCTCCGTGCGTCCGGACCGGACGGGGACGACAACACGGCCCACCCCGCCCCGCCACACGCGCGGCCTCAGGTGTCCTTGCCGCGCAGTGCGGCCCGGGTCGTCCTCAACTTGCGCAACACTGCCGCGACATGGTGCTCGGCGGTGCGCGGGGAGACGAACAGCGCGGCGGCGATGTCGCGGTTCCCCACACCTGCGGCGAGCAGCGCGGCCACCTCGCGCTCGCGCGGTGACAGCTCGTCCCCGTACCCCGTGCGCCCCCGCGGGTTGGTGGGGACGGGGCCGAGCGTCCGCAGCTGTCGGCGGCAGCGCGAGCCGTCGCTGGTCGCGCCGAGCGCGTCGAACGCAGCCAAGACGCGGCCGAACCGGGCCCGGCCGTCCCAGGGGTCAACGGCGGCCAGGGCCAGTGCCGCCCGTTCCGCGGCGAGCGCCGCCTCGTACGGCCGGCCGACGGCCTCCCAGCGACCGCCGGCCCGGTCGAAGGCCTCGAACGCGGCGCCGGGATCGTGCTCGGCGAGCACCAGGCCGCGGCACAGGTCCTGCTCGGCCTCCGCTCCTGGGCACTCCCCGTCGCGGATGCCGTCGGCGTGTTCCTCCAGCAGCGTCCGGGCACCGGTCCGGTCGCCGAGCGCCAAGGCGGCCTCGACGGCCGCCGGCAGAACTCCGAAGGCGAAGGGCCACAACCTCCTGGCACGCACGCTGTCCAGGGCACCGGCCAGCGAGGCCCGGGCCGCGCCGGCGTCCCCCCGGGCGAGGTGGAGCCGGGCCGTCCCGGCGGCCGCGCCGAGGGCCAGGCTGCTCGTCGGATCGTGGGCCACCACACGTTCGAAGAGCGCAGCGGCCCGTGACGCCTGTCCGCGGGCCGCTGCTATCACGCCCTGGGCGGTTCCCAGCAGTCCGGTGTCGGTCAGCGGGCTGTCGCGGAACCTGACGCGGTAGGCCGCCAGCTCCGCGTCCCAACGCTCCCAGTGCCCGCCGGTCCAGGTGAGCAGGAGCCGGTACGACTCGCCGTAGGCCGCCAGCGCGGTGAAGTGGATGCGCTCGCTGATGGCGAGCGACTCCTCGTTCCAGGTCGGCGCCCGCCGGTCGAGCCCGACGAAGACGGCGGCCTCGGCGGCACCCGACAGGGCGATCGCGGTGGCCCGCAGCACCCGCGAGTCGTCGTCGACCCGCGGCAGCGCGGCGAGGAGGGAGGGGATGCGCGGGTCCGCCGAGCCGAGCAGCAGGGTGATCTGGTTGGCGCGGACGACCGCGTGGGCCAGCCGGTCCGGCGTCCGCTCCAGCAGGCGCAGAGCGCGCGCCATCCAGGCCGTGCGCTCCTCCGCCGAGGCCGCGCCGGTGTCGGAGACGGCCAGCACGGACATGTTCCTGGCCGCGAGCGCGGGATTGACCTCCTCCAGTTCGAGCGCCGCCTTCTCCATCTCGTCCCGGCCGACCGGGTCACCGGCCTGGTTGAGCAGCACGTTGGCCAGGTGCGACCTGATCTCGCCGCCCACGGCCGACGGCAGGCCCGGGGTGGCGAGGATCCGGCGCAGGGTGCTCACCGACCCCGGTGCGTCGATGCTGAACTGCACGGTGCCCGCGAGCGCCAGTGCGGTCTCCCCGAGCCGCTCGGTGGCGAGCCCCGGCTGGTCGAGGACCTGCCGCAGCAGCGTCACCGCGGTGCCGATGTCGCCGACCTCGGCCGCCTGGTCCGCCGCCGCGCGGGCCTCGGTGATCCAGGTGTCGTCCCCGAGCGCGCGGGTGTGGTGCGCGATCTGGACGAGCGGCGGCGGGTCCTGCTCGCGCAGCACCGCCAGGACCCGCCGGTGGGCACGGATGCGCACCGGCCCCGGGAGCATGTCGTACACCGCCTGCCGGGCCAGCGCGTGCCCGAACCCGTAGGCGTCCGGCCCTCGTTCACGCAGGACAGCGGCGTCCAGCGCCGCCAGCAGTGCCTCGTGCGCCCGTTCCTCGTCCAGACCCGCGATGGCTCCGAGGACGCCTGCTCCCCCCGGGACTGCGAGCACCGCGGCCCCCCGGACCAGGGCCGTCGCGTCCGGCCCGAGCAGGCCGATCCGCGCGGCGAGCAGCTCGCGCAGGCTCCGGGGCACCCGCAGCTCCGTCTCTCCGTCGGCGCCCGCGGCCGGATCACGGCCGGCGAGAGTGATCAGGTCCTCCTCCAGGACGAGCGGCAGTCCCTCGCTGCGTTCGGCCAGGAGGTGCACGACGGACGCGGTGGCGCCCTGGCCGAGGACGGAGCGGGCGAGCGTCCCCATGGCTTCCCGCCCCAGGGGCAACAGGCTGAGCTCGGCGCCGGCGGTGCCCGGTTGACGCCGCAGCGCCGACCCCAGGACCGGCGCGCCCGACGGAAGGTCCTCACCACGGTAGGTGAGCACCAGTGCCGTGTCCGCCGGCAGCCCGCCCGCCAGCAGGACCAGCAGTTCCTGCGTGGCCTCGTCCGCCCAGTGCACGTCCTCGACCACCAGCACCACCGGAGCGACCGCCGCCAGCAGGGCCCGCACCGCTCCGGCCACCAGGTGGCGCTGCCCCGACGGTCCGGGGACCTCCACCGGCGTCGGCGGGAGCCGCCCGGCCAGGCCCGGCAGCAGCGGTCCGAGCACGCCCACGGCGGGGTCGATGGCAGCGTTCGCGGGGAGCTGCGGGCCGAGCGCGCCCAGGGCATCCACGACCGGCCCGTAGGGCAGGGGCTCGCGCAGCGGGTGGCACGCGCCGGTGACGACGGTGACACCGTCCGCCCGGAGGGCCGCGGACGCCTCGGTGACCAACCGCGACTTGCCGATCCCGGCCTCGCCCTCGACGAGGACGACCGTCGGCGGCGCCGACAGTGCTCCGAGCAGCGCCCGGAACTCGCGGTCCCGTCCGACGAAGGGCAGATCACCCGCCCGGGCTCCGCTCTGTACGGGTTCCGGTTCCGCGCCCCGTGAAGCCACCACACGCTCCGATCCGCCGCTGCCCGTGCCGGAGGGGCCGGAGCCGGGCGATGCAACCGTCTGCCGTACGACCAGCCTATGCGGTGGCGGCCGGGCGGGCCTCGACAGGCAGGCCGGCCCGAACGTATGGGTTCGACAGCCCGTGGCGGGGACCACGACGACCGCCGACAGCCGCGACATTCCCACCCTCGCCGGGGGGTGACGGTGGCAACCCACCCGCGCATGCCGGGCATCCGCCGCACCGGGCACGGCTGGCGTGCGCCACGCATGGAACGGCGGCCGGATCGAGGCGGACCGGCTGCGGGCCGCACCGGCCGCTGCCGTTCCCCGGACCGCCGCCGACCGGGACCGGGACGCGCGCCCGGGGCTCCGGTTGTCCATGGCAGGGCCGGGCGCGAGGGAGGGGCGGGGGCGGGTCGGCCCCCGCCCGCTCCGCTCAGCCGAGGGCGGAGCCCCCGGGACAGGCGAGCCGACGGTGTTCGAGGACCGCGGCGAAGGCGTAGGCGCCACCTCCCGCAAGGGTGAGGACCCAGTAGAGCCCGGGGGTGTGGAGCGAGAGTGCCGCGGTGGAGACCAGGGCGAGCCAGACGCCGAGGGCGTAGTGCAGCACGTTGCGGCGTACCGCGCCTTCGGCGAGGTAGAGCAGGCCGACGACGAATCCGGAGCCGGTGGGCCAGAGGACGTCCGGGAGCTCCGGTGTGTCGAGCGCGGAGGTGAGGCCGGTGACGGCGAGGGCCAGGGCGGTGAAGGCCGCGATCCAGGCAGCGCCGAGCAGTCTGCCGGCGAGGACGTCCGGCGCCGGCGCGCCGCGCTGGGCCCGTACGGCTGCGGCGGTGGCGGAGACGACGCCGACCGCGAGCCCGCTTCCGAGAAGCATCACCGGCAACCAGCCGGGCAGGTCCACCAAGGGGTCCTCCCCCTCGGACACTGCGGCGGTGCCGTGGCCGAGCAGGTAGGCGAGTCCGAAGCTGACGTAGGACGCGCGGTTGTCGACGTCGCGCGGGCGAGAGGTCGGACGGGCCTGGGACGTGGGCGGCGAGAGGGTGGTGTGGCTGGACATCGTGGATGGCCTCCGGAGTGCTTGGCAGATGCGTGTGCGGGTCGAGGAGGGTGGTGGGCCGGGTTTCGCCGGCCGTCACCGTGCCCGCCGCGGCGTGTCGTGATGCGGTGTCAGGCGGGCTGTTCGGCGCGCGCCTTGAGGTGGTCGAGCCAGTTCTCCAGGGAGGTCCTCAGGGCTGCGGCGAGTTCCTCGACCGCACGGTCGACGGGGTCACCGCTCCAGAACTCCTCGGTGCGGACGACGACACCGGCGTCGGTCTGTTCGAAGGTCCACACATGGATGCCGACGATGCCCTCGACGATTCCGTCCCAGACGATCCGCCGGCCGGGGACGAGTTCGCGGATGGTGGAGGTGATGTTCATCCCGTGGGTGAGCCAGGTGAAGCTGTCGCCGACCAAGGGCGGGCCGCCGAGCCGGGCCCGGTCGATGCCGGCGTTCCAGGCCGGCCAGTCGTCGAGGTCGGTGTGCAGAGACCAGACGGTGTCGAGGGAGGCGTCGATCGTCCTCGTCAGGCTGACGACGACGGGGGCGGTGGTGTCGATGGCGTGCATGGGGTGTCCTTGTCGGTTCTCGGGGCGGTTCGGGTGGGCCGGGGTTCTCGATCAGGTGGCCGGTGAGCGGTGGGGCGCCTCCGGCGGCGGCCGAGCGGGTCGGCCGCCCGGCCGCCGGACCGTGGGCGTCGATCTGCCGTCCGGTCTCCGGTCCGACAGTCCGGCACCGGTACGGATCTGCGGCAGCGCGACGTTCACGAGCGAAGTGGCGAGCATCGCGGTACGCTGCGCCGCGACCAGGGCCTCGCGTGCGGTCCCCGCGCGGGATGTGGAACGGACTGCCCGGTCCTGCGTGCGTCCAAGGTTCATGGCGCACAGCTTCGCGTCGGGCAGTGTCCACTCTCCATGCCCGGCAGCGGATATGACTGTCCGATTCTGTCCGCTCCTGTCCGCCCGGCCAGGCCGCAGTCCTGCGCGGGCACCGCTCCGGCGCGTACGTCGGCACGTCCCCACTCCGCCGCCACGCCCCCTCCGACGGCGGCCCCCGCGCTGCGTGTGCGCGTCCTGCCGGCTGCTCACCAGCACGTAAATCAACAGAGGACGACAGGGCGGAGGATCGGGCCGGACCACACTGCGCGAATCGGGTGAATGGAGTAACCAAACGATGAGGGAGGTTAGTTGGAGCGTAGAGCCGAGGTGATGATTCCGTGCCCAAAAGGCTCACTCATCGGCGAATCGGACAGAACCCTTGACACAACCGAACAGCCCTCCAAAACTCTCCCTCACCCCGATTGTTTGCGCGAACATCAGCAACGGACGTGCTGTCGCCGGCCATTCGGGCCACCCCCCACCCACGATGCGCCCGCGACCGCCTCCCGCATGCCGCCTCGGACGGACGGCAGTCCGGCACGGCCACCCGGCGTACGGCCGATCCCCTCGGCCGGCGCCGCCGCCGTGCCCGCGGGCGGCCCGCAGGCGCATCGGCCGACGAAAGGCAAAAGTCGAAATGCTGCGTTTGAGAACGGCTGTCGGCGGTGCCGTCCTGGCCGTGTGCGTCTCCCTGGTCCAGGGCGCCGGGCAGGCCGAGGCGGCCGCCGTGACCGTCGTCAACGGGACCCAGTTCGCGGACACCGCGGGCAATCCGCTGCACGCCCACGGCGGCGGTGTGATCAAGGTCGGTCGGTACTACT
>NZ_JAQYWW010000714.1:0-258 GCF_036322525.1 Streptomyces sp. BE20 | reverse complement strand
GGCGACCCGATCGAGGCCCAGGCGCTGCTGGCGACGTACGGGCGGGACCGGGACGGCGGCGACCCGCTCTGGCTCGGGTCGATCAAGTCGAACCTCGGGCACACCCAGGCGGCGGCCGGGGCGGCCGGCATCATCAAGATGGTCCAGGCGATGCGGCACGGCGTGCTGCCCCGCACGCTGCACGTCGACGCGCCCACCCCCCAGGTGGACTGGGCGTCCGGGGACGTGGAACTGCTCACCGAGGCCCGCCCCTGGCCG
>NZ_JAQYWW010000713.1:0-316 GCF_036322525.1 Streptomyces sp. BE20 | reverse complement strand
GACGCTGGGGCGGGGGACGTGCGGGGGGGTGAGCGGGTCGCGGGGGTCCGGGGGGTTGGTGTTCGCCCGGTGGGGGGGGGGGGGGGGGGGGGGGCCGGGGCGGGGGGGGCGGGCGCGGGGCGGCGCCGCCGGCCCCGCGGCCGCGCGCGCGAGGTGCCGCCGGGGGGGAGGCGCAGCCTGCCCCCCCGACCCGCCAACACCAGACAGCCCCCCAGCCCCCCCGGGCAGCCTCCTCGACACCCCCACACCTGCCACGCGGCTCGCCGGCGCCGCGCTCGCCGCCGCCCACACCGCCGGTGCCCCGCTCGCCTACGCG
>NZ_JAQYWW010000712.1:0-334 GCF_036322525.1 Streptomyces sp. BE20 | reverse complement strand
GGTCGCGGTGCCGTCCGCGCGCCGGACCCCCGGGTCGAGGGCGGGATCGGACGAGCCCACGTCTGAACTCCGGTCCCCGTGTGAGAGCTCCTATGCGGTGAGCTGCTGGGCGGTGTCGGGGGGGTGGGGGTGCTGGGCGACGGGTGTGGGTTTGATGTGTGCGTTGTCGGGGTGGGGGCCGCGGTGGTGGGGGTGGCGGGGGACGCCGGGGAGCTGGCCGGGGTGGGCCCACTGGGGGAGGTCGCCGCCGGGCATCGCGGCGAGGGAGCAGCCGCGGTTGGGGCCGGCGGCGGCCTGGCCCTTGACCAGCCGCTCCCAGATCGCGCCGGTGGCC
>NZ_JAQYWW010000711.1:0-272 GCF_036322525.1 Streptomyces sp. BE20 | reverse complement strand
GAGATGACAGACTGGGCACCCAACGGAGCTCCTACCGAACAGTGATCTTGGTCGACACGGTTCTAGCAGGAGCTCCGTCCCATTTCAGGCGACTTGACGCGGCCACCCACGGCTCTATCTACACGGCATTGGGGCTAGCCCCAATGCCGTGTAGATAGAGCTTGCGGATTCCTGTCACGGGTCTGGTGTGGTCAGGATGTCGATGCTGATGGTGGCTTTGTAGCTGGTCCGGTCGATGGTGCCTTTGGCGTTGTACTTGGAGATCGCGCGTT
>NZ_JAQYWW010000710.1:0-1185 GCF_036322525.1 Streptomyces sp. BE20 | reverse complement strand
GTGACGGCGGTGATCCACGCCGCCGGTGTGCTGGACGACGCGCTCCTCGCCGATCTGACGCCCGAGCGCCTCGACGCGGTGCTGCGCTCCAAGGTCGACGCCGCGCGCAACCTCGCCGCCGCGACGGAGGGCAGGACGCTCGGCGCCTTCGTCCTCTACTCTTCGGCGGCCGGTCTCTTCGGCAACGCCGGCCAGGCCAACTACTCTGCGGCCAACGCCTTCCTGGACGCCTACGCGACCGAGCTGCGGGCGCAGGGCGTGCCGGCGACGTCGCTGGCCTGGGGCCTGTGGGACGCGGGTATGGCCGGCGGGCTCAGTGAGGCCGAGCTGGCCCGGGCCCGGCAGGGCGGCATCCTGCCGCTGACCGCCGAGCAGGGGCTCGCGGCCTTCGACGCCGCGCTGGGTACGGGCCGGGCGGCCGTCGCGCCGCTGGCGCTCGACACGGCCCCGCTGCGCGAGGCCGCCGCGGCCGGGTTGTTGCCCCCGCTGCTGGCGAGCCTGGTCCGGGTGCCGGTCCGCAAGCGGGCCGACACCGCCCTGGGCCTGCGGCTGGCCGGCCTGCCGGCGCCGCAGCGCGATCGGGCGGTGCTCGACCTGGTCCGGACCCACGTGGCCGCGGTTCTCGACTACGCGGGCCCGGAGGCGGTCGAGGTCGAACGCGCCTTCAGCGAGCTGGGCTTCGACTCGCTCATCGCGGTCGACCTGCGCAACCGCCTGATGGCCGTGACCGGCCTGCGACTGCCGTCCACGCTGGTCTTCGACTACCCGAACACGCTCGCCCTGGCAGCGCACCTCGGTGCCGAACTCGCCGGAGCGGTCGAACGGGCCGACGCCGTCGCCCCGGCGGGCGCGACGGGCGCGACGGGCCGGACGGTCCGTGCGCTCCGTGCCGACGAGCCGATCGCGATCGTGGGGATGGCGTGCCGTTACCCCGGGGGCGTCGCGTCGCCGGAGGACCTGTGGGAGCTGGTGGCGTCCGGGCGGGACGGGATCGGGTTCTTCCCCGAGGACCGTGGCTGGGACGTGGAGAACCTGTACCACCCCGACCCGGACCACCCGGGTACCTCGTACACGCGGGAGGGTGGATTCCTCTACAGCGCGGGGGACTTCGATCCGGAGGTGTTCGGGATCTCGCCGCGTGAGGCGTTGGCGATGGACCCGCAGCACCGGTTGCTGCTGGAGACG
>NZ_JAQYWW010000709.1:0-359 GCF_036322525.1 Streptomyces sp. BE20 | reverse complement strand
CGGCGCTGCTCGACCGCGTCGAGGCGCAGGGTGGGTCCTCCCCGCGCCCGCGGGGGTCAGCCGTGTCCAGCAGCACGGTGCCGTCCAGCTCCACCGTCCTCCCCGCGCCCGCGGGGGTCAGCCGGACGGGGACCGTCTCCGGTCAGTGCGGCAGATGTCCTCCCCGCGCCCGCGGGGGTCAGCCGCACTCGCACCGCACTGAGCCGGTGCGCTCCCCGTCCTCCCCGCGCCCGCGGGGGTCAGCCGGTGAAGGACATGCCGGCCAGTTCGCGGGACGCGTCGTCAGCGCGCCCGCGGGGGTCAGCCGTCGGCCCGGTGTGTGCCGGGGGCCGCTGCGTGGGCCTGCGCGCGCGCGCGGG
>NZ_JAQYWW010000708.1:0-287 GCF_036322525.1 Streptomyces sp. BE20 | reverse complement strand
GGGGCCCCCCCCCCCCCCCCCCCCCCCCCCCCCCCCAACCAAACACACGCCACAAAACCCCCCCCCCACCACAAATACCCACCCCCCCACCCCAAACCCCCCCCCCCCCACCCCCCCCCCCCCCCTCTATAATCCCACTCGATGACGTTGACGGCGAGGCCGCCGCGGGGGGTCACCTAGAGGGAGATGATCTTGACGGCACACGTCTCCTCCAAGGTCAACATCTCCTTGACGGGGGAGACGAGGTGGCGGGCGTCGGCGCGCTGGGGCGTCGGGGGGGCGGGGGG
>NZ_JAQYWW010000707.1:0-1549 GCF_036322525.1 Streptomyces sp. BE20 | reverse complement strand
TACAGGTACTGCCCGGTGTTGGCGACAGTGTCGATCGAGCGGCCGGACTCGGCACCCTGCTTCCCGGTGACCAGGGTCCGGATGAAGACGATCCGCTCGCCCTTCTTGCCGGAGATCCGGGCCCAGTCGTCCGGGTTGGTGGTGTTCGGCAGGTCCTCGTTCTCCTTGAACTCGTCCACGCAGGCGTTGAGCAGGTGGGCGACGCGCAGACCCCGCTGACCGTGGTCGAGGAAGGCCTTGATGGCCATCTTCTTCGCCCGGTCGACGATGTTCTGGATCATCGCGCCGGAGTTGAAGTCCTTGAAGTACAGGACCTCCTTGTCACCGTTGGCGTAGGTGACCTCCAGGAAGCGGTTCTCCTCCGTCTCGGAGTACATCCGCTCCACCACCGACTGGATCATCGCCTCCACCGTGGCGCCCACGGAGCCGTCGTGCTCCTTGAGGTCGTCCGGGTGGAACGGCAGCGAGCCCTTGAGGTACTTGGAGAAGATGTCCTTCGCGGCCTCGGCGTCCGGGCGCTCGATCTTGATCTTGACGTCCAGGCGGCCGGGCCGCAGGATCGCCGGGTCGATCATGTCCTCGCGGTTCGAGGCGCCGATGACGATGACGTTCTCCAGGCCCTCCACGCCGTCGATCTCGGCGAGCAGCTGCGGGACGATGGTGTTCTCCACGTCCGAGCTGACACCGGAACCGCGGGTGCGGAACAGCGACTCCATCTCGTCGAAGAAGACGATGACGGGGGTGCCCTCGCTCGCCTTCTCCCGGGCCCGCTGGAAGACCAGGCGGATCTGCCGCTCGGTCTCGCCGACGTACTTGTTGAGCAGCTCGGGGCCCTTGATGTTGAGGAAGTAGCTCTTCCCCTGGGGCCGGCCGGTGACCTCGGCGACCTTCTTGGCCAGCGAGTTCGCCACGGCCTTGGCGATCAGCGTCTTGCCGCAGCCGGGCGGGCCGTAGAGCAGCACGCCCTTGGGCGGGCGCAGCTCGTACTCCTTGAAGAGGTCGGCGTGCAGGTACGGCAGCTCGACCGCGTCCCGGATCAGTTCGATCTGGTTGGCGAGGCCGCCGATCTGGCGGTAGTCGATGTCCGGGACCTCCTCGAGGACGAGCTCCTCGACCTCGGACTTCGGCACGACCTCGTAGACGTAGCCGGAACGGGGTTCCAGCAGGAGGGCGTCCCCCGCCCGGAGGGTGATCTCGCGCAGCGGTTCGGCCAGGCGCACCACCCGCTCCTCGTCGGTGTGGCCGACGACCAGGGCCCGCTCGCCGTCCTCCAGGACCTCCTTGAGGGTGACCAGGTCGCCGATGCTCTCGAAGGCCATCGCGTCCACGATGTTGAGGGCCTCGTTGAGCATCACTTCCTGGCCGCGCCGCAGCTCGTCGAGCTCGACGTTGGGGCTGACGTTCACGCGGAGCTTGCGGCCACCGGTGAAGATGTCGGCGGTGCCGTCCTCGTTCTGGCTGAGGAAGACACCGAATCCGGCCGGGGGCTGTGCCAGCCGGTCCACTTCCTCCTTGAGGGCCACGATCTGGTCGCGGGCCTCTCGCAGGG
>NZ_JAQYWW010000706.1:0-349 GCF_036322525.1 Streptomyces sp. BE20 | reverse complement strand
GGGGGGGGGGGGGGGGGGGGGGTGGTTGGTTATGGTTGTTTGGTGTTGGGTGCGGTGGGTGTGAGGGGGGCCTTGGGGGGGGAGGTGTAGCGGTTGCGCGGGCCGGGGCGCTGGCCCGATTCGCAGAACGAACCCCGCAACAAGTCCGAGGCCGGGGATGTCAACATATCTGGCGATGACTTATGTCACGCTGATGAGTTCTCAAGGAACGGACACATCCTTCAGGCGGCTTTCACACCGTCCCTCCGGGCGCTTCGTTCTTTCGTGTTTACAGCTTACCAGACTTATTCAGCTCATATTCCGGCTCTTCGTTCGTACAAAACGCAGGTGTCTTCTTCTGCTTGACGCC
>NZ_JAQYWW010000705.1:0-315 GCF_036322525.1 Streptomyces sp. BE20 | reverse complement strand
GGCCATGCCGGCGGCGAAGGTGTAGAAGCCGAAGCTCTTGCCCCGCTCGCGGGGGCCCCACCAGTTGGAGATGACCCGGCCGCCGGAGGGCCAGCCGAGGGACTGCGCGAACCCGTTGGCGCCCCACAGGAAGCTGAGCGTCCAGGAGCCGACGGAGAAGCTCGTGCACCAGTTGAGGATGGTGGACAGGATGGCGCCGGCGGTGATCAGGCGCAGGCCGCCGAACTTGTCGGCGAGGTTGCCGTTGATCATCTGACCGGCGGCGTACGACCAGAGCAGGATGCCGCTGATGCCGCCGAGTGCGGCCTTGCTCAG
>NZ_JAQYWW010000704.1:0-4720 GCF_036322525.1 Streptomyces sp. BE20 | reverse complement strand
CTCACGGCGTGGTGGGAGTCGTTCGGGGTGGTTCCCGCCGCGGTGGTGGGTCATTCGCAGGGTGAGGTGGTGGCCGCGGTGGTGGCGGGGGCGCTCACGGTGGAGGACGGGGCGCGGGTGGTCGCGGCGCGTTCCGGGGCGCTGGTCGGACTGGACGGGCACGGCGGCATGGCCTCGGTCGGCGCCACGCCCGACGACGTCGCGGACTGGCTGGCGGGCCCGGAGTGGGCCGGCCTGGTGGTGGCCGCCGTGAACTCCCCGTCGCAGGTGGTGGTGGCGGGCGAGCGGCCGCTCGTCGAGGCGTTCGTGCCCTGGTGCGAGAGCCGCGCAGTCCGGGCCCGGCTGGTCGGCGTCGGGTACGCGTCGCACTCGCCGCAGGTGGAGCCCGCGCGTGAGGCCGTGTCGGCCGTACTGGGCGAGGTGCGCGGCGCGGCGCCGCGCATCCCGTGGTACTCGACGGTGACGGGGGAGCAGGTCACCGAACCGGTGGACGCCGCCTACTGGTGGTCGAACCTGCGGGAACAGGTCCGCTTCGCGCCGGTCGTGGAGAATCTGGCGGCGAACGGCTTCCGGCTGTTCGCCGAGGTCTCCGGGCACCCGGTGCTCACCATGGCCCTAGAGCAGTGCGCCCCCGACGCCGGGATCTGGGCGACGCTCCGCCGGGGCGAGGACGGCCCGGCCGGGCAGATCCGCGCGCTCGGCGAGGCGTGGGTCCGCGGGATCGAGGTCGACTGGCGGGCCTGGCCCACCGACGGCCGCCGCCTGCCCGACCTGCCCACCTACCCCTTCCAGCACCGCCGCTACTGGCTCTCGCCGGACCACGCGGGCGAGCCCCTCACCCGGGACACGGGCCTGCGCCACAGCGTCGGCTGGGCCCCCGTGACGCCCGGCGCCGGTGCCCGCCTCACCGGCCGCTGGCTGGTCGTCGCACCCGCCGTACCCCACCCGCTCGTGGCGGCCGTCACGGCGCACCTGGTCTCGGCCGGTGCGGACGTGGTGACCGCCGGCGCGGGCGACGACGTCCCGCCCGGCGGGACCACGGGCGTCGTGTCCCTGCTGGCGCTCGACGAGCGCCAGCATCCCGACCACCCGGCCGTACCGCGCGGCCTCGCGGACACCGTCTCCCTGGTGCAGATGCTGGACGGCGTGGACGCCCCGCTGTGGATCGTCACCAGCGGCGCCGTCGCCGTCGGCGGCGAACCGGTGCGCAGCCTCGCGCAGGCCCAGGTCTGGGGCCTCGGCCGGGTCGCCGCACTCGAACACCCCGGCCGGTGGGGCGGCCTGGTCGACCTGCCCGAGGCCGGCGCCGACGGGCTCACCGCGACGGGCCCCGCCGCCGACGGGCTCGCCGCGGTCCTCGCCACGACGGGCGGCGAGGACCAGATCGCGCTCCGCGACGGGCAGCCCTGGGGCCGCCGCCTGCGGCCCGCCCCGGCGACGGCCGAAGCCGGCTGGCGTCCGCGCGGAACCGTCCTGATCACCGGCGGCACCGGCGCGCTCGGCGGGCACACCGCCCGCTGGGCCGTCCGCAACGGCGCGACCGGCGTGGTCCTGGCCGGGCTCCGGGGCCCGGACGCCCCCGGAGCCGAAGCCCTCCGCGCGGAACTCGCCGAGACCGGCGCGCAGGTGACCGTCGTCGCCTGCGACCTCACCGTCCGGGAGCAGGTGGACTCGCTCGTCGCCGGCCTCCCCGCCGACCTCAGCGCCGTCGTGCACGCGGCGGGCGTCGCCCAGGACACCCCCGTCGCCGACCTGACAGCGGCCGAGACCGCGGCCGTGACGGGCGCCCGCGTCACCGGGGCGCTCCTCCTGGACGAGCTCCTGGCCGGCACCGAGCTGGACGCGTTCGTCGTCTTCACGTCCGTGGCCGGCGTCTGGGGCACCGCCCGGCACCCCGCCTACGCGGCCGCCGACGCCTTCCTCGACGCGTTCGCCGACCGGCGCCGCGCCCAGGGCCGGCCGGCCACGGCCGTCGCCTGGTCACCGTGGGCGGGCGGCGGGATCGCCGCCACGGCGGCGGCGGACGGCTCGCTGCTCCGGCTCGGCATCCGGCCGCTGGACCCCGGCCGGGCGGTGGCCGAACTGGCCGCCGCACCGGCGTCGCTGGTCGTCGCGGACGTCGACTGGGCCCGGTTCCTGCCGGCGTTCGGCCTGGCCCGGACCGGCCGCCTCCTGAGCGAGCTGGAGGCCGCCGCCGACCGCGGCCCGGACCGGCCCGAGGACACCGACGCCGCCGCCGCGCTCCGCGACCGCCTGGCCGCCCTGCCGCCCGAGGACGCCGAGCGCGAACTGGTCGACCTGCTGTGGGGACACATCGCGGCCGTCATCGGCATTTCCCGCGCCGACAGGATTCCGCCGGACCGTGCTTTCCGGGAAATCGGATTCGACTCGGTCACGGCCGTCGAGCTGCGCAACCGGGTGAATGCGTCGACCGGGTTGCGGTGCCCGGCGACACTGGTCTTCGACCATCCCACGCCCGCCGCACTCGCGACGTATCTGCGAATTCACATGGTTCCGGACAATTCCCGTTCGGTCCTCGACGAACTCGACGGCATAGAGCAGCGGCTCACCGGATCCACCCCGGACACGATCACCGGGACCAAGCTGCGGATCAAACTCCGTTCGCTGCTGTCCCTGCTGGACGCGGGGGGTTCCGAGGCGTCCGCGGCGGCGCCGGGGACGCCCTCCGGGGATTCCGACGACGACCTGCTGAAGTTCATCGACTCGCAGCTCGGACGGGCCTGAGCGGGCAGGCCCCTAGGGGAGCGCTAGGGGTTCCGGGTGGCAATCCGGAGCTCCTAGCCTCAGCGTCGGGCTGCTTTTCGAGGCCTTCGATTTCGGACGTCGCTCGATTCGACGTGCGTTCGGTCATCCGCAGAGGTGAAGCTGAATGGCAACTGAGGAAACCCTTCGCGATTACCTCAAGTTGGTGAGCGCGGACCTGGCCCAGACCCGCCGGCGCCTCACCGAGCTGGAATCCGCGGAACAGGAGCCGATCGCCGTCGTGGCGATGGGGTGCCGGTACCCCGGCGGGGTGTCCTCCCCCGAGGACCTCTGGGCCTTGGTGGACGAGGGCCGGGACGCCGTCTCCGGGTTTCCCACGGACCGGGGCTGGGAGGGCTGGTTCGCCCCGGCCGCGGCGGCCGAGGACGACGTCCGCACCGGCGGTTTCCTCCACGACGCCGGCGACTTCGACCCCGCGTTCTTCGGGATCAGCCCGCGCGAGGCGCTGGCGATGGACCCGCAGCAGCGGGTCCTGCTCGAAGTGGCCTGGGAGACCTTCGAGAACGCCCGGATCGACCCGGCGACGCTGCGCGGCACCCAGGCCGGCGTCTTCGTCGGCGGCAGCTACCTGGGGTACAGCTCGTACGTCGAGGACCTTCCCGACGGCGTCCTCGGCCACCTGCTCACCGGCACCGCCCCGGCCGTCCTCTCCGGCCGGCTGGCCTACACGTTCGGCCTGGAGGGCCCGGCGGTCACGGTCGACACCGCCTGCTCCTCCTCGCTGGTCGCCCTGCACCTGGCCTGTCGCGCCCTGCGCAGCCGGGAGTGCTCGATCGCACTCACCGGCGGCGTGGCGGTCATGTCGACCCCGGACTCCTTCGGCCAGTTCGCCAAGCAGGGCGGTCTCGCCGCCGACGGCCGGTGCAAGTCCTTCGCCGAGGGCGCGGACGGCACCGGCTGGGGCGAGGGCGTCGGCATGCTGCTGGTCGAGCGCCTCTCGGACGCGCAGCGCCTGGGGCACCCCGTCCTCGCGGTGATCCGGGGCAGCGCGGTCAACCAGGACGGCGCGTCCAACGGCCTGACCGCGCCGAACGGCGGCGCCCAGCAGCGCGCCATCCTCCAGGCCCTGGTGTCGGCCGGTCTCTCCCCGGCCGACGTGGACGCGGTGGAGGCGCACGGCACGGGGACCCGGCTGGGCGACCCGATCGAGGCCCAGGCGCTGCTGGCGACGTACGGCCAGGACCGGGCCGGCGGCGAGCCGCTCCGCCTGGGGTCGCTGAAGTCGAACATCGGGCACACGCAGGCGGCGGCCGGTGTCGCCGGGATCATCAAGATGGTGCAGTCGATGCGGCACGGGGTCCTTCCCCGGACGCTGCACGTGGACGCGCCGTCGTCCCAGGTCGATTGGTCTGCCGGGTCGGTGGAGCTGCTGACGGAGGCACGGCCCTGGCCGGCGGGCGAGCGGCCCCGCCGTGCCGGTGTGTCGTCCTTCGGGATCAGCGGGACCAACGCGCACGTGATCGTGGAGGAGGCACCCGCGCCGGTGCCGGCGGGCGAGCCGGTGGTGGCGACCCCGCTGCCGGTGGTGCCGCTGGTGGTGACCGCACGTTCCGCCGATTCGCTGGAGGCCCAGGTCCGGCGGGAGCGGTCGCTGACCGCTGAGCCGTCGGACATCGGGGTGGCCCTGCCCTCGCGGCCGGTTCAGGAGCCGCGGGCCGTGCTGCTGGGCGACGCGGTGGTGCGGGGCACGGCGGTCGAGGGCCGGCTGGCGGTGGTGTTCACCGGTCAGGGGTCGCAGCGGGTCGGGATGGGCCGCGGGTTGTCGGAGGCGTTCCCGGTGTTCGCGACCGCCTACGACGAGGCGTGCGAGGCGCTGGGGCTGAGGCTGCACGGGCTGGACGCGGAGTCGCTGGACCGGACGGGTTCGGCGCAGCCGGCGATCTTCGCGGTGGAGGTGGCGCTGCTGGCGCTGGTCCGTTCGTGGGGTGTGACGCCG
>NZ_JAQYWW010000703.1:0-14488 GCF_036322525.1 Streptomyces sp. BE20 | reverse complement strand
GCGGGCGAAGTAGCCCAGTTCGGGGTGGTGCCGCTTGGCTTCCAGCTCGGTGACCACGACCACCGGGAGAACGACCTCGTGCTCCTCGAAGCGGGTCATGGCGAGAGGGTCCGCCAGGAGCACGCTGGTGTCGAGCACGTACGTGCGCCGGTCGCATTTGCGGGAGCGGGCCGGTTGCGGGAACCGAATGCCGCGGTCTTCGCTGCTCATGAGACGTCTCCTTGCCAACGGTGCCGGTGCCGGTGCCGGTGTCGTGCGGTCGGAGCGGGAGTCACGGCCCGATCGACGGCTCGGACGGCTCGCGGTCCGGCACGGCGGGTGATCCTTCACGGGGTCGCGGTGGACGCCGAATCGACGAGGTGTCCCGCGATCGACGTCCGGGCGCCGCCCGTGGTCGCAGGAGCATGCGGGAAACCTCGGTGGACGGGGCCGGCGGAAAATGCCGACCGGTACGACGTTCTTTTCCGGGCGTTCTCCCTCCGCGGGTGTGAGGAGTGGGATTCCGAGGTTTCCAAGGATTCCGAGGCCACCTGGCCAGTGGCGAAACGGTGTCTGACGAATACCGGAAGAAAGTCCGACGGCCCACCGTGGGTGGCGATTGAGGCGGGTGTTCGTAGAAGATCGGTCTGTCCGGAAGAAATCCGGGATGAGGGTCACCGGTAATCGACGGGCGCTTCGTTGAGAGCACGATAACCAGTGAGGCGCGCCGCCGGAATGTGAGGTGGATCACAGTGTGGTCCGGTTCGCGCGCGGTAAGGCTGTTCTCCTGCGGTGTCGAGCGCAGTGTGCGTGGGCGGGGTGGTGTCGAGGTCTTCCCGGCGGGGTCGGGCCCGGTCCGCCGGGCGAAGGGGGTGACCGGTGCGCCGGGTTGGGTGTTTTTCACTCTCGTTCCGGAAAAGCTGCGTGCCGGGAACATTTCGGTGGGGCGCTCGGTCTGACGCTCGGTCATGCCCTTGATCGCGTTCCCCGGAGTGCTCTTGCCTGAAACGTCGTCCACCGTCGCGACCGTGCCTCGACCCCGCACGGCCGTGGGCGGACGCCGTCGTCAGTGCGGGCGGCGCAGCCCTGCGACGAGGAGCGCGACCAGCGGGCGCGCGTCGTAGCGGGGGTCGCTGTCGGCGCCGATGCAGAGGTTCCCGATGCCGCGCATGAGCTGGTAGGCGTCGAGGTCGTCGGAGATCTCTCCGTCGGCGACGGCTGCGTCGAGGAGCTGGGTGCACGCCGGCAGCAGGCGGTCGAGGAAGTAGGCGTGCAGTGCCTCGAAGCCGCTGGTGTCGTTCTGGAGTGCGGCTGCCAGGCCGTGTTTGGTGACGAGGAAGTCGACGAAGAGGTCGAGCCACCGTCCGAGGGCGGCGTGCGGGGTCGGGCCCGCCGCGAGCAGCGCCGGCCCGGCTTCCGCACAGGCTTCGACCTGGTGGCGGTAGACGGCGATGACCAGGTCCGCCCGGGTGGGGAAGTGCCGGTAGATCGTGCCTGTTCCGACGCCGGCCTCGGCGGCGATGTCGCGTACGGGTGCGTCCACGCCCGAGGTGAGGAAGACCGCGGCGGCCGCGTCCAGCAGGGTCTTCTGGTTGCGCCGGACGTCCTTGCGCTTCGACTCGGGTGTGGTTCCGGTGCCCTGGCCGCTGTCACCCACCGTGGCGTTCCTCTCGTGAGCCTTGCGATACGGAACGACGTTCCGTATCGTTTGCGGAACGAGGTTCCGTTTTGCTCATGATGGCAGACCCGGAGGCCGGCGACCAAGCCGTCCGCCGCGCTCGCGCTCCGCCCGGACGTGACGGGACGCTGCCACCGACACCCGCTGCGCCGACACCGCTGCCGACGCGGCCGCGCGCGAAACGGCTCCCCGACCGGCCCGGCCCGCGGTGCGACCAACTGCCAGGGCCCAACCGAACCCCACGTTGCGAGAAGTCCGAACGGAAGGTCCTTCCATGTCCGACTCCACCGCCACCGGTGCGCCCGCCGTGGTGTTGTCCGCGAAACCGCTCGTCCTGCCCGCCCCGGGCCGCGGTGACGACCTCCAGGTCCGTGTGTCCGCGCCCGTGACCGGCAGCGATCTGCCCGTCGTCCTCTTCTCGCACGGCTTCGGCTGGTCGATGGACGGCTACGCCCCGCTGGCGGACCACTGGGCGGCCCAGGGCTTCGTCGTCGTCCAGCCCACCCACCTCGACTCCCGGACGCTGGGTCTGCCGGCCGAGGACCCGCGCACGCCGAGGATCTGGCGCCTGCGCGTCGAGGACCTCACCCGCGTCATGGACGGGCTCCAGGTGCTGGAGGCCGCCGTGCCGGGCCTCGGCGGGCGCGTCGACCACGGCCGCATCGCCGTGGCCGGCCATTCCTGGGGAGCCCAGACGGCGAGCACACTGCTGGGCGCGCGCGTCCTGGACCCCGACGGCGTCCCCGGCGAGGACATGACGGACGCCCGCGTCACGGCAGGTGTGCTGCTGGCACCGGCCGGCCTGGGGGACGACTTGGTCCCCTTCGCCGCCGAGCACTTCCCCTTCATGCGGCCGTCCTTCGACGCCATGGCCGCACCGGCCCTCATCGTCGTCGGCGACCGCGACCAGTCCCACCTGTCCACGCGCGGACCGGACTGGTCCACCGACCCGTACACCCGCAGCCCGGGGCGCAAGAGCCTGCTCACCCTGTTCGGGGCGGAGCACTCGCTCGGGGGCATCCCCGGGTACGAGGTCGCCGAGACCACCGACGAGAGCCCGGCCCGGGTCGCTCTGGTCCAGCAGCTCACGACCGCCTTCCTGCGCAGTGCCCTCCACCCCGGGGACGCGGCCTGGCGGACGGCGGCCGCCGCGTTGGCGGAGAGCGCCGACCCGCTGGGGAGGCTGGAGAGCAAGTAGCGCCGTCCTCGCCGGATTTCGGCCCGGCCCGGTCGGCCCGACCGGGCCGGGCCGGTGGGTGCAGCCGTCTTCGCCGCGGCCGGGTGTCCTGCACGGCCGGTCGGCGAATCCGGAGGTTTGTCCGCGCGGATCGGGGTGAGGAGAGGGTCCGGGTGGGCACAGCGTGGTCCGGGCGGCGGGTTTCCCCCCTCTCGCCGTCCGGGCCCGTCCCGCCACGGCTCAGAGCCCGGCCGGCGTGACGTCCCTTCACCGGCGGCCGGGCGTCGCATGTCCGGCCCTGCTGCGGGAGATGCCGGTGACCAGGCCGTCTCGGTGCCTGCCTGTAGAACCGGTAACGGTGCAGGTGGCCGGCGCCGTTCGCCGACGACGAGGTCCGGGAGTGTCCGGGGAACTCCATCGCGCTGTACGGTCGGGCGAGTACCGCAGCCGTCGACCCAGGAGCCGCGATGGGACCGGATCATGTTCCTGATTGGTTCTGGGAGGTCCTGGAAGCGGCACGACCGCGTCTGTCTGCCCTGGAGCTGTGGTTGGAGTCCCCCTCGCGGGAGGTGCTCGAAGCCTTCGCGCTCGCGTACGAGTCCGCGGCGGAGTCGCTGGCCGACTTCTCGGAAGGTCTGAGCGTGGACGGGGACGTCTGGTCCGAGGACAGCACCGAGGATCTGTGCCTGTGGGTCGTCGGGCAGGGCCACGGGCTGTGGAGCTCGGTGGTGGCGGGTGAACTACGGCTGGAAGAAGTCGCTCAGATGTATCTGGGCCGTGCTCCGTTGCTTCCCGAAGGCACGGAGCCGTGGGACGAGGATGTCTCGGACCCTGAGCACCGGGGCTACCAGTCTCCCGGGGCCATCGTCCACGGCGTCTACCGGACACGATTCGCCGAGGAGCTCCATGAACGGCTTGAGGGTAGGTGAGCCCGGAACGGGTCCAGGCTGTGTCCGCGACTACGAGCGGCTGCCCGAACACCACGAGGCCATGGTGAAGTGGTCGATGACCATCCTCGGGACCCGCCGACTCGCCCCGATCCTCAGCCGTCTCCCGCACGACGTGACCGCTTCTCGGTCAGGCGCCCGGATCAGGAGTGGTCGAGTCGGTCCTCGCGGACTCTCCGGGCGAGGTCGATCTTGGTGTGGGTGGGCCGCCCCGCCGCCCGGTACTTGGCCTTGACCCTGCCGAGGTAGTCCTTGGCCGTGTTCGGGGTGATGCCGGCGCGGCGGGCCGCGGAGTCCAGCGTCATGCCCGACGTGTAGTCGAGCAGGATGCGAAGTTCCTTGGGGGACAAGCGCGGTGTGCCGGACGGGCCGGGTCCCGGCGCGGGCGCGTCACCCCTGGCGATCCGGCCGAGCCAGTCCGGCAGGGCGGTGGCCGCCAGGTCGTTGCTGAAGACTTCCGGGTTCCGGCCGCAGCGGTAGACGTCGTCACGGATTCCGCCGTGCCCACGGAAACCGAGGCCGCGGATCAGGTTCTGGTAGTCGGGGCTCGCGGTCGAGACGACCAGGCGTCCGGCTTCGACGCCCTGCCGTAGGACGTGGCGCAGGAGGTGGGCGCGCGCGGCCGGGTCGCGGCAGTGCGCGGCGCCGAGGAACAGCCCGCCGCCGGTCAGGGTTCCGCTGTGCTGCTGGAGCAGCGGTTCCACGCCGTCGGCCGTGCGGGCGCCGATCGGCATCAGATTGGCCACCCCGATCGCCCGGCCGTCGCGGTCGAGGGCGAGGTGGAAGGCGGAGACGTCGTCGGCGGCCCACCGTTCGGTGAGGCGTTCGCAGCGGCGCGGGTCGAAGCCGCTGTGGAGGGCCCACTCGTGCATCAGCCGGGCGATGTCGTCGCCGTCCGTGGCGAGGGCGGTGCGGAAGCCCACGGTGCGTTCGCCGGCGGGGAAGAGTTCGCGGCGCAGCAGCGGATGGCCGGTGAGGAAGAGCCCGTGGTCGGCGAGCTCGGCGCGCTCGCGGCCGTGGTGGGCGCGGCCGAGGAGGGTGAGGCGGTAGTCGCGGGCGTGGCTGCGGGCACTCTCGTGTGCTTGCGGCCGGCGCCAGCGGTAGGCGAGTTCGAGGATCGTTCGGTACGGCTCGGTGATCCGCAGTCCGAGGGCGCCGCGCTCGACGATGCTGAGCGCGGCGAGCCGGGTGAACTGGTCGGGACCTCCCGGGAGGAGCTCCTCGTCCGCGGCCCGGACGGTGGCGAGTGTCCGCAGTGCGTGTCGCCATCGCAGGCCGGGCAGTTCGCGGCCGACGCGCTCCAGGATCACCTCGGCGAGCTGGTCGGCGATCGCACCGGGGGATGCCGGCGGCGGGGAGCAGGCCAGGGCGCGGCAGGCGGCGTCCGCCAGCAGCGGGATGCCGCCCGCGAGTCGAACGGCCAGTGCCCGTCCTTCCTGGGACTCGACGGCCGCCGCCATGGTGGTGATGAGCCCGTCGCAGGCCGGTGGCAGGGCGAGGGCGGCGATGTGGGGGTGTGCCCAGCGCGGATCGGCCAGGACCGGCCGGCGGCTGACGACGACCAGGCTCGGGCGCCGGGCGCCCGTGTCCTCGTCCAGTGCGGCGCTCACCGCCTCCCGCCGCTGCCGGCCGTCGACGCCGTCGATCACCAGCGTGCGGCGTGCGGTGGCCGGGTCGGCCAGAGCCCGGCGCAGCACGGACAGCGCGCGGGGCAGGTCGAGGTCGATTCTTGTCGTGTCGTCCAGTCGTGCTGCCAGTCGGGACTTCCCGACCCCGAGCGGGCCGGTCAGGTTGACCAGCCGATGGGCGGCCACCGCCCCCCGTAGCTCCTCCAGCGTCTGCGAGCCGTTCCCCCCGGAGCCGCCCACGAACACCCCCTGTCGTGCCGGGTTCGTTGCTTGACGCACCGTACCTCCGGTGAGCCTTCGCGCCGGGAGTGACACGCCGTCAAGTTGCTTCGCGGGTGCGGGTGGCGTTGTAGACGGCCGGTCGATCGGCAAGCCCCCCGAACGGGTGGCTGACGGGCGCCCGACGTGCGGAACTAGCGTGCGGTCAGGGCCACCACCGCACGACCGGCGCCGCGAACCCGCTCCTGTGTCGAGGGGCCTTCACGCGGGGGTGGTGGCCGAAGGACGCAAGTGAGAGGAGAGACCCGGATGAGAACCCGGATGAGATGGCCGAAGACGGTCCGCGGCGCGGTGACGGCGGCCGGCGGACGTGGGGGACGGACGGGGGCCACGGCCGGTGTGTCCTTGGCAGACCGGCCCGGACGCAGGAGGGACCCGGCCCGTACCGCGGAGCCGACACCGGCCGGGGCCGTGCGCGTCGACCGTTCCCGTGACCGCCGAACCGACGACCGAGGAGTTCCCGTGGGCCGCTCGTCCGCGTTCCGTCTCCGTCCCCTCGCCGTGGCCCTCGCCGCCTCGGCGTGCCTCGCCGCAGGAACCGCGTCCGCCCAGGCGGCCCCGGCCGGAGCCGAGGCCGTCGCGGGAGGCGCGTACGCGAACCCCGACGGCCTGTCCGAGGTCAGGACGTTCACCGGCAACGGGGTCGGCACCTCGCCGTCCCAGGCGGTGGACGGCGCGGTCCGCACGGCCCGCGCGGTCGCCCAGTCGGCCGGCTGGCAGGCGAGCCAGTGCCACGTCCGCGCCACCGACGTCCGGTCGGTCGGCGGCGGCGTGTACGCCGCCGTCGCCAGCCTGTTCTGCCAGCGCTGAACCCCACCGATGTCCACCCAGAAGGAGATACCGACATGACCTCGATGCTCGCCCGGAGTGGGGCTGCCGTCGTTCTCGCGGGCCTCGCCGTGCTCGCGCCGACCGTCGCGCACGCCGACGCCCGCGTTCAGGAGACGCGGAACTTCACCGGCTCCGCCTACGAGAACAGCCCCAAGGAGGCCAAGCGGGAGGCCGAGAAGACGGCCCGCCGGAGCGCGTTGATCAGCGGATTCCTCAACGAGCAGTGCGTGCTGCTCTACGCCGACTCCTACCGGCTCGCCCCCGGCTACTACGGGGCCAACGCCGCGATCAGCTGCACGCGCTGATCCGTCGGATCTCCCGCTGGGGCGCACCGGTGCGCCCCAGCGGGCTTCGCGGTCCGGCGCGCGCCGTGCGACTCGGTCCGCCCCGCGGTCGTCCCCCCGCACCCGTCCCGGCGCCCTCCCCCGCGGCCCGCTCTCCGGGCCGCGGGGGAGGGCGCCGGTCGTCGAACGGAGATCATCAAGCAGTAAGATCGTTTCGCAACACGACGCGAAGGGAAGCTCTGTGGCGCGGGTTGCGGTGATCGGTGGGGGCATCGGCGGGCTGGGGACGGCGCTGATGCTGGGGCGGCGGGGCCATGCGGTCACCGTGTTCGAGCAGGACGCGCGACAGGCCGGAGAGGATCTGGACCGCGACTTCTTCCACTGGGCCAGGCCCCGCATACCGCAGGCCGTCCAGCCCCACTCGCTCCTCGCGCCCGTCCGCGCCGTGCTGCGCACCGAGGCCCCCGACGTCTACGCGGACCTGCTGGCGCGCGGAGCCCGGGAGTACCACGAGTTCGACTGGTTCGGCGAGCATCCGCCGCATCGCGACGGCGACGAGGACCTGGTGACCCTGCGCACCCGGCGCATCGTGCTGGAGGCCGCCCTGACCGCGGCCGTGCAGCGGGAACGCACCGTCGACGTGCGGCGGGGCTGCCGGGTGAGCGCCCTCACCGTCGAGGAGGGCCGCCCAGCCCGGGTCACCGGCGTGCGGGTGGGCGCGGAAGCGCACGGGGCCGACCTCGTCGTCGACGCGTCCGGCCGTCGCTCGCCGGTGCCCGCCTGGCTGGTCGAGGCCGGCTGCCGTCCGCCCGTGGTCGACAGCCACCGCACCGGGATCGCCTACCTGTGCCGCTGGTACCGCCTGCGGGCGGACGGCCCGCGCCACCCCGGGCGGGTGGCCAACGGTTCGGCCGCACCGTTCGCGCTCGCCGGTGTCTTCCCGTCCGACAACGACACCTTCGCGGTGAACCTGGTGCTCTCCACGGGCGATCCGACCCGCGGCGCGCTCACCGACCCCGCCGTGTTCGAGGCCGCCGCCCGCCGCTTCCCCGCCACCGCCGCCTGGCTCGACCTGGACCCCGAGCCGCAGTCGGCCGTCCTGGCGATGGCCGGCCTGGACAACCGCTGGACGTCCCTCAGCGACGACGACGGACCCGTCGTCACCGGTCTGGTCAACGCCGGGGACAGCCTCGTCCACACCAACCCCACCCTGGGCCACGGTGCGGCCCTCTGCCTGCGCGCCGCCCAGTACCTCGCCACCCATGTCGACCGGATCGCCGAGGACCCCGCCGACTACCACGCCTGGACGAGGCAGGTCCTGCGCCCGTGGTTCGACGACCAGGTGGCGGCCGACCGCGTCAACGAGCAACGCCTCGCCGAGAACGCGCCGCCCCCGGACCTGCGGGCCGCCGCGGTGGCCGCCTGCGCCTTCGACGATCCCGTCGTCATGAGGGCCCGGGCCCAGGTACGCCATCTCCTGCGACCGGCCGGCGACGCCTACGGCACCGACGAGGTGGACCGGCACGTCACCGCCTGGCTGGACGCGAACCCGGACTTCTCGCCGAAGCACGACGGTCCGACCCGGCGCCAGTGGGACGCGGTCGTCGCGGGCTGAGGGCGTCCTGGCGGGTGCGCGGTGACGGTCGGATGACGGAGGGCTGTCGGTCGGCTGCCGGTCGGGTGTGGGCCGGCTGCCGGTCGCCTGAGGGCGGGGTCTGCGAAGTTTCCGGAGACGGCCGCCGGAAGCCACCGGGCGGCTCGAACCCGAGGAGCCAATCATGGACACCCACATCACGATCATCGGCGCCGGACTCGGCGGACTCACGCTCGCCCGCGTCCTGCACGTTCACGGCATCCCGGCCACGGTCTACGAGGCCGAGGCCTCCCCGACGGCGCGTACGCAGGGCGGGATGCTCGACATCCACGACTACAACGGGCAGCTCGCCCTCGACGCCGCCGGCCTGATGGACGAGTTCCGCGCCGTCGTCCTGGAGGGCCGCCAGGCGATGCGGATCCTCGACCGGGACGGCACCGTCCTGCTCGACAAGGCCGACGACGGCACGGGCGGACGCCCCGAGGTGCAGCGCGCCGACCTGCGGCAGGTCCTGCTCGACTCGCTGCCCGACGGCACCGTCCGGTGGGGGCACAAGGTCACCGCCGCCCGTGCTCTCGGCGAGGGCCGCCACGAGGTGGCGTTCGGTGACGGCAGCACGATCGTCACGGGCCTGCTGGTCGGCGCGGACGGCGCGTGGTCGCGGGTGCGGCCACTGCTCTCCGACGTCACGCCCGAGTACACGGGCACGTCGTTCGTGGAGACCTACCTGTTCGACGCGGAGACCCGGCATCCGGCCGCGGCGCGAGCGGTCGGCGGCGGGTCGATGATGGCACCCTCGCCGGGCGCGGAGATCTTCGCCCACCGGGAGAGCGGCGAAACCCTGCACACCTACGTGAACTTGACGAGGAGTCAGGAATGGTTCGAAGAGGTTGACTTCACCGATCCGGCCGCAGCCGCCGCGCGGATCGCGGGGGAGTTCGACGGGTGGGCGCCGGAGCTCACGGCCCTGATCACCGACGGGGACACCGCGCCGGTCCTGCGTCCCCTCTACGCCCTGCCCGTCGGGCACGAATGGGACCGGGTGCCGGGGGTGACCCTGATCGGGGACGCCGCGCACCTGGTGGCCCCGAACGGCGAAGGCGCCAACCTGGCGATGCTCGACGGCGCCGAGCTCGGCAAGGCCCTCGCCGCGCACCCCGGCGACGTCGAGGCCGCGCTCACCGAGTACGAGCGCGCCATGTTCCCGCGCAGCGCCGAGTTCGCCGAATTCGTGTACCTCGACCCCGACGGGATCGACTTCGGCGACAAGGCGGCCCCCGGCCCGGCCGGCACGATCGCGGGGGAGGGCCACTGAGTCGGGAGCCGGCAGCGGAGGTGGTCGGCGCCCGGGTGGGCGCCGACCCGGCCCGGTGGTACCTGTCTCCCCGGCTCAGAAAAATCTGTGCGCGCCGCAGTAGACATTGGCTGGGGGCGGGTCTAGCGTTTCTCTCGTAGGCAGCAGTCGGCGGTACCGGCCGGTTCAGTTCCGGCCGGGGTCGTCGAGCGCAAGTCTGCAGTGCGGTACGGCAGTGGAGTCCCGAAGCCAGGCAGGTGCAGGACGGTGACGGGACTGGCCGCCGGACCGGGCGGCCCGCAGGTGTCAGGGGCCGCCGAGTACGCGCAGTACGCGGTTCCGTAGGTGCAGTACCAGCAGTCACACAACGGACACGACCTCGGCAAAGGCGTCAGGACTGCGGGCGCGCGTGCCGAGGAGTCCGGGCAGTGGGGTTCCAAGCCACGAAGGCGCACGACGGGCGACGGGGCTGGCTGCCGGACCAGGTGGGCCCTCACGGCCACCGACCGGAAGGTGCAGTTCAGAAGACGCAGTACCCCGCAGTAGCGCACTACCCGCAGTACCGCAGTACGGAAGCGACAGGTCAGTACCGAGGATGAAATGGAGGGCGCAAGCGCCATCAGGATCGCCCGGCCCGTGAACACTCGTCCGGGCGGACACCGCAGACCCCAAGGCAAGGACGGTGGTTTCCGGTCACGCATACGCGATCCCCGCACATCCCCCCAGGGGCTGTGCGGAAGCAGAGGACCGGCCCAGGCCGGTAGATGGTGTTGTTTCCCCTTCGGGGCCCCGGAGCCGCCACGGCGCCGGGGCCCCTCGATGCGTTCTCCCGAGAACCAGAGAGGTGCAGTGACTACAACGACCGGCCCCGGCACGCCCGACAAACTCGACGACGACGACTACCCCGCCTACACCATGGGCCGCGCCGCCGAGATGACCGGTACCACGCCCGGATTCCTGCGCGCCCTGGGCGAGCACCGCCTCATCACCCCGCTCCGTTCCGATGGCGGCCACCGCCGCTACTCCCGCTACCAACTGCGCATCGCCATGCGTGCCCGCGACCTCGTCGACCAGGGCACCCCCGTCGAAGCCGCCTGTCGCATCGTCATCCTCGAAGACCAACTCGAAGAAGCCCTGCGCCTCAACGAACAGCTCCGCCGTTCCCAGCCCGGTCAGGAGCCCCCCGCGGGTAGTTGACCCACCGGCGCCCGGACTTCACGGCGCGGCCCGGCCGCCCGGCCGGCGTGACGCCCATTCACCGGCGGCCGGGCGGCGCACGTCCCGCGCGCGGCCGCCCGGGGGCGCGGGCGGGGGGCGGCGGGCTCGGTGTCAGGGCGAGTCGCCGGTCGGGGCGATGACCGGGGCGATGACCGGGGTGGGGGCCGGGGTGGCCGTCGCCTCAAGTCGTTCGCGGACCCAGGTCAGGAAGGCCCGTACGTCGGCCGCGGGCAGCGTGGCCGTGGCCGGACGGGGCTGTTCGAAGCTGCGCAGCGCGCTCTCGATCAGCGGCCGGAAGCCGGGCTCGGCGGCGGCTGTCGTGCGGGCCGCCTCCCGCTTGGCCTTCCACCGGCCGGTGCGGCGGTACACCAGCGCGCGGCAGCCGTTGAGCACCCGGTTGTCCGCGAGGTGGCCCTCGCCGTCGGCGTGTTCGCGCACGCAGGCGCGCAGGGCGGCGGACACGTCGGCCGGGTCGGGTTCCGCGATCACCTGGCACGCCGCCTCGCCCCACAGGGTGATTCCGGCCCGGTGGGCGATCGAGCGGTCGATGACGAACCAGAACGCGGGTGCGCCGGAGGTGTCGTGATCGGCCCGGTCCGGTAGCAGCGGGCCGGTGTTGAGGTTCAACAGGTACCCGGGAGCGCCCGAGGGGCGGGCGGCGAAGTCCGCCCCGTACACCACCAGTTCGAGCCCGGCCGCCGGGCAGGGCAGCCGGGGGTGGGCGAGCTCCCCGGCCAGCTCGCGCAGGTTCGGCGCCGGCAGGTCCGGCTCGACGACGACCACCACGTCCACGTCGCTGCGGCCGTGCCGGTAGTCCCCGAGCGCCACCGACCCGACCACGACCACGCTCACCAGGTGCGGCCCGCACACGGACCGGGTGCGGCGGACGAGTTCCGCCAGGTAGGTGCGCAGTTCGGCGGGGATCGACCGCCGGTCCTCGGCATCGTGGGTCATGGGCCCAGTCTGCCCGGACGAGCCGTCACCCGGGGGACCGGCTGCGCCGTTTTGCCAGTAATCCACTGTGTCTGGTACTCAACGCAAAACTCGGTGAACGTTCTGACGAAGGGCGACCCGAATTCCACCAGTACCCAAGTTCCCTCTGACGTTCGTCCAGCCGGAGGCGCCTCCCCTGATTTCGGCCCTGTGGGGGACTACGTGAGTACGGCCAGTTCCTGCAGCATGACGGCGTACAACGGCGCATCCTCGAAGGGGCGGTGCTCGCCGACCTTGGCGTACCCCCAGCTCTCGTACATCGCTTGGACCCGGGGGTGGGTGGTGTCGACGTAGAGCACCGCGAGGGCCTCGGAGCGTTCGGCGACGAGGGCGGCGTGGACGGCTTGGGCGATTCCTTGTTTCCGCCATGACGGGCGCACCATCACCTCGGAGACCGCGAACGTTCGGGCCGGATCGGGTGCCGGGTCGAGATGAGGGCGCCACCACTCGGAGCCGTCTGTCAGGGGTGCGCCGTAGGCGAAGCCGACCGGAGTGTCGCCTTCGTATGCGACGACGCAGGAGTACCCGGACCGCGTGGTCCAGTGATCGACGAACCAGCCGAATCGTTGAACGAAGGGATCGTCCGCCTGTTCCCGATAGGCATCGGAGTGGACCTCAAGCAGTACCTGGCGGTGTTCCTCAGGCAGGTTGTCGCCGTGGAAGTGGCGGAGGTCTATGGTCATCGCGAGCCTTCCGGGGTACGAAGGTAGTCGGTCCACTCTCGCGTAACTGGGGAGTCTGGCGCCAGGGTGATGAGTTCTCGGTGGCGTTGATGTCGATCCCGCCATCATGTTCGATCGTCAGCCCGGCAGGGTAGGCCCCCGGGTCTGCCACCGTGGCCAGCGCGGCGACGGCGTTGCTGCCCAGGCGAACAGCGCCGCCAACTCAGAATCCAGTCGGGATGCCTACTGTCTCCGCGAGCTCCAAGGTCTCCTCGCGCATTGACCGTGGAGCCCGACGCCAGAGTTCGGCAGCCACCGTACGGGCCTGAGGGGTGAACTGGACAGTCTCCCGGGAAACCTTCAACGCCCTACCCATGACGTGCAGCGCAGCAGTGCGATCTCCCCTGTCCAGGTGCGCACGAGCAGCATCGACCCACAGCCGAGTACGTCGCTCGGTCGAAGGAATCGCATGGGGATCGATTGCGTCCGTCAGGTTCAACGCCTTGCCCGAGCTGCGTAGTTCGGTATTGATGCTGATGGCGTGCAGGTCCGTGTTGGCCCGTCCGAACACGGTGGAGAGCTCCGCGTACCCAGCCGGCAGCGACTTCGCGACCTGATCGGCCGTGTCCCAGAGCCGCCACGCCTGCCCCTCGCGACCATCTTTGGCCTCGGTGATCGAGGCATGGAGGTGCAGGGCACCGTAGAGTCCCCGCCAGTGCAGCGGCGCCTCGGGCAGGTGCGGGCGCAGGCGTTCGATGGCCGTGGTGGTCAGCATCATTGCGCCCTCGTGCTCACCGACCGCCCGGAGCGTGTTGGCCAGGTTCCACGCGGCCGCGCCCATGGCTGCGGGGTCGTCGGCATCGGCTGCTGCCGCCATGGCCCGATCGCCCAGCATCCACACGGCCTCGGCCGGCCCGATGTAGGCGATCACCTGCTGTGCAAGGCGGTACGAAGCAGCGAGCGCGCTGAGAACGCGCCGACGTTCCTCGCCTGCGCTGTGGGCCGCGAGCGCCTCACCCAAACGGATGAGGTCAGGAACGATCAGACCGACATCGGTCCGGTTGTCTGCTGCCCGGTGCCAGAGCTTCCACCCGGCATCCACATCGGCGCCGTAGCTTCTCGCGGTCGCGCCTTCCGGAATCTGTGCCGGCCCGCAGGTCCCGCGTTCCAGCAGGACCGCCCACACGGCTGCCGACGCCGGGTGGTACAGCCGTCCGGTACTGATCGGCTGGGGTGAGGATGCGGGCCCGGTGAGAACCGAGAGGTCGTCGATGCGCAGCGACAACGCGATCCTCTGCAGCGCGGCATGGGAATTGAGGGGGCGCTGGTTCTGTTCGATCTTCTTCAACCAGGCGGTACTCCGGCCGACCAGACCGGCGAGGACGGCTTGGGTCATGCCGCGGCGCTCGCGCTGAAACTTGATGCGCTCGCCTACGGTCAGTTCGTCGGATTGCTCGGACATACGCCTCTCCCTGGCTGCTTGCGGCCTCCGGGACGCTGACCGATCCCGTGGCCCCACAACACACCGTAGAGCGGGCAGAACCTGCTGCACAGACGTTCACCCGGACGTGGTGGGGGGCAGCCAGGCGAGGGGGGCGGGTTGGGTCCTCTCACGTGATGCCGTCACTGTGCGGTCCTCTTATGTCACCCTCCACAGTGCATGCCTCCCCGCGTCGGGGCGGCGAGATCAGCTACGACCCGCTGAGTGGTGAGATCCGGATACCGCTGGACCTGGCCCGGCCCCGGCGTCCCTCGGCGACGCGATACTCGTACGCCCCCGGCGCCCGAGCCTGCGCCGCCCCACTCCGGCCGCGTAGCACCTACCGACTCCCGGGGTGTGCAGCCTCCCACGGTGCTGCACACCCCGGGCTCCAACCCCCTCCCCGGACGCCCTCCGGGAAGGGGACGCGGAAGAGCAGCGGGT
>NZ_JAQYWW010000702.1:0-601 GCF_036322525.1 Streptomyces sp. BE20 | reverse complement strand
GGTGCCGGCGCCGAGGATGGTCCGGTAGTTCTCCGCGCCGACGAAGGTGCGCGGGCCCAGCAGGTTCCAGTGGTCGGTGCTCAGGAGCATCGACTGGACCATCGGGTAGAACGTGAAGCCCAGGATCACCAGCAGCGCGGGAGCCACCGAGAGCCAGCCGGCCAGGGCTCCGGTCGAACGCCGCCGGGACTTCGAGGTCTGCCCGGCGCGGTCCGGGCCGCTCCCGGCGGCGGTGCCGCCGGGAGGGTGCTTCGCGGGAAGGTCGGTCATGGTCGTCATCGGCTTTCCGTCACTCCTTGCCGAGCGCCTGGCCGACCAGGTCGTCGACGGTCTTCAGCGCCTTGTCGACGGACGCCTGGCCGTTGACGCCGGCCACGATGTTGGCCTTCTGGGCGTCCCAGCGGGCCTGGAAGGCGTGCCGGTCCTGGAGGACCAGGTCGGGGGTGTTGCGGGCGAGCTGCTCGAAGATGGGCGCCCAGTTGGGGTCGGCCTTGACCTTGCCGTCCACGGTGGCCTTCACGGCCGGGTCCACCTTGCCGAGGTCGTACGGGAAGATCGCGTGGAAGTCCATGTACTGGGCGCTGCGCTCGGGGGAGGCCAG
>NZ_JAQYWW010000701.1:0-574 GCF_036322525.1 Streptomyces sp. BE20 | reverse complement strand
TACATGGACTTCCACGCGATCTTCCCGTACGACCTCGGCAAGGTGGACCCGGCCGTGAAGGCCACCGTGGACGGCAAGGTCAAGGCCGACCCCAACTGGGCGCCCATCTTCGAACAGCTCGCCCGCAACACCCCCGACCTGGTCCTCCAGGACCGGCACGCCTTCCAGGCCCGCTGGGACGCCCAGAAGGCCAACATCGTGGCCGGCGTCAACGGCCAGGCATCCGTCGACAAGGCGCTGAAGACCGTCGACGACCTGGTCGGCCAGGCCCTCGGCAAGGAGTGACGGAAAGCCGATGACGACCATGACCGACCTTCCCGCGAAGCACCCTCCCGGCGGCACCGCCGCCGGGAGCGGCTCGGACCGCGCCGGGCAGACCTCGAAGTCCCGGCGGCGTTCGACCGGAGCCCTGGCCGGCTGGCTCTCGGTGGCGCCCGCGCTGCTGGTGATCCTGGGCTTCACGTTCTACCCGATGGTCCAGTCGATGCTCCTGAGCACCGACCACTGGAACCTGCTGGGCCCGCGCACCTTCGTCGGCGCGGAGAACTACCGGACCATCCTCGGCGCCGGCACC
>NZ_JAQYWW010000700.1:0-529 GCF_036322525.1 Streptomyces sp. BE20 | reverse complement strand
GCCGATGGCGGGGACGCCCCGGTGGTCGGCCGCCAACTCCGCCGCCGTCGCCCACACCGTCACCTCCGTCGGCCCGTACACGTTCGTCACCCGACCGCACCCACGCACCAGACGCTCCGCCAACCCGGCCGACAACGCCTCACCACCCACCAGCGCATGCACCCCCGGCAACGACACCGGCGGAGCCTCCGCCAACAACCCCTCCCACAGACTCGGCGTCGCCTGCACCACCGCCGGACGCACCCGATCCACCAACGCCGACAACGCCAACGGATCCCGCACCGTCACACGATCCGCCAACACCACCGAAGCCCCACGCACCAACGGCCCGAACAACTCCAACCCCGCGATGTCGAACGACACCGTCGTCACCGCGACCAACGCATCACCCGGCCCCAGACCCAACCGACCGTCCATCGCCGCCAGGAAACCCGCGAACGCCCCGTGCGACACCACCACACCCTTCGGACGCCCCGTCGAACCCGACGTATGGATCACATACGCCGCCCCCTCCGGATCCACCGGCACG
>NZ_JAQYWW010000699.1:0-338 GCF_036322525.1 Streptomyces sp. BE20 | reverse complement strand
GGGGGGGGCGGGGGGCCGTCGAGCAGCTCGCCGAGGCGCCCGAGCTCCCGCCCGACCGCCCTCCGCACAGAAGGGAACGACGGCGTGAGCGCGTCCGACGCCCCGCCGGCCGCCGCGCCGGCCGCCCCACCCTGCGCCGCCGCCCGCCCCGCCGGTGCCGCCCCGGAGACCCTGCCCGACGGCGCGGTCCGCACCGCGCCCGCGTCCGGTCTGCAGCGCGGCCTCTGGGTCCTCGACCGCAGGAACCCGCAGGCCGCCCCCGCCACCACCCCCGGGACGGACGACGTCACCGGCCCGCTCGACCTCGCGCTGCTGCGGCGGGCGCTGGACGGGGTCTC
>NZ_JAQYWW010000698.1:0-329 GCF_036322525.1 Streptomyces sp. BE20 | reverse complement strand
TGGTCGGGCGGGACGCTGCGCCGCTCCCCGCCCCCGCCGAGGACGCGCTCGCGGACCTGTCCGAGGGAAACGGGAGTCGACGTTGGGTCGGGAGTTCAGCCGTGGTGTCCTGCGATCTCGTCGCCGCCGTGACCACCGGCCGGGCCTTCGCCGAGCGGACGAGCGTCGAGGTGGGGAAGTGGGTGCACGGCAGATAAGATCTCGGGGGGCGCCCGATCAAGAAACTGGGGGTGGGGGGGGGGGGGGGGGGGGGGGGCGGGGGGGGGGGGGGGGGGGGGGGGGGGGGGGGGGGGGGGGGGCGCGGCGGGGCCCCCCCCCCCCCCCCCCCC
>NZ_JAQYWW010000697.1:0-369 GCF_036322525.1 Streptomyces sp. BE20 | reverse complement strand
TGTGCCGTGCGCCCCCGGCGATGGGTAGCCCCCCGAGCTGTCCGGCAGGTGAGATCTTGGCGACTCGTTCGTGACGCGGGCGGGCGGGTGCTGTGGGCCCCCCCCCCCCCCCGGGGCCCCCCCGGGGCGCCCGCCCGGGGGGGCCCCCCCCCCGCCGGGGGCGCGTGTGTGGCCCGGGGGGCGCCGGGGGGCCCCCCGGGGGCCCCGGGGGGGCCCCCGGGGGCCCGCGGGGCAAAACTTGGGCCGCGGGGGGGGGGGGGGCCCCCCGGGGGGGGGGGGGGGGGGGGCCGCGGGGGGGGGGGGGGGGCGGGGGCCCCCCGCCCGGCGGGGGGGGGGGGGGGGGGCGGGGGGCCCCCCCCCCCCCCCCCC
>NZ_JAQYWW010000696.1:0-340 GCF_036322525.1 Streptomyces sp. BE20 | reverse complement strand
CGGGGAGCAGCCAACCCGAAGGAGAACACCGTGCCCGAATGGGGGAACAGCCCCGCAGGCGCGGGGAGCAGGCCGAAGACCACCACCTCCCCGCCCACGAACCGCGAACATCCCCGCTGGCGCGGGGAGCAGGCGTCTGCCGACTCCAGCGCGCCCCCGCCCGGCTGCTCCCCGCGCCTGCGGGGCTGTTCCTTGCGGAACGACCTCGAGCTGATCCTGGAGAACCTGCTCCCCGCGCCTGCGGGGCTGTTCCCTCGAAGGTGTCAGCCAGGTCGGATACCTTGGTCTGCTCCCCGCGCCTGCGGGGGTGTAGCCTTCACCGATCGGAAGAGCTTCGTGA
>NZ_JAQYWW010000695.1:0-321 GCF_036322525.1 Streptomyces sp. BE20 | reverse complement strand
GGCCACAACCCCCCAACCACACCCCCCCCACACCCCACCCCGCCGACTCCGAGCGCCCCCGGCGACGCGACCCCCCCCCCCCCGCCGACCCCCCCCCCCCCCCCCCCGCGCCCCCCCCACCCCCCCCCGGGCGGCGGGCGGGGGGGGGGGGGGCCCGCCCCGCAAGCCACCCCGCCCCGGGCGGGGGGCGCCGCGCGCCTGGGGGGCCCCGGTTTCCGCGGCGGCCGCCGCCCCCCCCCGCCCGCCCGGCGGGGGGGTGGTCGTCCGGGCGGGGGGGGGGGGCGGGGCCGCCCCCGACGCCGCAGCACATGCCAAGGCACT
>NZ_JAQYWW010000694.1:0-334 GCF_036322525.1 Streptomyces sp. BE20 | reverse complement strand
TTCGTCTTCACCGTGCTGATGTCCTGCTTCTTCGACGCGATGGGCACCATCCTCGGCGTCGCCGACGAGGCCCAACTGCTGGACGAGAAGGGCGACCAGAAGGGCATCAACAAGGTCCTGATGATCGACGGCATCGCCACCGACGCGGGCTGCGCGACCTCCTCCTCGGGCAACAACTGCTTCGTCTAGTCGACCGACGGCGTCGGCGAGGGCTCCCGCACCGGCTTCGCCTCGAGCGTCACGGGCGGCCTCTTCGTGGTGGCCCTGTTCCTCACCCCGCTCGCCACCATGGTCCCCGCCCAGGCCGCCACCCCCGCCCTGGTCGCCGTCGGCT
>NZ_JAQYWW010000693.1:0-304 GCF_036322525.1 Streptomyces sp. BE20 | reverse complement strand
GCCGAGCACGGCGACCGGGCAGCCGCCCTGACCTCCGCCACCGAAGCCGTCACCCACTACCGCACGCTCGCCGACACCAACCGCGCCGCCTACCTCCCCCGGCTCGCCGGCGCCCTCAGCAACCTCGCGACCCGGCAGGCCGGGCACGGCGTCAGGGCTGCCGCCCTGTCCTCCTCCACCGAGGCTGTCGGCCACTACATCGAGCTCGCCGACACCGGGCCCTCCCCCGACGCCTTCCTCATCAAGCTCGCCGACGCCCTCTGCACCCTCTCCGCCCAACAGGCCGACAACGGCGACCGGTCTG
>NZ_JAQYWW010000692.1:0-346 GCF_036322525.1 Streptomyces sp. BE20 | reverse complement strand
TCGTCACGGCCGCGGTAGCCACCCCGGTCGCCGCCGCGGTCGTCGCGGCCACGGAAGCCGCCGCCGCTACCACCGGACGGACGGTCGTCACGACGGAAACCGCCGCGGTCGCCACCACGGTCGTCACGGTCACGACCGAATCAACCGGACGGGCGGTCGTCACGACGCGGACGGTCGTCACGGTCGTCACGACGGAAGCCCGACGGGCGGTCGTCACGACGGAAGCCGCCGCTGCTGCCGCCGGAGGGGCGGTCATCGCGACGGAAGCCGCTGCCGCTGCCGGCGGACGGGCGGTCGTCACGGCCACGGGGAGCGCCGCCACTGCCACCACGGGCGGCACGGTCTC
>NZ_JAQYWW010000691.1:0-4205 GCF_036322525.1 Streptomyces sp. BE20 | reverse complement strand
TGACGAGGGTCGCGTACTGGCCCCGGCGGGGCAGCACCAGGTGGCTGGAGGCCGGGTACCGCAGCCAGTCCGGCACGTCCTCGGGCGAGTCGTACAGGTCGTCGAAGCTGGCGGACAGGGCTACGGCCTCGACCTTGGTGACGCGCAGTGGCTGGGTACGCAAGTGTGTTCATACCTTTCTTCGTGGGGTGGTTCTGGTCATTCGTAGGATCAGGACACCGCGGGGTGGCTTCAGGAGACTGACCGTCCGGCACCTCACGACGACTCGGCCGCTGACTGGGATGCGCTAACCAAATCGCTCGTATGGACACGTCGGGGAGGCCGTCTGCTGGGACGAGTACACGCGCGTCGACGGGGAGAACCGGATACCGGAACTGTGGGACGGTACGGACGCGGGCAAGGCCGCACACTGTTGTACGTTGATCCACAAGGACGAGAAACTCCGTGCTGTCCCGACGAGTGTCGAACAGCGAGTCCGAACTCCCGGAACTGCGCAGCGACGTACTGGAGCTGGCTGACGGTGGCTTGGTCACCTGGGTCGTGAACGTCAGCGGAGGCACACTGTGGGTCGCGTTCCTGGTCAGCCACCCGCGGAAGCCTCCATGGCGAGGGGCACGGCCCACGTCGCACAAGGCTCGGCCGAGGCCGGGCACACCGTCGTCCCCGGGAGAGAATGCCTCCGAAGGTGGTCCACATCCTGGCCAGGCAGGTGATGTCCCTCGGCCCGACGATCGTCGAGCTCGAAGCCCTGGTCGAGGGCCGGCTTCGTGAGCGTCCCCACGTCGAAGCGATCACCAGCATGCCTGGCATTGGCGACATGCGCGGCGCCGAGTTCATTGTTGCCGTGCCGCCGACCCGTGCGGCCCATGCGGGCGGCTTCGGCTACGTCGCCCGACGTCTCTACCGCCACCTCAACAACGCCGCCGCGACGGCGCCAGGGGTTGACGAGACATAGAAGCTTCATGGGGATCTCCTGAGTACGGTCCCCGCCCTCCGGTCGAGGGAAGGTCATCGAGGGGCAGGTGTCTGTGATCTCGTCGTGGGAAATCTCGTGTCCGGTGAGGATGGCGGTCGCGGTCGCGGTGGCGGCGAAGCCGCGATGCCGAAGGGGCGACTGGTGCGTTGCTGTGCGTGACGAGGGGGCGGCGATGACGGGGCGCCTACGAACTTGCGGCCCGATGCTGATGCGGCCCTCGCACGGTTCGGCGGCGAGTGCGGCCTGGCGGCCGAAGACCGAGTCCTTGCAGATGGCGCTGATCGTGGCGGGTGGCACGACGAGGATGCTTCTGGCAGCAAACGAACCCCTTAACGGTATTTGATATACGAACTCAGGGCCATGGGTGTGACCGGATCGTTTCCCGGCCCGGTCGCCCCGCGCGCGGTCCCCGGTCACGGGAGGTGGGGGCGGAAGGGGGCGGCGGCGGGAGCGGTGACCGTGCAGGGCCGGGCCAGTACCGCCCCCGCCAACGGGCCGGGGGCGGCCAGCTGGTGCAGCGCGGTGGTCACGTACATCCGGCCGCCGCCGAAGGCCACGCTGCTGACGTTCGCGGCGGGCACGGCGAGCACGGCTTTCAGCAGCCCGCGCGCGTTGTAGCAGTGCACCCGTCCCGCGCCCCACAGGGCGACCCAGAGCAGGCCCCGGTCGTCGACCGTCATACCGTCCGGCCTCCCCTCCTCAGGGGCCAGGCGCACCAGTGTGCGGGCCGGGCCGAGGCGCCCGGAGAAGGAGTGCACCCGGTAGGCGGTGATCGTTCCGTGGGCACTGTCGGCCAGGTAGAGCGTGGTGCCGGTGGCGTCGAAGGCCGGGCCGTTGGGCACGGTGAGGCCGGTCAGCACGCGGTGCGCCGAGCCGTCCGGGTCGATCCGATGGAGCGCGCCGACGCCGCGGGCCGCGTCCACGGCCATGCTGGTCGCCCAGAATCGGCCGGCCGAATCGCAGGCGCCGTCGTTCATCCGCAGCCGGTGTCCGGCGGCGGCCGGCACCCGGGCCAGCCAGTGCGGCTGACAGCCCGGGCGCAGCAGGGCGACGCCGGTGCCGACCGCTGCGATCCACTGCCCCGGGCGGCCGGCGACCGGGGCGACGGCGCCCAGCGGCATATCGAGGTCGAGTTCGCGCCAGGGGTGGCGTGCGCGGTTGGGGTGGCAGCCGTACAGGATTCCCTGGAGGAGGTCGACGAAGTACAGCCGACTCTCGTGCCAGCGTGCGCCCTCGCCCAACTGGTAGCGCCCGGGTGTCCAGGGTTGCCAGTCGTGGGTGGTCATCGCCGTCTCCTTTCCTCGTTCGCCGCGTGCCGTGTCGGCTCGTGCGGTCGGTTCACCGCAGGGTGGTGCCGGGCTCGCTGTCGAGCAGGTCCAGTTCGTGCCGGAAGGGCAGGCCTTCCCAGTCGCCGGCGGCCGCGACCGCGAAGGCGCCGGTGGTCACCGCTCGGTGGAGCCGGCCGGCTGCCGGCAGGCCGTCCAGAAGTGCCGAGAGGTAGCCGGCGACGAAGGCGTCCCCGGCACCGACGGTGTTTTTGACCGGAACGTGTACGGCGGGCCGGGCCACCTTGCCGTTCCCGGTGAATACTTCGGCGCCGGCGGCGCCGCGCTTGACCACGATCTCGCCGACGCCGAGGTCGAGCAGGGCTTGGACGCGGTCGGTCTCGGTCGTCGCGCCGGCCGGGGCGACGAGGGCAAGTTCGTCGTCGGAGGCCACGACGATGTCGAGCAGGGGGGCCAGTGGTCGCAGCACGCGGGCCGCGGCGGCGCGTGACCAGAGTTTGGAGCGGTGGTTGACGTCCAGGCAGATGGTGGCGTGCCCGGTCCGGGCCGCCGTTTCCAAGGCGGCGCGTGGGCCGGGGCCGAGGGCTGCGGTGATGCCAGTGAGGTGGACGACGCGGGCGCCCTCGGCGAGCGCGGCGGCCAGGTGGTCGGGGGTGAGCCGGGATCCGGCGGAGCCGGTGCGGTAGTACGCGACGCGGACGACGTCGGCCACGCGGGGTTCGAAGACCACCAGTGCGGTGGGGGCGGCGGTGTCGACGGCGGCGTGTGTGACGTCCACGCCCTCGGCGCGCAGGGTGCGCAGGACCAGGCGGCCGAGCTCGTCGTCGCCGGTGACGCCTATCCAGCGGGTGTCGTGGCCGAGGCGGGCCAGGCCGATGGCGACGTTGGACTCGGCTCCGGCGACCGAGAGGTCGAGGGTGCCGCCGAGGTGGAGCGGGCGGGCGGAGCGCAGGGCGGCCATGGCCTCGCCGAGGGTCAGGACGTCGGGCACGGGGTCTCCTGGGCCAGGGCGCGGAAGGCGGCGATGCGCGCGGGCAGGCGGGTGTCCCCGCCGGTGTGGGCGGCGGTGCCGATAAGCGGTCCGCCGACGCCGACGGCGAGGGCGCCTGCGGCGAGGAAGGCGCGGGCTGATTCGGCGTCGATGCCGCCGACGGGGACGAATGGGGTGGTCGGGAAGGGATCGCGCAGGGCACGCAGAAGGCCGGGGCCGCCGAGGCTCGCGGGGAACAGCTTGACCGCGGTGGCGCCCTCGGTCAGCGCGAGGGCGACCTCGGTGGGCGTGACGGCTCCGGCGAGGACCGGCATGCCGAGCGCTCTCGCCTCGGCCACGGCCCTGGTGACGCCGGGCGTCACCGCGAAGGCGGCGCCGGCGCGGGCGGCGGCGCGGACGTCGGCGGCGGTGACCAGGGTCCCGGCGCCGAGCGCGGCCGACGGGCCGAGCACCGCGCGGGCCCGCTCCAGGACGGCCAGGGCGTCGGTGGTGGTCAGTGACACCTCGACCACGTCGATGCCGGAGGCGAACAGGGCCAGGACGGTGTCGAGGGCGGCGGCGGGGTCGTCGCCCCTCACGATGGCGAGGATTCTGCGGGTGTGCAGGGCGTGGAGAAGGTCGTCGGCTTGCACGGATACCTCCGGGGCACAGGACTCAGGACCGACAGTTAGGATATCGTATACTTTTCGTGTTGCGGGTCCACCCCGGCCCGCCGTTTCCCGCTCTGCCCGGCGAAAGGTATCCCCCGATGACCCGAACAGCCCTGATCACCGGCGCGGCGGGCGGCATCGGCAGCGCCGTGGCCCGCCGTCTAGCTGTATTGACCCGCAGGATTGTTGACACGCGTGATCGGGGGTTGGCCTCCGAGTGCGGTGTGGCAGCGATGGTAGTTGTAGGCGTGCAGGAAGTCGGGGAGCGCTTCGGTTCGTTCCTGGTTGCTGGTGTAGGGGCG
>NZ_JAQYWW010000690.1:0-44457 GCF_036322525.1 Streptomyces sp. BE20 | reverse complement strand
CCGCCACCCCCGGCAGCGTCACCGCCGGATCCCCCGCCACGCTCAACATCACCACGGCGGGCACCACCACACCCGGCACCTACCCGCTCACCGTCACCGGCACCGCCCCCTCCGGCACCCACACCAGCACCTACACGCTGACCGTCACCGGCGTCACCCAGCCCGGCGGCCTGGTCAACGGTGGCCTGGAGACCGGCAGCCTCGGTCCGTGGACCTGCCAGAGCGGCGGCTCCGTGGTGAGCACCCCGGCCCACTCCGGGTCCTACGCGCTCCAGGCCGCGGCCAGTGCCTCGCAGACCGGCCAGTGCCAGCAGACCGTCACGCTGGCGCCCAACAAGACCTACACGCTGACCGGTTGGGTCCAGGGCAGCTACGCCTACCTCGGCGTGAGCGGCGGTGCCACCGGCTCCGCCTGGACCAGCGCGAGCGGCTGGACCAAGCTCACCGTGCCGTTCACCACCGGCGCCTCCGGCACCGCCACGGTGTACCTGCACGGCTGGTACGGGCAGGGCAATGTCTTCGGCGACGACTTCTCCATCGCCTGACGGAACGACAGCCGGCGAAAGCCTGAAGCCGACGGCTGACGGCTGACGGCCTATTCCGTCGGAGGACGGACGAGCCCGGCCGTCCCGTCAGGGGTGCCGCTCAGGGGTGCCGCGAGCATGCGTCGCGGCACCCCTGACGCGGTTCCTGGCCGGAGTACCGCGGCACCGGCGGGACCAGGGCCGCAGCCCGGCGCGGCGCGCTGCCGCGAAGGCAGCCGCCCGGCCGCCCCACGGGGGACGGGCGGGCCGGCCGGGCGCGTTCCCCGCCCCGCTACGCGACGGCCGGCTTCGGGGCGTCGGCCGGGGTCGACCTCCCGGGGCGGCAGAGGACGGCGTAGGACGTGGCGGCCAGCACCGAGCAGCAGAGCACGACGATCGCGAGCAGGACCGCCGACGGCTTGCCGCCCAGGCTGCTGAGCGGGGCGACGATCGCGCCGCAGAGAAACGTTCCTGTGCCGATGAGGGCGGAGGCGGAACCGGCGGCCTTCGGGGCGACCAGGCTCAGGGCGCGGGCGGCGGAGTTCGGGAGGACGATGCCGAGGCTGCCCATCATCACGAAGAGCGAGGCGCAGAAGGCGACCAGCCCGAGGTCCCAGACGGCGGTGACGAGGAACAGGGACACGCCCGCCGCGATGGACGTACCGAGGCCCACCGTCATCAGCGTCCCGGCGGTGAAGCGGTGGGCGAGGACGCGGCCGTTCAACTGGGTGACACCGACGATCGCCAGCGAGTTGAGCCCGAACAGCAGGCTGTAGGTCTGCGGGGACACGTGGTAGACCTGCTGGAGCACCACCGAGGAGCCGCTGATGTAGCCGAACAGCGAGCCGAAGGCGAAGGTGCTGGTCAGCGCGAGGCCGAGGAACGGCAGCCGGCGCAGGAGTCCGCCCATGGTGTGCAGCGTCGTCCCCAGGCCCCCGCCGTGCCGGGCGGAGGCCGGGAGGGTCTCCCGGAGGGCGGCGAAGGCGATCAGGGTGAGCAGCAGCCCGAGGACGGCCAGGGCCCCGAAGGTGCCGCGCCAGGAGGTGACGCGGAGGAGCTGGGCGCCGACGAGGGGCGCGAGGATCGGGGCCAGTCCGGATATCAGGGTGATCGAGGCGAGGAAGCGGATCATCGAGACGCCCTCGAAGCGGTCGCGGGCCACGGCGCGGCCGATGACGAGCCCGGCGGCACCGGCGGCGCCCTGGACGAAGCGGCTGGCGATCAGGACGGGCAGGTTGGGCGCGATCACGCAGACGATGCTGGCGACGGTGTAGACGACGAGGCCCGCGAGCAGGGGCGGGCGGCGGCCAAGGCGGTCACTGAGCGGTCCGAAGATCAGCTGGCCGGCGGCGACGCCGAACATCGAGAAGGTGAGGGTGAGCTGCACGGCTGCCGGTTCGGCGACGAGGTCCTCGGCGATCGCGGGGAGGCCCGGCAGGTAGAGATCGGTGGTGAGGGGGCCGAGGGCGACCAGGCCGCCGAGGACGGCGATGGTGGCGCGGCCGGGGGCGTCTGCGGTTCCGGGGTCGGTGGGGGCGGCGGGAGCGGTCGACGTGTCACCGGCGGGGCCGGCGGTCGAACCAGGCATGGGGCTCCTCTCGGAACGAACGCGGGAGTCGTGCTCGCTCCGTCCTACCCCAGCGGCCCGGCGCCCCGACAGTCGGGGTCCACCGCGTGGCCCACGGCCCTCCCTCCGCCGCCCCCTGCCGACCGGAGGGCGGGCCCGTCGGTGCGGGGCCGTCGGGCGGGCCCGTCAGTGCGCGACGCGCTCGGCCCGCAGGGCGGCCTGGACGGCGGCGCCGTCCTGCCACGCGTAGAGCCGGTTGCCCGTCAGGGTCACGTTGTAGTGGCCGCAGGAGCCGGTGACCTTCGAGACGACGCCCTCCGGGAACCAGCCCGCCTTGAGGGTGGCCGGTGCCGGGTGGCCACCGCGGCCGGATGCGGTGGCGGTGCACCCGGCGGGCAGCCTGCCCTCCGGCAGGGTGGCGATCAGCAGGCGGTCGTCGCCGGTGGTCGAGGCCAGGTACCGGACGGAGGAGGCGTTGTCCGGCAGCCAGGTCGGCACCGAGTGGCGGCCGGCCTTGGCCTCGCTGCCGCTGGCGTAGCTGGACTGCTCCTGGTGCCGGCCGTCGTACCAGTCGACGACCCGAGGTCCGACCGCCACGGCCGCGGCGGCGACGGCCATGCCGGTGCCGGCCACTCCGAGTACGACCTTGCCCACGATGCCGTTCATGCCCGCCTGCCCTCTCCTCCTGCGGTGCCGCCCCGTGCGGCACCGCCACCACTGCTGTGCGGCGCGCCGTGCGACACCGCCCACCCGAGCCGCTGCCCGAGCCGTTGTCCGGACCACTGCCCGGACCACTTCCGTACCTCTGCCGGAACCGCTGTCCCCCGCGGCCGTCGCCGACCCGGTCCGGGGGCCGGCGCTCCGGTTGTCTCCCATCCTGGCCCGTCCGCCCCTGTCGGGACGTCACCAGCAAGTCGCGACCGTCCGCCGTCCTTGGGGGGTACGCCCTCCACCTTCAGGCGTACGCGAGGCCGTCCGGTCTAGGGGTTCACCCTGGTCGAGCCTGGCCCGGACGGGGCCGGGGCGCACCCGGCCGGGGCCGCCCGGGTGCGCGGGCCACCCGCTTGCCGCACACCGCACCGGGCCCGGCGTACCGGGCCCTCGTACCGGGGCCGTCCGACCGTCAGGCCCCGTCAGGCCCCGGCCGGGACGGGCCGGGCGACGGGGAACGGACGGCCGTCCAGGGTCCAGTGCGGGTCGATCGGCCGGCCGAGGGCCGCGTACACCTGGGCGGCGACGTCCGGGTGGCGGATCTCGCCGGTGGGCGGCGCGGCGGGGATGTCCGGCCCCGCGCAGGCGACCCAGGCGGTGCGCTCCTCGGGGGTGCGTCCGCCGTGGCCCCCGGCATCGACGTGGCCGTGGTCCGTGACAACGATGATCGTCCACGCCTCGTCGGCGTAGCCGGGCCTGGCCCGGACCGCGTCGAGCAGGCGGCCGAGCCGTTCGTCCGCGGTGCGCATCGAGGCGCGGTACTCGTCCCCGCAACCGAGGAAGTGGGCCGTCTCGTCGACGGCGCCGAGGTAGACGAAGGAGGCCTCCGGGTCGGCGGCGCGCAGGACGTCGACGGCCTCCCGGGTGACCTCCTCGTCGACGGCCTCCCAGGCTTCGGGGGTGTCCTCGGCGGGGGCGACGTAGCTGAGCCGGCCGGGTGCGCGGAACAACGGTCCGCCGGACTCGCCGATCACCAGCGGGTCCCAGCCGGCCGCGACGTAGGTGCGGCGGCGGTCCTGCCGGGCCAGCCGGGTGGTGAAGTCGGGGAAGACGTCGAGCCGGTTGCCGCCCAGGTGGTTGCCCCAGACGCCGTGCTTGGCGGGTTCGACGCCGGTGACGACGGTGGCCCAGCAGGGCCCCGACATGGTGGGTGTGGACTCCGCCACCGTGACGGGCGCCAGGAAGCCGGCCCCCGCGACCTCCGCCAGCCTCGGCATCGGGACCTGCTCCAGCAGGTCGTACCGGACGCCGTCGATTCCGACGACGAGGACCCGGGGCCGGGGGCGGGGCAGCGGTGGTACGGACATGAGGACGGTGGTTCCTTTCGCGGTGCGGGTGCCGGACCCGCCCGCGAGGGCGTCACCGACCGCGTCATGCTTCACGCCTTGCCGGACCACCAGGTGTCCTCCGGCACAACGGCGGGTGACCGTGCGGCGTCCGGTGTCACCGCGCGCGGGCCGGCGGATCGGGCGGCCGGGAGCCCGAACGGCCCGGTCACGACGCGGGCCGGAACTCGTGGACGACCTCGATGCGGCCGACGATGTGCCGGTTGAACTCGGGCAACTCCTCTGCGGGCACCCAGAGTTCGAGGATCGTCCGGCCGCCCGCCCGCCGCACGGGATAGCGGGCGAGGAACGCGGTCTCCACCTCGAACCGCGTGACGTAGCCGACCCCGGACGCGGGGACGTTCCAGTCGCGGGCGATGCGGATCGCGTAGTCCTCGTTCAGCACCGGGTAGAAGACCGGCTGGTCGGGGAGGCGGGGCGGCCAGGCGCGCCGGTCCGCGGCCTCGACCAGGGCCAGCTCCGCGGGACCGGTCGGGCGCCAGAGGGTCGTGGTGGGCGTGACTGAGGTGACGGGCTGCGCCGTCGGGCCGTTCATGGTCACCGAAGGTATCCACGAACGGCCCGGCGGACGAACCGTTTTTCCCGTGCGGCGCCGCCGCGGACGCCGCGCGGGACCGGCCCGGACCCGGCCGGTGGCGACGGTCCGCAGTCGGGACCGGCCGTCAGCGGTAGGCCGACTCTCCGGTGATGGTCTCCCCGAGGACGAGGGTGTGGATCTCACCGGTGCCCTCGTACGTGAGCACCGATTCGAGGTTGTTGGCGTGCCGCAGAACGGGGTACTCGGTGGTGATCCCGTTGGCGCCGAGCACGGTGCGGGCACTGCGGGCGATCTCGAGCGCGGCACGGACGTTGTTCAGCTTGCCGAAGCTGATGTGCGCCGGACGGGCCGCCCCCTCATCCTTGAGCCGGCCGATCCGCAGCGCGACCAGGTACGCCTTCTCGACCTCCAGCATCATCTCCACGAGCTTCTGCTGGGTGAGCTGGAACCCGGCGATCGGCCGGTCGAACTGGATCCGGCTCTTCGCGTAGTCGAGCGCGGTGGTGTAGCAGTCGCGGGCGGCGCCGACGGTACCCCAGAGGATGCCGTAGCGGGCCTCGTTGAGGGAGGAGAGCGGTCCGCGCAGGCCGCTGACGCCGGGCAGGACCGCGTCGGCGGGCAGCACGACCTCGTCGAAGGCCAGTTCGCTGGTGACGGACGCCCGGAGCGAGAGCTTGCCGTGCACGTCGGTCGCGGTGAAGCCGGTCGTGCCGGGTTCGACCAGGAAGCCCCGGACGCCGTCCTCGGTCTGCGCCCAGACGACGGCGACGTCGGAGACGCTGCCGTTGGTGATCCACATCTTGGATCCGGAGAGCACCCAGTCGGCGGCCTCACCCGCGCCCTTGCGGCGGGCCCGGGTCCGCATGTTCGCGGGGTCGGAGCCGAAGTCCGGTTCGGTGAGGGCGAAGCAGCCGATGAGTTCACCGGCCGCGAGACCGGGCAGCCAGCGCTGCTTCTGCTCCTCGGACCCGAAGGCGTGGATCGAGCGCATGGCCAGCGAGCCCTGGACGGAGACGAAGCTGCGCAGCCCGGAGTCGGCGGCTTCCAGCTCCATGCAGGCGACGCCGTAGGCGGTGGCGGTGGAGCCGGTACAGCCGTAACCGTCGAGGTGCATGCCGAGGACACCGAGGGCGCCGAGCTCCGGGGCGAGTTCGCGGGCCGGGAAGACGCCCCGCTCGAACCAGTCACCGACGTGCGGGCGGATCCGCTCGTCGGCGAACCTCCGCACGGTGTCGCGGACGAGCCGCTCCTCGTCGGTGAGCAGGTCACCGACGGCGAGCAGGTCGGCGGGGTCGATCCTGGTCGGCTTCGCCATGGGAGCTCCTTGTTAGTCTCGGCGGGTGCCGGTCGCAGCGCTGGGTACCGGCGAGTATTCCGCACGGGCCCTGCCTTCGGAGGACCGGCGGCGAGGGAGTGAGCATGTACACAGTCCGGCGGCTGGCGGCGGGCGAACTGCGGGACTCGGCGGGGCCGCTGGCCGAACTCCTGGTCGACACCGTCGGCAGCGGCTCCTCCCTAGGGTTCCTCGCCCCGCTCGACGCCGCCGAGGCCGCCGGCTGGTGGCGGGCCCTGGCCCCGGACGTCGCGGCCGGTCGGCTGCTGGTCTGGGCCGCGCACCACGACGCGGACCACCGGATCGCGGGGACGGTGCAGCTGCGCCCGGCGACCCCCGCCAACGGCCGGCACCGGGCGGAGGTGGCCAAGCTGATGGTGCACCGGGCGGACCGGGGCCGGGGGCTGGCCGGCCGGCTGCTGACGGCACTGGAGTCGGCGGCCGTGGAACACGGGATCCGGACCCTGGTCCTGGACACCGAGACGGGAAGCCCCGCCGAGCGGCTGTACGCGGCGGCGGGCTGGACCCGGGTCGGCACCGTGCCGGACTACGCGACCGACCCGTCCGGGACGCCGCACGCGACGACCGTCTTCTACAAGGCACTGCCCGCGGAACCGGCCGCCGGGGCGGACGTCCGCCCCGGCCGGGACAAGCTCTAGGATGACCGCTCTCGCACACGGGCGGGATGCGGGGGGACGTGACGAGACGTGAGGGGTGGACCGTGGCGCGTTGGGCATTGGTCGTCCAGGAGACCGACGGAATAGGCGACGACCGGATCTGGGGCACCAAGGTGCTCGCCGAGATCGAGGGCAGCCGCGAGGACGCCCTCGCCGAACTGCGGAAGCTGGTCCCGTCGTACACGCCGCAGCACCCGTTCAACAGCCGCCGGCGCACGCTGCTGCGGGACGGCGACACCTACATGCTGATCTCCCGGGGGAGCATGCGGGACTACCACTGCGTCTTCAAGGTGTGGGAGCTGCTGTGGGACAGCAAGCGCCCGGAGGTCCAGCAGGAGCGGCTCACCGACGGAACCCGCTGAGCATCGGCTCAGGAGACCCCGGCGAGCCGGAGCAGCGCCGTGGTCGCGGCGGCCGCCACCACCACGAGCGGGAACGGCGCGCGGCGCAGCACGAGGACCCCGGCCACCAGGACGCCGGCCGGGCGTGCCCAGCCCGCGAAGTCGTGGCCCTGCGTGAAGGTTCCGGTGGCGACCAGGGCGACCAGCAGGACGGCGGCGGCCACGGCGAGCAGGTGGCGTACGCGGTCCGAGACGGTGAGCCGGTCACCGAGCAGCGGGCCGGCGATCCGGAACGCGTAGGTGCCGACGGCCAGCAGCAGGACGGCGAGCAGGGGCATCAGTGGACCTCCTCGGTGAGGGGGGTCGGCCGGCTGCGGTCGGCCGCGCCGCCGGCACTGTCGGCGGGGGCGGACGGGGCCGCGTCGCCGGACGGGCCGGCCTTCGCGGCGGAGTCCGAAGGGCAGCCGGCCGGGTCCGCGGGGACGGCGGTATCGGCGGGTCGAGCGGTATCGGCGGTATCGGCGGGCCGGGCGGGATCGGCGGGGCGCCGGGCGAACAGCAGGCCGGACAGGGCGAGCAGGACCGGGACTCCGGCCGGCAGGAACGGCGTGGCGGCCACCGCGACCACGGCGCCGGCCAGGGCGGCCGTCCGGGTGCGGGGGTCGGTGAGCGACGGCAGGACCAGGGCGAGCAGCACGGCCGGGAAGGCCGCGTCGAGACCGAGCGCGTCGGTGTCACCGATCATTCCGCCGGCCGCGGCGCCGACCAGCACGGAGGCGTTCCAGACGGCGAACAGGGCGAGGCCGCAGACCCAGTACGCGGCCCGGCGCCGCCGCCGGTCGGGCTGGAGCAGGGTGAAGGCGACGGACTCGTCGGTCAGGAGCTGCGCGCCCAGCAGTCTCCGCCACCAGGGGCCGTCGAGCACGCCGGCGACGGTGAAGCCGAAGGGCAGCAGGCGCGCGTTGAGCACCAGCCCGGTGGCGACGGCGGCAAGCGCGCCGCCGCCGGAGAGGACGACACCGATGGCCGCGAACTGGGCACCACCGGCGAAGACGAGGACGGACATGACGACCGGCACCCAGAGCGGGAGACCACCGGAGACGGTGATCGCCCCGAACGAGGCGCCGACCAGGGCGTCGGCGAGACAGACCAGGGCGATGTCACGGAGCGTGGAACGTTCCAGGGTTCGGAGGAGCGAACGCATGTCCAGTAGAGTGAACCCCATGGCTGCCGTTCGTCAAGGCGAACGCTTGGACCTGTGGAGCGAACGCGGATGAGTGACACCAGCGACGGGATCCCCCCGACCGACCGCACCGCCCGGCCCTCCGGTGCCGGCGCCGGCAGCGGCCAGGGATCACACCCGGGCTCCGCCACCGGATCGGAGCTGATCGGGCTGATCGCGGCGTCCATCCGGCGCGAGCGCGAGCGCACCGGCCTGTCGATGGCCGAGCTGGCCCGGCGCGCGGGGATCGCCAAGTCGACGCTCTCGCAACTGGAGTCGGGCGCCGGCAATCCCAGCGTCGAGACGCTCTGGGCGCTCGGCGTCGCCCTGGACGTGCCGTTCAGCCGGCTCGTCGACCCGCCGCGCCCGGTGGTCCGGGTGGTGCGGGCGGGCGAGGGCCCGATCACCCACTCCGAGCGGGCCGACTACGCCGCGACCCTGCTCGCCTCCTGCCCGCCCAACGCCCGCCGCGACATCTACCGGATCGACGCCCAGCCCGGCGAGACCCGGGCCTCCGACCCGCACATGACGGGGACGGTGGAGCACGTCCTGCTGGGTGCCGGACGGGCGCTGGCCGGGCCGACGGAGGCACCGATCGAACTGGGGCCGGGCGACTACGTGAGCTACCCGGGGGACGTCCCGCACGTCTTCCGGGCGCTGGAACCCGGCACACTCGCGGTGATCGTGATGGAGCACATCTGACCGGCCATCGGACGGGTTCCGTCCGGCTCACACCCGCAGGACCCTCAGCCCCTCAGGTCCTCAGCCCCTCACGCCCTCACGCCTTCAGCAGCCGGTCGAGGAAGGGGTTGCCGAAGACCCGGTGCGGGTCGTGCCGGTCGAGCACCGCGATCGCCTCGTCCCACCCGGGCCCGCCGCCGTCCCGGTGGCTGGCGGGGATGACCCGGTCGAGGACGTCCGGGTCCGCCCAGGCCGCGTCCTCGGTGTAGGCCCAGCCCTTCGACCACTCGACGCGCAGACCGGCCCTGGTGCCGTCGAAGGAACGCAGCAGGGCCTGTTCGAGGTCCCTGCCGAAACGGTGCAACCCGGGCGTGTCGGGGAAACCGAGCACGTCGAGCCAGACGGCGGTGTCCCATTCGGGCCGGTCGGGACGCGGGCGCAGCGCGGAGAGCAGCGGCGGGCGTGCCCCGGGCACCCCGGACCACGCGGGGTCGTCCAGGCCGGTGACCCGGATCTCCACCGCGCCGTTCACCGGGAACTCGCCCCGCGCCCGGTAAGCGTCGAGCAGCGTCCGGTACCGGTCGGCGAACTCGGCCACCACCCACTGGAGATCGGCCCGACGCGCGAGGATCGCGTAGCCGTTGGCGGTGACCCGCAGGGTGGTGGGCCGCACGTACTGGAGCAGGGTGCGGGACGGACCCCAGAGGTCGGAGCGCAGGCCGCCGGCGAGCAGGTGGGTGAGCACCTCGCCGGTGAGCAGGTCGCGGATCAGACCGCCCGAGAGCAGGATGTCGGTGATGTCGCCGGTGAGCGCCACCTTGGCGATCAGGTACTGGAGCTGCCCGAAGAGCGGGGCCACGGCCCAGGAACCGCCGACGAGTTCACCGGCCAGACGGGCGACGGGCTCCGGAATCGAGTCGGAGAAGGGGTAGTTGTAGGGCTCGTCGACGGCGCGGGAGCCGAACGGGCGGGTCGGGGCGACGCTCCAGGTCTTGAGCCAGGGGCGGTCGGTGTAGGCGAACCAGATGACCTCGGCGCGGCCGTCCCGTTCGACGAAGTCGGCGAAGGTGCGCGGCCGGCCGGCGGTACCGGGCCGGGCGAAGAGTTCGGCGGCCGGGATGTCCAGCCGGCTGACGCAGCGCAGCGGCCGGTCGGCACCGGCCCGGAGGACCACCTCCGTGAGGAACGCCCGGCCGAGGTGGACCAGGAAGGCGGCGCTGTCGGCCTCGGACCGGTCGAAGGTGCGCAGGGCGTACCGGTCGGTGGCCGGGTCGTGGACGACGGCCGTGAGCCGGGTGACCTGGTTGCTGACCGAACCGTAGCCGTGTCCGTCGGGCCGCAGTTCGCCGGCCGCGGGGACGGCGGTGCCGTGGCCGCCGATCGCGAGCACGCCCCCGACGGTCAGTTCGCCCGGGGCCGGCACGGCGGTGAGGCCGAGACCCCGGCCGGCCAGGTGGGCGAGCAGGTCCTCCATGGTGGCGCCGGTCTGGACCCGGACGGTGGTGGGAGAGTCGGCGGTGATCGCGGTGAGGTGGCGGGTGGTGTCCAGCAGCAGGACGCGGGCCGCCCCGGGGGTGCCGTCGGCGACGGTGAGCGGTGCCCAGGTGTGCCGGTACCCCTGGGGGCGCAGCCGCCAGCCGTGGGCGCGCGCCCAGTCGGCGAGCGCGGGGATCTCCTCGGGGGTGCGCGGGGCACAGGTCCAGAGCTGGTCGGTGCGGACCTCACCCGACCAGTTCTGGTAGACGCTCCGGGTGATCTCGGTGCCGGCGGGCAGGTCGGGCGGGGGCGGGAGGGCGGGGAGGGTGGCGGCCTCGGCGCCGTCCGGTCCGACGGTGCCGCGCAGCAGCCAGGCGCCGGTGCCGAGCGCGGCGGTGGCGCCGAGGAGACGCCGACGGCTGAGGCCGGTCGGGGCGCCCCGGCCAGGGCGGTCGTCGTGGTGGCCTACGCCGCCGGGGTCGCCGCTACCGTGACCGTCCCTGCCGCTGCCGCTGCCGCTGCCGCGATCGTCGCGCTGTGGTGTCGCCATGCCCGCCCCTGTCGATCGGCCCCGGCGGACCGGGGCCCGGATGGTTCCCCCGGTTCGGGGCGAGCGTACGGAGCGGACCGTTCGAGCACGGGGCGACGCCTCGCGATCTTCACTCGATCAGGTGAACCTTGCCCCGTTCTGCGACAGGCTCGTAGGTTATGAGTGATCACCATCCCGGATCACGCCCGATCACTCTCGATCCCACCTGATCACGCCCGGAGGCCCCACCGTGCCCGCGCCCGCGCCCGTGTCCGCATCCGCATCCCAGTCGGCTCCGCTGACCGTCGCCGTCGCCCAACCCGTCTGTGCGGAGTCCGGCCGGCCCGACACGGTCGTGCTCAACGTCGAACGGCACGCCGCCACCGTCCGGGAGGCCGGGACGCGCCTGGTGGTGTTCCCCGAGTTCTCGCTCACCGGGTACGACCTGGACGCACCCGCCCTCGCTCCCGGTGATCCCAGGCTGGCGCCCCTGGTCGCGGCCTGCGCCGAGACCGGCTCCGTCGCGCTGGTCGGCGCGCCGGTGGCGGACCGGGACGGGCGCGAGTACATCGGCACGCTGGCCGTCAGCGGCCGGGGCGTCGAGGTCGCCTGCCGGAAGACCCACCTGCACGGGCAGGAGGTCGAGCGGTTCGCCCCGGCCGGGACGCCGTCCGTCCTGGAGCTGGACGGCTTCCGCCTCGGCCTCGCCGTGTGCGCCGACGTCGCCGAGCCCGGGCACGCCGAGCGGACCGCCGGGCTCGGGATCGACGCCTACGTCGGCTCCGCCCTGTACGGGGTGAGCGAGTCGCAGCTGGCCAGGCGCGACAGCCACATGCGCGAGCGGGCCACCGCCCACGGGGTGTGGGGCGTGCTGTCCACCGGCGCGGGCGCCAGCGGCGACTTCGCGGAGACCTCGGGCGGCTCCGGCGTCTGGGCGGCGGACGGTTCGCTGGTCGTCCAGGCCGGCGACGGCGCGGGCGAGATCATCCGCGTCGAGCTCCGGTAGGCCCCTCCCGGGGCGGCTCCGACGGCGCCGCCCCGCCGACGCCGCAGCCCTGCTCCGGGTTCGGAAATACCCGGGGCCCGCGCGCGGCTGTGGTGATCGGGAGCGGGACCCGGAACCGGGACCCGGACCCCAGACCCCAGACCCGAGAGCGAGGGCCCGGGAACGGGCGCCGTACGGCCGTCGGACGGCCGGGGAACGGCGCCCGCCCGGACCGACCAGGAGGTGCGGCGCGCGATGGCCGACGAGCAGGAGTACCGGACCGAGCACGACTCGATGGGCGAGGTGCGGGTGCCCGCCGCAGCGAAATGGCAGGCGCAGACGCAGCGGGCGGTGGAGAACTTCCCGGTCTCCGGCCAGCGGCTGGAGCGGGCGCACATCGCCGCGCTGGCGCGGATCAAGGCCGCCGCCGCCCGGGTCAACGCCCGGCTCGGGGTCCTGGACGAGGAGACGGCCGAGGCCGTCGCGGCCGCCGCCGACGAGGTCGCCACCGGGCAGTGGGACGCCGAGTTCCCGGTGGACGTGTTCCAGACCGGCTCGGGCACCTCGTCCAACATGAACGCCAACGAGGTGATCGCCACCCTGGCCGGCGAGCGGCTGGGCCGACCGGTCCACCCCAACGACCACGTCAACGCCAGCCAGTCCTCCAACGACGTGTTCCCCTCCTCGATCCACATCGCCGCCACCGCCGCCGTCACCCACGACCTGATCCCGGCGCTGGAGCACCTCGCGGAGGCGCTGGAGCGCAAGGCCGCGGAGTTCGCGCTGGTGGTCAAGGCCGGCCGGACCCACCTGATGGACGCCACGCCGGTCACCCTGGGCCAGGAGTTCGGCGGGTACGCCGCGCAGGTCCGGCACGGGCGGGAGCGGCTGCTGGCCACGCTCCCCCGGGTGGCCGAACTCCCTCTCGGCGGCACGGCGGTGGGCACCGGCATCAACACCCCGCCCGGGTTCGCGGCGGCCGTGATCGAGGAGGTGGCGCGCGCCACCGACCTGCCGCTGACCGAGGCGAGGGACCACTTCGAGGCGCAGGGCGCGCGGGACGGACTGGTCGAGCTGAGCGGCCAACTGCGCACCGTCGCAGTCGGGTTCACGAAGATCGCGAACGACCTCCGGTGGATGGGATCCGGCCCGCGCACCGGCCTCGGCGAGCTCAACCTGCCGGACCTGCAACCCGGCTCGTCGATCATGCCGGGCAAGGTGAACCCGGTGCTGCCCGAGGTGGTGCTGATGGTCTCCGCCCAGGTGATCGGCAACGACACGACCGTCACGGTGGCCGGGGCGAGCGGGAACTTCGAGCTCAACGTGATGCTCCCGGTGATCGCGCGCAACGTCCTGGAGTCGGTCCGGCTGCTCGCCAACAGCGCCCGGCTGCTGGCCGACCGCGCCGTGGACGGCCTCACCGCCAACGTCGAGCGGGCCCGCGAGTACGCCGAGTCGTCGCCCTCGGTGGTCACCCCGCTGAACCGGTACATCGGGTACGAGGAGGCGGCGAAGGTCGCCAAGCAGGCACTGGCCGAGCGGAAGACGATCCGGCAGGTGGTGCTGGAGCGCGGGTACGTGGAGCAGGGCCGGCTCACCGTCGAGCAGTTGGACGAGGCCCTGGACGTGCTGCGGATGACGCGGCCGTAGGACAGCACCCGGGGCGCGGACGGCGGCCTCGCCGTTCCGCGCCCCGGGTCGGGCTTCCCGTGATCGTCAGCCCCTGGCCCGACCGGCCCGGCCGCGCCGCATCGATGCTCCGTTCGACGTCATGGTGGCCATCGAGATGGCGGCGAGCCCCAGCAGGAACATCACGCCGCCCGCGATCATGCAGGTGACGATGTTCTTGCCGCGGTCCACCTCACCGGAGACGACCCACGGAGAGATGATCGTCCACGCGCCGAGCAGGGTGGCCGCCCAGGCCCGCGCGTGGGTGCGTTCGTACGCGGATCCGTAGCCGGCCATCAGCACGCAGTAGGCGAGTCCGACGATCAGGCAGGTGACGGTCAGCGTGTTGAAGGCGGTGAAGCCGATGATCCACGGCGAGGCCGCCAGGAACAGACCGGCCAGCACGGCCAGGGCCTCGACGGCCTGGGCCCGCGGAGTGAGGGTGAGTCGCTCGTAGTGCTCCCGTAGTTCGACGATGTCCGGATGGTGCTCCATGCCCATCGGAATCTGGGTAGACACCGATACCACCTCCTAGGTTCGGCACATGGAGGGCGCTAGCCCAGTACCATTCTGGCGCCGTTCGACCGTTTTGCACCTTTTCGCCCCGGAAGCTACCCTGCCCCGCCGCTCTCCCCGACGACCCCCGACGACCCGGGTGACCTCCGTCTCACCCTCGCGCGCCGCCATTGCCTATGCAACTCGGTGCATAGCAGGATGCCGTTCATGGCACTGGAGCACGCGATCCTCGTCTCGCTGCTGGAGCGGCCCGGCTCCGGCTACGAACTGGCCCGGCGCTTCGACCGGTCCATCGGCCGCTTCTGGACCGCCACGCACCAGCAGATCTACCGGGTGCTGCGGCGGATGGAGACGGACGGCTGGATCTCCGTCGAGGAGGTCGCCCAGGACGGCCGACCGGACAAGAAGGTGTACTCGGCGGCCCCGCCCGGCCGGGCCGCACTCGCCGGCTGGCTGCGCGAACCCGTCGAACCGGAGACCGTCCGGCACGAGCTGGCCGTCCGGATCCGGGCGGCGGCCTTCGACGACCCGGCCGCGCTGATCCCCGAGGTCGAACGGCACCGCGACGGCCACGCCGCCCTGCTCGCCCGCTACCTGCACGGCGAGCAGCGGGACTTCCCGGCCCCGGACGCCCTCGACGCCCGGCAGCGGCTCCAGCACGTGGTGCTGCGCGGCGGGATCGAGTACGAACGCATGACCCTCGCCTGGCTGGACGACGTGCTCGCCACCCTGCACGACCTCGCCGGTGCCGACGTGGACGGCCGGTCCGCCGGCCCTGCGCGCACCGGCCCGGCCGGCGGACCGGACCCCGCCGACCGTACCGGCGGCTCCGCCGCCGACACCCCCTGACACCCCTCCCCACCCTCGACACTCCCGGGAGCCCGCGATGCTCTTCAACCCGCGCACCTACGACCCCACGCAGTTCGACGAGCCGACCCGCCGGCTGCTGCGCACGACCGTGGACTGGTTCGAGTCGCGCGGCAAGAAGGCGCTGATCGACACCTACGTCGACCGCACCTGGTACGCCGACTTCCTCGACTTCGCGGCGAAGGAGGGCCTGTTCGCCGAGTTCCTGACGCCCTCGGCCGCCGACCCGGCCAAGCGCTGGGACACCGCGCGGATCGCCGAGCTCAACGAGATCCTCGGCTTCTACGGCCTGGGCTACTGGTACACCTGGCAGGTCACCATCCTGGGCCTCGGCCCCGTCTGGCAGAGCGAGAACGAGGCCGTCCGGGCCCGCGCGGCGAAGCTCCTGACGGAGGGGCACGTGATGGCGTTCGGGCTCTCCGAGCGCAGCCACGGCGCCGACATCTACTCCACCGACATGATCCTCACCCCGGACGGCGACGGCGGCTTCACCGCCACCGGCTCCAAGTACTACATCGGCAACGGCAACGTCGCGGGCCTGGTCTCGGTGTTCGGCCGCCGCTCCGACGTCGACGGCCCGGAGGGCTACGTCTTCTTCGCCGCGGACAGCCGCCACGAGGCGTACCACCTCGTCAAGAACGTGGTGAACGCCCAGATGTACGTCAGCGAATTCCGCCTGGACGGGTACCCGGTCCGCGCCGACGACGTGCTGCACACCGGCAAGGCCGCCTTCGACGCCGCCCTGAACACCGTCAACGTCGGGAAGTTCAACCTCTGCACGGCCTCCGTCGGCATCTGCGAGCACGCGATGTACGAGGCCGTCACGCACGCCCGGAACCGGGTGCTGTACGGCCGGAACGTCACCGACTTCCCGCACGTGCGGCGCGAGCTGACCGACGCCTACGCGCGGCTGGTGGCGATGAAGCTGTTCTCCGCCCGCGCGGTGGACTACTTCCGCACCGCCTCCCCCGAGGACCGCCGCTACCTGCTCTTCAACCCGATGACCAAGATGAAGGTCACCACGGAGGGCGAGAAGGTCATCGACCTGATGTGGGACGTCATCGCGGCCAAGGGCTTCGAGGCGGACACCTACTTCGACAAGGCCGCCAAGGACATCCGCGGCCTGCCGAAGCTGGAGGGCACCGTCCACGTCAACCTGGCGCTGATCCTCAAGTTCATGGCCAACTACCTGTTCGACCCGGCCGAGTACGCCCCGGTGCCCGGCCGCCGGGACGCCGCCGACGACACGTTCCTGTTCCGGCAGGGTCCGGCCCGCGGCCTCGGCTCGATCCGCTTCCACGACTGGCGGACCGCCTACGACGCGCACGCGCACGTCCCGAACGTCGCGCGGTTCCGCGAGCAGGCCGACGGCTTCTGCGAGCTGCTGCTGACCGCCGCGCCGAGCACCGAGCAGCAGGCCGACCTCGACTTCCTGCTGGAGATCGGGCAGCTCTTCGCGCTGATCGTCTACGGCCAGCTGGTCCTGGAGCAGGCCGCCCTGACCGGACTGGACGCCGACCTGCTCGACCAGGTCTTCGACGCGCTGGTGCGGGACTTCTCCGCGCACGCCACCGAGCTGCACGGCAAGGCGTCGACGACGGACGCGCAGGCCGCGTGGGCGCTGGCGCACGTCCGCCGCCCGGTCGCGGACGGTGCGCGGGCGGCGAAGGTGTGGGGCATGGTCGAGGCGCTCTCCGGCGCGTACGAGATGCAGCCGTAGCCGCACCGGGTGGTCCCGGGGGTGCCGGCCCGGCCGGCCGGCACCCCCGGCGCCGTCAGAAGGTGAGCTTCCAGCTGTCGACGTAGCCGGTGTCCTGCCGGCCGATGTCCTGGACCTTCAGCTTCCAGGTGCCGTTGGCGGCCACGGCGGACGCGTTCACCGTGTACGTGGTCTGCACGTTGGGCGCGGAGTCGTTGCCGCTGGCGTCCTTCAGGCGGAAGGTGGTGCCGTTCGGCGCGACCAGGTCGATGACCAGGTCGCCGCGCCAGGTGTGCTTGATGTCCACGCCGACCTGGAGCGCGGCCGGCGCGTTGCCGGTGCGGCCCGTGACGGCGACGTCGGAGGTCACCGCCGCCCCGTAGTCCGGGATCTGCACGTCGGCGGTGTTCTCGAAGACCGTACCGGTGGGCGGCGTGGTGCTCCCGGCGGCCAGGTTCCAGATCGCGTACGCGATGGCGTCGCTCATCCGGTCCAGCGCGGTGTCGTTGATGTTGGCGGTGGTGTCGCAGGAGGAGTGGTAGCAGCGGTCGAACGGCTGGCCCGCCGTTCCGCCCCACTTCGCGGCCTGCGCGCTGGTCTTGGTGTAGTCGGCGCCGCTGAACAGGCCGCCGACCCGGATGCCCGCGTCCTGGAACGGCGCGTGGTCGGACCGGCCGTCACCCTCGAAGTCCTGCTCGGTGCTGATGCCGAGACCGGCGAAGTAGTTCCGGAACAGGGCGTCGAGCGTGCTGTCGTAGCGGTAGGTGAAGTAGCCCGGGTTGGGCGAGCCGATCATGTCGAAGTTCAGGTACGTGTCGATCTTCGAACGGTCCGCGGCGGACAGGCTGTTCACGTAGTTCTTGGAGCCGATCATGCCGTACTCCTCGGCACCCCACCAGCCGAACCGCAGGTGCTTGGAGGGGGTGAGTCCGGCCCGGGAGACGGCGAGCGCGGTCTCCAGGACACCGGCCGAGCCGGAGCCGTTGTCGTTGATGCCCGGACCACCGGTGACGGAGTCCAGGTGGGCACCGGCCATCACGACGTGCGAGGTGTCGCCACCCGGCCAGTCGGCGATCAGGTTGTAGCCGGTCGCGCCGTTGTAGCTGAAGGTCTTCAGTGTGGTGGTGTAGCCGGCCGCGTCCAACTTGCCCTTCACGTAGTCGATCGAGGCCTTGTAGCCGGTTCGGCCGTGGGCGCGGTTGCCGCCGTTGGCCGTGGCTATCGACTGCAGCTGGGCGAGGTGCGCCTTCACGTTGGCGACCGGGATGTCGGGGGCGGCGGCGAGAGCCGGGCTCACGCCCGCCGAGGCGACCCGGACGGCCGGGGCTTCGGGGGCCGCGACGGCGGCGGGGGCGAGGAGGGCGGCGGCGAGGGTGACCACGGCTGCGGTCGGCAGGGTGGTTCGGCGCAGGCGGAATCGCCGCGGGGCGCGCTCGGTCAAGGGAGGCTCCGGTTTCTGATGGGGCAGAACGGAAGCGCGGCACTTCGCGGGTAAGCGGGGTCGGGTCGCGAAGTTGACGCGACCATGATGATTGGGCCAAGTCGCGGACCCGTCAAGAGGGGAGGCCCGACGAGGGGAGCGAGCGGGCCGGTGACGGCGGCCGTTCGGCCACCTCCCGACACGCGCCGTCGCCGGCCGTCGGCCGCTCCCCGACGACCCCCCACCCGACGGCCCCCACGCGCCGTCGGCCGACCGCCGTCGGCTACCCGTCGACCCCTACCCGCCCTCGGCTACGCGTCGTCCGCTTCCGGCGTGCGGGGCAGCGCCGCCCGGACGAGCGCCCCGCCGTCGTGGTTGACCGCCGTGAAGCCGCCGCCCAGCTCCTCGGCACGCTCGGCCATCGAACGCAGCCCGACGCCGGACCCGCTCGGCCGGTACCCCGCCCCGCCGCCGCCCGCCGCCCGGGCCTCGGGGAACCCACAGCCGTCGTCCCACGCCTCGACGACGACGAGGTCCGGCCGGACCCGCAGGGTCAACCGGGCCTTGGCGGCACCCGAATGACGCAGGACGTTGTTCAGCGCCTCCCCGCTGATCCGCAGCACGGCCACCTCGACGGCGGCGGGCAGCGCGGGTGGCGGATCGGGATCGAGCACCAGGGAAATCCGCACCCGCGGCCCGTCCAGCTCCGCGACCAGCCGCCGCAACGCGACCGCCAACCCCTCCCCCGCCAGCGCGGCGGGCGCCAACCCCTCCGTGATCCGGCGGAGTTCGACGATCGCCTGGCCGATCCCGGCCGAGACGGCGCCCAGCGACCGGGCCGCCGCGGAGTCCTGCGGCACGGCGGCCCGCGCGGTGTCGACGCCGAGCCGCAGGCCGGACAGCGTGGGTCCGAGCCCGTCGTGCAGGTCGTGCCGGAGCCGTCGGCGCTCCTCCTCCCGGGCCAGCACGATCTGTCGCCGCCCGCTCTGGAGCTCCTCGTAGAGGCGCAGCGAGGCGATCGCGGGCGCGGCCTGGTCGGCGAGGAAGCGCAGCACCTCGTGGTCCTGGGCGTCCAGCTCGGGCTGTCCGGCGCGCGGCGGCGCGTACAGGTCGCCGATCACCGTACCCTCGTAACTGAGCGGGAAGACCTGGCTGTTGGGTCCCAGCACGCCGACCGAGGCGAGTTCGAGCGGTCCGGTGCGGGTGTGCAGGACCACCCGGGCGCCGGGCAGGCCGAGGGCGTTGACCACGGTGTCGCAGAGCAGCGGCGGCGCGTCGGACGGGCTGACGGCGCGGCTCAGGCGTTCGGCGAGCGCCCGCACCACCTGGTAGGGCCGGGCCCGGTCACCGTAGTAGAACCGGTCGACGGCGCGCACCACCCAGCGAGTGGTGGGGCCGAGCAGTCCGCCGATGGCGAGCGCCCCGGCGGCCAGCAGCTGGGCGTCCGCGGTACTGGCCTGCGGCAGCAGACGGCGCAGCAGCAGGGCGATGCCGAGGTAGCCGGCGATCAGCAGCGCGGTGAGGGCGAGGACGCTGAACATCCGGCGGGTCGCCCGGTCGAGGTAGTGGGAGCGGTCACGGGTGAAGGCGTAGCCGACCGCGCCGAGCATCCAGAGCGCCGATCCGGCGAAGTACGCGACCGCCGCGACGCTCTCGGAACTCCCCATCCGGAGCGCGATGTTGGTGGTGATCAGCCAGATCAGGTACGGCACGAGGACGGCGGTCACGGAGCGGTGCGGGCTCGCCGAGCGCCGCCAGCGGACGGCCGCCACCGCGAGGCTCGTGACGACGATGCCCCAGGCGACCAGCGTCGCCCGCCACTCCCCGAGCGGCAGCCCCCGGCCGTCCGGGACCAGGACGTCGTCGAAGTACGGGAGCGGGCTTCCGAGGCGGACCACGCATGCGTGCAGGGCGCTCCACGCCGCGATCGCGGCGACGTAGAGGCGGCCGGGCCCACCGGGCAGCCGCCCTTCGGGCAGCCAGAGGGGGAGGGCGAGGGAGATGAAGATGAACAGGGTGACGGACGCGAGCAGCAGGGCCGCGCCGAGCGCCTCCACGACCGGACCGGCGTCGGCCGCCGCGCCGGCGAAGAGGACGAACCGGGAGAGGCAGCCTCCGAGACCGGCGGCGAGCAGGCAGCGGCCGAGGCTGCGGCCGACGGGCGGGGCGGGTGCGACGCTCCCCGGCCGCGGGTGTTCCTCGGGGCCGGAGCGGTGGGCGAGGATGAGCAGCCCGGAGAGCGCGAAGGCGAAGCCGAGCAGGACGGTCTCGCCGTCGTGGAGGTAGAAGGGCGTGGCCCAGCGGGTGTCCTGGTGGGTGACGGCCAGCAGGACCCAGCCCAGGCCGCCGGCCAGCGTCAGCGCGCAGGCCCAGGCCGCCGGGGGCGGGCCCGCCCGTCGGGCCGCGGTCGGGCCCGGCGGCGCCGGGGCCGGACCGTCGGCCCGGGCCTGCGCCCGGTCCGCCCTGTCCGGGGTGACAGCCGGTTCACTCATGGGTGGCCTCCTCCCCCGCATCCTCGGCGTCCTGCCGTCCCGGGGGCGCGGGTCCGCGGTCCGCTCCCGGCCCCGGGTCGGCGGTCCGGCGGCGGGCCCGGGTCCGGGCGCGCTCCCGCCGGTCCCGTCCCGGGTCCGGCCGGTCCGGGGCACCGCGGCTCAGGCGTCGCCGAGGCCCATGTCGCGGGCCCGGGCGACCGCCTCGGCCCGGGTCGCGACGTGCAGCTTCTCGAAGATGTGGGTGACGTGGTTGCGCACGGTCTTCTCGGCGACCACCAGCTCGCGGGCGATCCGCCGGTTGTCCAGCCCCCGGGCCACCAGGTCCAGGACCTCCGCCTCGCGGGCGGTGAGCGCCGGGAAGAGCTGGCCGGCCTCCCGCACCCGGGCGCCGGCGAGCAGGGTGGTGATCCGTTCGGCCACGTCCGCGCCGAACACGGCGCCTCCGGCCGCGACGGTCCGCACCGCGTGCAGCACCTCCTCCCGACCCGCGCCCTTGACCAGGTAGCCGCGCGCGCCCGCCTGGAGCGCGGCCAGCAGGCTGCCGTCGTCGTCCGCCATGGTGAGCATCAGCACCGGCGGGGCCGGCTGCTCGACGGAGAGCCGACGGGTGGCCTCCAGCCCGGACCCGTCCGGCAGGGACAGGTCCATCACGACGAGGTCCGGACGGTGCCGCGCGACGGCGTCCGGCACGTCGGCGACGCGTTCGGCCTCGCCCACCACGGCGATGCCCTCGGCGCTCTCCAGGGCGGCCTTGAGCCCTTCCCGGAAGAGCGGGTGGTCGTCGACGATCAGGACCCGGACCGGCGGGACGTCCGGTTCCGCGCCGGGGGTGCGGTCCGGACGCCGGTCCTGGGCCCGGACCGGGGCGCGGTCGGGGTGCGGGGCGGGGTCCGGGTGCGGGGGCTCTGCGGAGGGGTGCTCTTCGTCCACCCGGCCGACACTACCAGCGATAGAAGAGTGACTTTCCGTGACATGCACGGCCCGCCGCGGGGCCCCGCCCGCGGGCACCCCCGGGAAGGACGAGACCGCTGCCCCATGCGCCCGGGACGACGGGCGGCCGAGACTGGATCCAGCGCTCGGCCCGGCGCCCGGCCGCCGGTGGACCCATCCCCAGTCCGTTTCGAGGCGGTGCCATGACCACGGTGATCTCCCTCCGGCCCCGGTCCAGACCCCACGGGCCCGCCCGGGCCACCCCGCACCGGACGCCCGCACAGCGCCGGCTGACCGGCGCCGCGGTCCTCACCGCGCTCTGCCTGGCGATCGCCGCCGCCTGGGTCTGCTACGTGCTGGTCCACCTCGGCGAACCCGGCGTGGACCGGCCCCGCGACCAACTCGCCATCCTGCTCTACGCCCTGCCGACCGCCGGCGCCGGAATGCTGCTGCACGCCCACCGGCCGGGAAGTCCGCTCGGCTGGGTGATGCTCGTCTACGCGCTGACGTCGATGCTGCCGAGCGCCGCCGCCGCACCGGTCTGGGTCGAGATCTCCGATCCCGCGATCGTGGGCGCGACGGCGGCCGTACGCGGGGTCTGCGACACGGTCAGCCAGACGCTGTTCTACGTGCTGCCGCTCTGGTTGCCGGCCGGGCGCCTCACCACCCGCCGGTGGTGGCTCTACATCGGCGCGGTGGCGCTCTGGGTGATCCCCGACGGCCTGTCCTTCCTCGACCGGACGACCGTCTTCGGCCGCCCCGGTCCGCTCGCCGGCACCGAGCCGGCGAGCTTCCTCGGGTCCGTCGCGGACCACCTGGACGGCCTCTACGACCCGGTCAACTACCTGCTGATCGGCATCGCGGCCGCCGTCCTGCTGGCCCGGCTGGTCCGGCCCGTGCCGGGCCGAGACGGCGGGACCGCCACCGCGCTGCCGCGGCACCGGGCGCACGTGGCGGGGATGCTGGGCGCGTACCTGCTCTGGGCAGGCATGCAGGACTACTACACCCGCCGGTACCCGTACGAGTACTGGCTGAGCTACTCGCTGTTCACCGCGGCGGGCGCGGTCTGGGCCGTCGCCGTCGCGTACCTGGTGGTCCGCGACGGCGGGTGGCGGCTGGACCGGGCAGCACGCTCGGTCCTGACCGGACTGCTGCTCGCCACCGGGCTCACGGTGCTGTTCGTGGTCTGCGCGGCCGTGCTCTCCGGCTGGCTGGTGCCGGGCCGGGGCGCGGCCGCACTGCTGCTGATCGCCCTGGTCTACGGGCTCGGCGCCGGACTGCCGTGGGCCACCCGCCGGGCCGTCGGCCTGGTGGACCGGCTCTACTACGGCGAACGCGCCCAGCCGTACCAGGTGCTGCGCACACTGGCCGGCCAGGTCCGGCAGGTCGTCGAGCCCGAGCGACTGCCGTCCGCGCTGTGCACGGCCGTCGCGGCGGAGCTGCGGCTGCCGGGCGTCGCGCTGACCGTCACCACCCGGGCCGGGAGCCGGCCGCTGGCCTCGGTCGGCCGGACCGGCGGGAGCCGCCAGGGCTTCCCGCTGATCCACCAGGGCACGGTGATCGGCGAGTTGACGGTCGGCCTGCGGGCGGGCGAGGAGGAGCTCGACCCGAGCGACGTCGACATCCTGCGCTCACTGGCCGACCAGGCCTCGCCCGCCGTCGCCTCGCTGCGACTCCTGGAGGACCTCCAGGCCAGCCGGGAGCTGATCGTCGCGGCCCGGGAGGAGGAACGGCGCTGCCTGCGCCGGGACATCCACGACGGGCTCGGGCCCGCGCTCGCCGGGCTGCGGTTGCGGGTGGACGACGCGGCCTCGGCCTCGGCCTCGATGACGGGGACCGGGAGCGACGCCGGGGCGGGGACCGGGGTCGGCGGCACGGGCGGCAGCGGGCGGGCGAGCGGGGGCGGCGGCGGCAGTAGCAGTGACAGTGGCAGTGGTCACCGGCTCACGGAGAGCCTGCAGGGGATCTCGGAGGAGCTCGCGATGGCGATCAAGGAGGTCCGGCGGATCACCGACCGACTCGGACCGGCCCCGCTCGGCGAGTTCGGGCTGGCCCGGGCCGTACAGCAGCTGGCGGCCACGTTCAGCGGCGACGGCCTCGCCGTCACCGCCGTGGTGGAACCCGAGCCGCTGCCCGAACTGCCCGCCGCCGTCGAGGTGGCCGCGTACCGGATCACCGCCGAGGCGCTGAACAACGTGCTGCGCCACGCCCGGGCCCGCCGCGCCCAGGTGGCCCTCCGGGTGGACGGCGCGAGCCTGACGCTGACCGTCCAGGACGACGGGGTCGGGATCGGCGAGGCGCCGCGGCCCGAGGAGGAACCGTCCGGCGGAGTCGGCCTGCGGTCGATGGCGGACCGGGCCGCGGAGATCGGCGGCAGCTGCACCGTCGACGCGCTGTCCCGGGACAGCGGGACGCGCGTGCTGGCCGTACTGCCCCGCTACCCGTCCCGGAGCGGCGATCCGACCCCGGGCGGATGACGTCGGGCAGCTGACCCCGGACGGGTCGCGTCGACCGGCCGGCGGGGGCGAGGCGACGGAGGCGAGACACGGAGGTGCGGCGGGCGGACGGCGGCGCCGTCCGTACACTCCTCCCGTCAGCGCCTCTGCCGGGTGCTGCGATCGGGAACGGGGGGCGCGGTGTCGGCGGTCGAGGTTCAGCGGGTGTGGCGGCCGTCCGCCACGGACCTGCGGGCCGGGCGGCGCCCCCTGGGGTGGACCGCCGGGCCGGCGGGGGAACTGGCGGTTCTGCTCGTCGGCCGGGCGTACCTCCGTCGGAGCCACGCCGTCAGGGGTCGGGCGGGACACGGTCCGGCGGTGCCGTTCGACGGCGTGCTGGTGGTTCGGCGGGCGGACGGGTCGGTGCGGCGCCGGCCGGTCAGGGACGTGCCGGTCAGCCCCGACCACCTGGCGCTTCTCCCGAATTCCCGGCTCCTGGTGGCGAGCGCTCGGGCGTATCAGGAGCCGGCGGGCGGGTGGAGCCCGAACGCCGTGGTGTTCTGCCTGGGGAGCGGCGAGCAGGAGGACGCCTTCTGCATTGGCGACGACATCCCCGCCCTGGTGACCGACCGCGGGGGATCGATCTGGACCGCCTACGGCGACGAGGGCGTCTACGGGGAGCATCCGGAGTCCACTGCCGGGCTTGCCGGCTGGAGCGCCACGGGCCGGGCGGTCTGGGCCCCGGGCGGGCGCCTTCCCGACGAGCCGCTGGAAGGCTGCGCCGCCGCCACCGAGGGCGACCGGGTCTGGCTGGTCTGGTACTCCGGCACCCGGTCCGATGAGACGTTCCTGACCCGGATCACCCCCTCGACGGGTGAGGTGACCAGCCGGCCGAGCCCCGTGCGCGACCCGGACGGATTCGCCGTGCGCGACCGTCGAGCAGTCCTGACCCGTCGCACCCACGACCAGCGGTCGACCGAGGTCGTGCGGGCCGAACTGGTCGGCGACACCTGGCGGGTGATCGACCGGAGCATCCTGCACGTGCCCGGCCGGGTGGTCAGGCACGGCGGGCAGGGTCGGGACGGCGTGTTGTGGCTTCGCGCCGGCAACACCTGGATCCGTGTCGAGGCGTGACCGCCCCGGAGGCACGCAGCTCGTGATCCGCGGCGCCGCCTCGACGGCGTTCCCGCCGGGCGGGCGGTCTCCGCACAGGCTGCCGCCCCCGGCGCTGGCGGCGCCGGGGGCGGAGGCAGGGGACGAGTGATCGGGGGACGGAGGAGAACCGAGGGGTGATCAGCCCTTGCAGTCCTTCTCGCCCGGCTTGCAGCGTCGCGCGGAGTCCGCGGCCTGGACCGCGGGGCCCGCCTTGGCCGCCGCGCCGACGACGGCGCTCCGGATGACGGCGGTGGCTGCGGCGAAGCCGACGATTACGGACGCGACGCCGAGCGTCTTCGTTGCCGTGTTCGTTGCCATGGATGATGCTCCAGATTCTTCGCTTCCGAGGGGTCGAGCCGATCGGCCGCTCTTCCTCCACTCTGGGCGGACCCGCGCCCCGGGCGCATGGGCCCGCCGTCCCGTTCCGGTCCCAGGACGGGCCCGGCAGCCGGGACGGCGGTCGTCGCCGCAGGTCAGGGCAGGGTCAGTACCGGCTTCACCGCCTCCCCCGCCTCCGCCGCCGCAGCCGCCTCCTCGATCGCCGCGAACGGGAAGGCCCGCACCAGCCGGTCCACCGGCAGGCGGCCCGCACGGAACAGGTCGACCAGGGCCGGCAGGAACCGCCCGGGCACGCTCGCCCCCTGGTTGACGCCGACGATCCGGGGCGCCCGGGCCAGCAGCGCGGGAACGTCCAGGCCCACCTCGCTGCCGGCCGGCGGCGCGCCGACCACCCCGCAGGTCCCGCCGACGGCCAGCGCGTCCACGGCCTGCCGCAGCGCGCGGACGCTCCCACTGGTCTCCAGCGTGTGGTCGGCGCCGCGTCCGCCGGTGAGGTCCAGGACCGCCGCCACCGGGTCGTCGGCGCCCGCGTCGACGACGTCGGTCGCACCGAGCTCCCGGGCCAGGGCCAACCGGGCCGGGCGGAGGTCCACCGCCACGATCCGCGCCGCCGGGGTCAGCCGGGCCGCGAGGACGGCGGCCAGCCCGACGGCGCCCGCGCCGAACACCACCACCGTGTCGCCCGGCCGGGGGCGCAGCACGTGGAACACCGCGCCCGCGCCGGTCTGCACCCCGCAGCCGAAGGGGGCCAGCAGTTCGAAGGGCAGGGCCGGTCCCGGGACGGCGACGGCGTTGCGTTCGTCCGCCAGCGCGTGGGTCGCGAAGGAGGACTGGCCGAAGAAGTGGCCGTGCAGGACGGCCCCGTCGCGGCGGCCGGTGCCGCGCAGGGTGGCGCTGCCGTCCAGCCGGTGGCCGCCGAAGAGATTGAGCGCGGCCCAGTGCTCGCAGCGCACCGGGCGGCCGCCCAGGCAGGGCGGACAGGCGCCGCAGGAGTCGAACGTCAGGATCACGGTGTCACCGGGCCGCACCCTGGTGACGGCGGCGCCGACCGCGACCACCGTGCCCGCGCCCTCGTGGCCGAGGACTGCGGGCAGCGGGGCGGGCGTGCGGCCGGCCCGGACGCTGAGGTCGGTGTGACAGATCCCGACGGCGCGGATCCGGACCAGCACCTCGTCGGGGCGCGGGTCGTCCAGCAGGACGGTCTCCGGCTCGAACGGTCCGCCCCTGGTGTCCACCACGGCGGCGGTGGCCTCAATCATCGCCGCTCCCGGGCGCGTCGGCGGACGCCCACGGGGTGTCGGGCGTGAACAGCCGGTCGCGCGTGGCGCGTTCGTAGGGCATCCCGGGGGGCATCGCCAGCACTTCCAGCTGGAGGCCCCAGGGGGTGCGGAAGTACACCCAGCGGTCGCCGTCGATCGGGCCGCCGTCGGCGACGGTCTCTGGTTCGCCGAGGACCTCGACCCCCGGGCAGCCCCGCAGGTAGACGACGGCGCGGTCGACGTCGTCCACCGCGATCGCCAGGTGGTGACCGCCCCAGTCACTGTTGACGGGCAGCTCGTGCCGCTGGCCCGGGGCGGTGTACTGGAACAGCTCCAGGTTGCTGACCGGGCCGAGCCTCAGCATCGCGATGTGCGCCACCGCCTCGCGGTGGACGCCGAGTTGGCGGGCCATCCAGTCGCGGTCACCCTGCGGTGCGGCGACCGGCCCGACGCGGTAGAGCAGCCGCGCGCCGAGCACACCGGTGAAGAACGCCACGGCCGCGTCGAGGTCGGGCACGGTGTAGGCGACGTGATGGACGGCACGGGCACCGGGGATTCCGGTCATGGCGTACTCCTCTGCGAAGTCGGTCGTCAGGTCGGTCGTCAGGCAGTCGATTCGTCCGGTGGTCGGGCCGTCAGATCGTCAGACCGGTCGCCCCGCCGGCTGCCGGGCGTCGCCGGGCCGCTCGTGCGCGGCGTCGCGCTGGTTCGCGACGGCGCTCATCAGGCTCAGGCCGCCGTCGACCGTGAGCGAGATGCCGGTGGTGTAGGCGGCGTCCGGCCCGGTCAGGTGGACGATGGCTGCGGCGACCTCGGCGGCCCGGCCCGGGCGGCCCACCGGAATGGCGGGACGAGGAGCGAACCGGGCCGGCCGGGCGGCGTCGGCGGGCGTGCCGGGGTCGGCTCCGTCGGGTGTGTCGGGTGTGTCGTACTCGTCGGTCGCGCCGTTCATCCGGGTGGCGGTCTCGCCGGGGCTGACGGCGTTGACGGTGATCCCGTACGGGGCCAGTTCCAGGGCGAGCACCTTGGTCAGCTCGCCCAGCCCGCCCTTGGCCGCGCAGTAGGCGGCGCCGCCGACGATCGGGGTGAACTCGTGGACGGAGGTGACGTTGACGATCCGCCCCCCGCGCCCCTGCCGGACCATCCGGCGGGCAGCCGCCTGGGCACAGGCGAACGGGCCGCTGAGATCCACCGTGAGGATCCGCTGCCAGTCGTCCAGCGTCTCGTCGAGCACAGGTGAACGCCGGTTGACGCCCGCGCAGTTGACCAGGATGTCGAGCCCGCCGAGCCGGTCCGCCGCGCCGTGCACGGCCCGGGCGGCGGCGGCCGGGTCGGCCAGGTCAAGCGGCAGCAGCACGGTCCGCCCGCCGGCCAGGGCGGCGGTCCGGCCGGCGGCGGCGCGGTCGGTCCGGTAGCCGATGGCCACGGTGTGGCCGGCCCGGGCCAGCGCGACGGCGGTGGCCCGGCCGATACCGGAGCTGGCACCGGTGACGATCGCCACCGACGGCGCCGCGGCGGCTCGCCCGCGTCCGTCGGCGGGCCCTTCCCGGCGGTCGGGGTGCCCGGTGTCCATCAGGCCACCTCCGGCACGTCGGCCGGACGGACCTGGTAGCCGGCGCCGGTCAGGCTCGACGCACCCAGGTAGCCGTACAGCGCGGCGGTCGGGCCGGCCGGGCCGGTCCGGAACCCGTGCCACTCCCCCGCCGGGACGAACACCAGGTCACCGGCCCGGAGCGGGACTTCGGCGGTCTCGGTGAGGTGGCCGCCGGCTCCGGACATCACCAGGAAGAACTCGTCGGCGTGCGGGTGGCGGTGGAGGTCGTGGCCGCCCCCGACCGCGAAGGTCGAGGCCGCGACGGTGAGCCGGCGGGCGCCGACCGTGTCGGCGGTGGCGAGCCAGCGCACCTCCATCCCCGCCGAACCGGCGATCCGGCCCGCGGCGCCCGGCTCCCGCAGGACCGGGCCCGCCTCGCCCGCCCGGCGCGCGGCGGGAACGGTCCCGGCGGCGGGGGCGGTCCGGGCGGCAGGAGTGGCGGGGGCGGTGGGAGCGTCAGGGGCGGTGGGCCGCGACGGGCCCAGCGGGACGGGGTACGGGAGCGGCGCGGGCCGGTCGTCGGCCACCGCACGCGGCCGGACGGTCAGGACGGCCGCGGGCGCACCGGGCAGTGCCGTGATGCCGCAGGAGCTGCCCGGCGGGTGGTACAGGCCCTCGCCGGGGCCGAGCACACGCCCGGCCGACCGGATCCGGCCGGAGAGGACCACCGTCACCGACTCGGCCACCCTGGAGGGGTGTTGCTCGACCCGGACCCCCGGCGGCAAGGTCTCGACGGTCAGCCCGCCGTGGACCGAGGGCAGGTGGAAGGGGTCGATGAGTCGGCGGAACGCGGGGGCCGTGCGGGGCACGGCGGCGGGTACGAAGATCACGCGAGGTCTCCTTGCACGGGGGGAGTCGTGGGAGTCGGGGGAGTCGTGGTGGCCGGACCGGACCGGGGCTCCCGGCGGGGCCGGCCGGTCGGGGCGGACCGGCGCCCGGGGCCGGCCGGACCGGGGACGAACGGGGTCGGGCCGCCGACGCGGCCGAAGTCGAGCAGGATCTTGGGCGGGCCGCTGCGCCCCTCGGCGAGCAACCGGAAGGCCGCCGGCCCTGCGGCCGGCGGCAGGACGGCCGCGATGAGCGGTTCCGCCACCAGCACGCCGTCACGGAACAGCCCGAGCGTGCGGTCGTAGTGGTCGAGACCGTGCCGGACCCCGATCACCTCCAGTCCACGCAGGGCGAGCCGGCCGGGGGCGAAGTCCGGGTACGGCTGCCCGGCCACGCCGATCACGGCGAGCCGTCCGCCCGGTTCCAGCAGTTCCAGGCCCAACCCGAACGCCTCGACCGCACCGGACGCCTCGACGGCGAGGGCGTAGCGGGCGCCGGCGGTGCGCGCCTGTCCGGGGGTCAGGGCGCGGCGTGCCCCGCAGCGCAGGGCGAGGTCCCGTCCGGCCGGGTCGATGCCGACGACGTCGACGGATTCGCCTAGCCGGGCGGCGAGTTGGACGGCGAGCAGTCCCATCGTGCCGGTGCCGATCACCGCCACCCGGTCGCCGAGCCGGCAGCGGGCCTGCTCCAGGCCCGCCACCACGGTGACCGCCGGCTCGGTCAGTACCGCCGTCCGGTCCGGTACCTCGTCCGGGACTCGGGAGAGCGAACGCTCGGGCAGTTGCACGTACTGGGCGGCGGCGCCCTGGCGACCGTAGAGGCCGACCTCGGTGAGGCGTTCGCAGAGCGGACGGCGGCCCTGCCGGCACATCCGGCAGAGGCCGCAGTGCACCATCGTGTGACCGACCACCCGGTCGCCGGGCGCGAACCCGGCGACGTCGCGGCCCACCTCGACGACCGTCCCGCACCACTCGTGCCCGGGGACGAGCGGGTAGCCGGCCCGTCCGTCCCGCAGGTAGGCGGCGGTGCCGTGGAGAAGCTCCAGGTCGGTGCCGCAGAGGCCGACCAGGGAGGTGCGCACCGTGACCGCGTCCGGCCCGGGTGCCCCCGGTCGGGGCACCCGGGCGAGGGCGATCCGGTGCGGCGCCTCGAACCGCAGGGCGGTCATGGCCCGGCCGGACGCACCCGCCGGGCCCCGGGACGGTGCCGGTCCGGAGGCCGGCACCGCGTTCGGCACCGGGATCGGCGCCGGGATCGGCCCGGTGACGGGTCCGGTGACGGGTCCGACGGGGCGGCCGCTCACGGTCGGGTCCGTCGTTCGCTGCGGCGCCGGGCCAGGGATTCCCTGGTCGCGGTGGTGCGGCGGGCCGCCGCGAGGCTGAGGCAGAGCACCTCCGCACCGACCGGGCCGGCCTCCAGCACGAGCGTGCGGCCCCGGGTCGCCAGGAGCAGGTCGCCGTCGACGGCCAGGTGGTCGGGCCCGTCGGCGGTCCCGCCGACGAGCAGGGATCCGCGCAGCACGTAGAGGACGGTCTCGGCCTCGGGCTGCCCCGCCAGCGTGTGGTGGGCGCCGGGGCTGAGGCGCAGGTGGTCGAAGGACTCGCACGCGCTGGCGAGCATGGAACGGCGCGCCAGGCAGCGCAGTCGGACGCGTTCGCCGTTCGGGCCGAGGATGACGGCGGCCGAGGCCGTCGCGGTGGTGACGATCACCGGGACTCGCCTCCCTTCGGGCTCGGGGGGTTCTCGGGGCGGTCCGGATGTCCGGGGCGGTCGGCGCCGCCGGAACGGCTGCCGCGCTCGGGGTTCTCCGGGGATTCCGGGTCCGCGCGGTGTTCCGCCTGCGCGGGCCGGTCCGGGTGCACCGGGCGGTGTTCGGTGGTGGGGCGGCCGGCGGCCGGGTGGGCGACGGCCCGGCCCGGATGCCCGGCGACGGCGAGGACGGCGTGGAAGAACTCCAGACCGGCCGTTCCTGCGGTGAGCACGGTGCCCGTGCCCAGCGGCAGCGTCACGGCGGTGCCCTCGACCAGCGGGATTCCGGAGTCGGGGGCCGTCGACGCCTCCGACCCGGGAGCGGTGGCGGTGCCCGAACCGGCCGTGATGTAGAGGGCGCGTTCGACACCCTCGGCGACGACCTCGGCGCTGCGGCCCGGGTCGAGCCACTGCAGGCCGACGGCGCGGAGCGGTCCGGTCAGCACCCGGCTGGGGTCGACCGCGCCACGTCGGCGGAGGTCGGTGATGACGGTGCCCGTCATGACGGGGACTCCTTCTGCTGTCCGGCGGTCCGTACTGGGCCGCTTCTGATCTCCACGATGTGGCGCCCGCCGTCCCGGTCGCACGGGAGCCCGGTCCCGTCCTGCTCCCGCCCCCGGCCGGGCCCGGGAACGGCGCCGGTCCCGGGGGTCACGGGACCGGGAACAGCGGCCGGGACGAGGGCCGGGACGACGGGCACGGACCGAGCGGGGCCGGGCACCGCGGGCCGGACCCGTCTGCCGCTCAGCGGGCGGCGCACAGCGCGTCCGGGAGGGGGAGCAGGCCCTGGCCGGGCACCGCGGCCGGGCCGGGCAGCCGGTCCCGGACAGGCGGCGCGTCCGGTGCGGCGGCCCGGCTGTGCGGGAGGCCGGCCGGACCGCCCAGGCTCCCGACGGCGGCCCGCAGCACCCTGCCGTCCACCGGGCCGAGCAACCGGCCGTCGACGCAGTGCGGGTGACCGAGGTCGGCGAGGAGCAGCAGGCCCGGGGCGGCTGCGGCGCCGACGGCTGCCGCGAGGCGGTCCGTGTCCACGCCGCCGGGCAGGGCGGTCGGCGCGCCGGTCCGGGCCAGCAGCTCGCCGTGAGCCCGGGCGGCGGGACCGTTCAGCAGGCCGAGCCGGAAGGCGATCCGGCCGGCGAGGAGCAGGCCCAGGGCGTCGGCGTCGCCGGGTGCGAGCGCCGGGCCGACGGCGGTCCGCAGGGCCCGGCCGAGACTCCGGCCGTAGCCGAGGGCGAGGGCCGGGCCGGTCTCGTACGGGTCGAAGCAGACCAGGGCGGCGCGGGCGTCCGCGCAGAGCGCGAGCAGCGCCGTGAGGGTCCGCTCGCCGTACCGGGCCCCGGGGGCGAGGGCCTCGGCCAGCGGCGCGTACTGCGCCGGGCAGACGGCGAGGACGTGCCGGACGACGGCGACCGTCCCGGCTACGGTCTCCCGGGCCGAGCGGTCGGCCAGCCGGTCGGCGCGGACCCAGACCAGGGCGGGCGCGGGACCGGCGGCGTCGCCGCGGCCGGGGTCGGCGGAGGACGGGCCCGTCGGAGCGGGACGGTGCAGGGCGAGCGCCGGTCCGCAGGCCGTGGCGAGGTCGGTCGGCACCCGGACGTCGGCCGCGACGGCGCAGGCCCGCTCACCGCCGACGGCGATGACGACGGTCCGGCCGGCCGGAGCGGGCCGGTCGGGGAGCGGACCGCTCCGCAGGTCGTGGACCGCGCACGGGGCCCGGGAGGCGGCGAGCGCGTGCACCCGGGCCACGAGGTCGGCGGGCGCCGTACCGTCCGTCACGAGGACGAGCCGGAAGGCGGCCGACCCGGCAGGACCGGAGGCTTCCGCGGACCCTACGAAACCGGCCGAACCGGCCGAACCGGCCGAACCGACGAACTCGCCGATCCGTTCGCCGAGTTCGTCCCAGGACTGCTCGCCGCTGCGGACCGCCAGGGAGATGCTCGCGGCACCGGCCTGGATCCGCCGGTCGAGTCGAACGCTGCTACGCATGGCGGGCCTCCTCCCGTTCGGGATCGCACACCCACCGTGCGGCGCCCGTCGCCCCGGACGCCTGAGCCGCCGGGCCTGTCCGCGCCCCGGCCGGGCCCGGGTCCGGCCCGGGTGCAGCGTCCCGACCCGTCCCGACCCGTCCCGGTGCCCGGGAGGAGGACACCGGGACCGGTCCCGACGGCGCGGGCGACGGGCGACGGGCGACGGGCGACGGGCGCCGCAACGGGCGACGGCGGCCCGGGCCTGCCCGCACTCCCGGCCGACCGCTCCGGTCTGCCCCTCCCGGTCAGCCGTTCCCGGTCAGTCGCTCCCTGCCGACGGCGGTTCGTCGGCTGCCGTGCCGTGACCGTCGAGCTCCGGCCGCCGCTCCGGCAGCGCGGCGCTGACCCGCGCCGGAAGGACGGTCAGACAGAGCAGCTCCGCACCGAGCGGCCCGCCGTGCAGATGGACGGACTCCCCGTGCGGGGCGAGGACCAGGGCGCCGCGGTCGAGCAGGCGCAGCGGCAGGTCGGGGCAGTCGACCAGCGCGACCGGACCGCGCAGCACGTACCAGGCGGCTTCCGTGGATTCGCGCCCGGCGAGGTCGAAGCAGGCACCGGGGCCGAGCCGGACGTGTTCGAAGGCCTCGCATTCGCTGTGCAGCATGCCCCGCCGGGCCAGGCAGCGGGTGCGGACCCGCTGGGTGCCGGGGCCCAGCAGCAGTCGGGGCCCGCCGGTTCCGGTGACGATCATCGCCGCTCACCGCCCGGAAGGACCAGCTCCGCGTGCACGTACGCCAGTCCGGACGGTCCGGCGGCGAGGCCGGCCGCCGTGCCGTGCGGCAGGGTGAGCGCGGTCCCGGGCCGCAGCGGCGCCCGGACACTCCCGGCGTCCGTCCGCCCGCCCCCTCCGGTGACGAACACCGTGTGTTCCGCGCCGTCCGCCACGAGCCCGGTGCTTTCGCCGGGCGCCAGTTCGGCGTGGTGGAGCAGGCGCAGCGGTCCGCCGATGACGGCGGACGGGTCCAGCGGCCCGGTCCGCCGCAGGTCGGTGATCACCGTGCTGCCGACCCGTCGGCCGCCGTCGTCCCCCGCCCGGTCCGGATCCTCCTCCGTCGGGTCGGCCGGCAGTTCGATCACCAGCCACTCCAGCGGCTCCGCGCCCGTGTTGCGCAACCCGTGCCGGGTGCCGACCGCCGTCAGCACGGCGTCACCGGACCGGACCGGGCACGGGCGGCCGTCGAGGGTGACCTCGCCCTCCCCCGCCAGCAGCACGTAGATCTCGCGGGTCCGGGTGTGCAGGTGTTCGCCACTGACCCCGCCGACCGGCACGCGGGCCCACTCCACGGCCTCCCAGGCCCCGGTCAGCCCCACCCGGCGGGCCAGGCACGTCCACTCGGTCACCCCGGCCGCGCCGTGCACACCGTGGACGGCGGCCGGCGCGCCGGTGTCCGCGACCACGATCGCGCTACGCACGCGTCTCACTCCCCTCCCACGTCCGGAACGCCTGTCCGGTCCCCGGCCGCGCGCGCTCCGCCGCCGACCAGGCACGCAACCGGCCTGCCGCCTCGGCGAGTTCACGGGCGTCCAGGTCGTCGACGAAGACGCCGGACCCGATCCCGGACGGCAGTGGCAGCCGTTGCCGCCCGTCGCGGTGGCGAACGGTGTCGGCGAGTGCCTCACCGAGCGTCAACGGCTCGACCAGCGGGTGCCAGACGGGCAGTTCGAGCCGCCGCATCAGCCGCAGGATCCGTTCGCCCTGCGCGGCGTCGAGCAGTCCGCGCCGCTGGGCGACCACGGTGGTGAGCGCCATGTCGACGCAGACCGCCTCGCCGTGCAGGAGTTCGGGCAGTGCGCGCATCTCCACGGTCGGGCTGAACGAGTGGCCGTAGTCCATGAGGCGTTCCAGCCGGTGCTCCCAGAGGTTGGGCTGGAGCTCCTCCAGCATGCCGTGGACGGCACGGCCGAGCACCGCAGCGGCGACGCGCCGGCCCTGGAAGCGTTCGTCGAGGAGGCTCCGGCCGTGGCGGTCCAGGAGTTCGAAGAGGTCACGGTCCTTGATCAGGGCGACCTTGAGGATCTCCGCGAGCCCGTTCCCGAGGTGCCGCCGGTCCAGGGTGTCGAGGAACGCCGGGTCGAGCAGGGTGTCCACGGCCGGGTGGTAGGTGCCGAGCCGGTTCTTGTGCCGGCCGTGGTTGACGCCGGTCTTGGCGCCGACACCGGCGTCGACCAGACCGATCAGCGTGGTCGGCACCCGGACGAACGGGGTGGAACGGCGGTACAGGCTGCAGGCGAGGCCGACGACGTCGGTCAGCACGCCACCGCCGACGGCGATGACCGGCTCGCCGCGTCGGGAGATGCCGAAGGAGTCCATCCGGTCGGCGACCTGGAACACCGAGTCCATGGTCTTCACCTGCTCGTGTGCGGGCAGGACCAGTGCCTCGTACGCGACGCCCTGGGCGGTCAGGTAGCGGTGGAGCCGGTGTCCGTGCAGTTCGTGCACCCGGGCGTCGACCACGACGAGCCGGCGTCCGGGCGGTCCGCCGGCCAGGGCGAGCGCGGGGTTCCCGGGGTCCAGGACGCCGGGGGTGAAGCGGACCCGGTAGCTGACGGGCAGCGCGGTGGCGACCGTCCAGCCGGCGGCCGGGGCGCCGCTCACCGGGTCACCGGTGGCGTGCAGGCCGGCGACGTGCCCGGCTGCCGTGCTGTGCCGGCCCGCGGTGTCGTGGCCGGAGGCGTCGGGCCCTGCGGCGTGGAGACCGGCGGAGTGCGGTCCCGGCACGGCACGGCGGTCGCGGAGGCCCCGGGCCTCGCGGGCGGTCAGGGCGGGCGCGGCGTTATCGGCGGCTTCCGCAGGTTCCGCGGGTTCGGCGGGTTCGGCGGGTTCGGCGGCGGGGTGCTGGGGGTGGGGAATGGACACGGGTCGACTCCTTCGCGCGGATCGGGTGGCACGGCGGACGCACGACGGGCGGCCGGGCCGCTCTCCACGCTGTCCCGCCCGCCGTCCCGGCCACACGGGCGGCCGGGCCCATCCGTGTCCCGGCCCCACCCGGGACACGGCCGCCCCCGCGGCCCGCCGCCCCGGCACACCGCCCAGCCGCCCAGCCGACGTACGGTGGAAGCCGGAGGCCGCACCATGCACGTCACCGGAACCCACTTCACCGACCGCACCGACGCGGGACGCCAGCTGGCCGCGCTCCTGGGCCGTCTGCGCGGCCCCGGCACCGTGGTGGTCGCCCTGCCGCGCGGCGGGGTCCCGGTGGCCGCCGAGGTGGCGGCCGCCCTCGGTGCCCCGCTCGACATCTGCGTGATCCGCAAGCTCGGTGTCCCGTACCAGCCGGAGCTGGGTATGGGGGCGATCGGCGAGGACGGCGTACGGGTGCTCAACGACCAGGTGCTGCGGCCGGCCGGGGTCACGGCGCGGCAGCTCGCCGACGTGGAGTCCCGGGAACGCGTCGAGCTGGAGCGCCGGGCCCGCCGCTACCGGGGCGACCGGCCACCCGCGGACCTGAGGGGGCGGACGGTGGTCGTCGTCGACGACGGCATCGCGACCGGTTCGACCGCCCGGGCCGCCTGCCTGATCGTCCGGGCCCGAGGCGCCGCCCGGGTGGTGCTGGCCGTCCCGGTGGCCCCCGACGACTGGACGGACCGGCTCGACGACGTCGCCGACGAGCTGGTCTGCGTGGGTACGCCGTCGCCGTTCTTCGCGATCGGCGAGTTCTACGCCGACTTCCGGCAGACCGAGGACACCGAGGTCCTGCGCCGTCTCGCCGAGGCCGGCGCACGGGCGGAGGCACGGGCGGAGGCACGGGCCGGCACGCCGGTCGGCGCCGTCCCCCGGGCCGCCGCCGGGCCCGACCGCGGCGTCGAGCCGGACTCCACCGACCCCACCGGCACCACCGACACCACCGACCGCGAGCTGACCGTCGCGGCCGGTGGGGTCCGGCTGACCGGCCGGCTGACCGTGCCCGCCGGGGCACGCGGGATCGTGGTGTTCGCGCACGGCAGCGGCAGCAGCCGGCGCAGCCCGCGCAACCGGTACGTGGCCGACTACCTCAACCGGTCGGGGCTGGCGACCTTCCTCTTCGACCTGCTCACCGAGGACGAGGAGCCCGACCGGCGGAACGTCTTCGACGTCGACCTGCTCGGCGCCCGGCTGACCGACGTCGCCGGCCACCTCCCCGCGGTCCTGCCCGCCCGGCTCTCCGCCGCCCCGTCCGCGGGGCCGCCCGGCCGGGACGGCCCCGCGGACGGGATCCCGCTCGGCCTGTTCGGCGCCAGCACCGGCGCCGCCGCCGCGCTGTGGACCGCCGCCCGGCTCGGTGACGGCGTGCGGGCGGTGGTCTCCCGGGGCGGGCGGCCGGACCTCGCCGGCGCCGGGAACCTGGGCCGCGTCACCGCGCCGACCCTGTTGATCGTCGGCTCCCGGGACGGCCCGGTGATCGATCTGAACCGGCGGGCGCGCGAGCTGCTGCGCTGCGAGAGTGAGGTCGCGGTGGTGCCGAACGCCGGTCACCTCTTCGAGGAGCCGGGCACCCTCGACCGGGTCGCCGAGCTGGCCCGCGTCTGGTTCGTCGACCACTTCGCACCGGCCTGACGAACTCCGCCGCGACCCCCGCCACGACCCGCCGACCCGCCTGCACACACCGACCCGCACCACCCCTGACCAGGCCCTGACCAGGCTCCGAGCACGCCCCGGCCCCACCGTGGCCGGCCGCTCCCGGGGCACCCGACCGACGCCCCCGGTCCCTCAGGGGCGTTCCGCAGAACTCGTGAAACCGCCCCCAAGACCGGGCATTCTGCACAGCAGGACCAGGGATTTCCTGATCACCTTGTACACATTGAACAGTGGAAATCCGACCTGTTGCCCAACCACCCCGACTGGAGCAAGCTCTCCGCTCAGCCGCACTCGCACCCACCCCGCGGCGCGGCCGCCTCAAGCGGATGCCTCAATGCCGAGGCCTCAATGTGGAGGAACGACCGATGACCCCGCAGTCCCACGCCCTTGAGCTCACCCCCGAGGAACGCGAGGCCGGTCTCGACGCCGAGCAGCTCCGCCGCCTCGTCGGCCTCGTCGAGCACGACCCCGCGACCGACCCGTTCCCGGTCACCGCGCAGGACGCCGTCGTGTTCGTCGTCGGCAACGCCACCCAGACGGCCCAGTTCTACCAGGTCGTCTTCGGCATGGAGCTGGTCGCCTACTCCGGTCCGGAGACGGGCGTCCGCGACCGCAAGGCCTTCGTCCTGCGCTCCGGCTCCTGCCGGTTCGTGATCACGGGCGGCGTCGCCCCGGACAGCCCGCTGCTGGACCACCACCGCCGGCACGGCGACGGCGTCGTGGACCTGGCGCTGGAGGTCCCGGACGTCGACAAGTGCATCGCGCACGCCCGGGCCCAGGGCGCGACGGTCCTGGAGGAGCCGAACGACGAGTCCGACGAGAACGGCACCGTGCGCCGCGCCGCGATCGCCACGTACGGCGAGACCCGGCACACCCTGATCGACCGCTCCCGCTACCACGGCCCGTACCTGCCGGGGTTCGTCGCCGCGCAGAGCAGGGTGAAGCACCCCGAGGGCTCGCCGCGGCGGCTGTTCCAGGCGCTCGACCACGCGGTCGGCAACGTCGAGATCGGCAAGATGGACCAGTGGGTCGCCTTCTACAACAAGGTCCTGGGCTTCGTGAACATGGCCGAGTTCGTCGGTGACGACATCGCCACCGACTACTCCGCCCTGATGTCCAAGGTCGTCGCCAGCGGCAACCACCGGGTGAAGTTCCCGCTCAACGAGCCGGCCGTCGCCAAGAAGAAGTCCCAGATCGACGAGTACCTGGAGTTCTACACCGGCGCGGGCTGCCAGCACATGGCGCTGGCCACCAACGACATCCTCACCACGGTGGACGTGCTGCGTGCCCGCGGCGTGGAGTTCCTGAACACCCCCGACTCGTACTACGACGACGCCGAGCTGCGCGAGCGGATCGGCAAGGTCCGGGTGCCGATCGAGGAGCTCAAGAAGCGCGGCATCCTGGTCGACCGGGACGAGGACGGCTACCTGCTCCAGATCTTCACCAAGCCGATCGGCGACCGTCCGACCGTCTTCTACGAGTTCATCGAGCGGCATGGTTCGCTGGGCTTCGGGAAGGGCAACTTCAAGGCGCTCTTCGAGGCCATCGAGCGCGAGCAGGACCGCCGCGGCAACCTCTGAGGCGCCGCCCCGGCCCGGTGTCACCCGCCGGGCCGGAAACCGCCGGCCCGGCGCCACCCCGCCGGGCCGGCCATCGCGGAACCGGCACCGCGGAACCGGCCACCGCTGAGCCGTAGGAAGGTCTGGGAGGAGCAGGACGATGGCGCACTACCGGCAGCTGGGCAGCATCCCGCCCAAGCGGCACACGCAGCACCGCACACCCGAAGGCGGTCTGTACTACGAGGAGCTGATGGGCGAGGAGGGGTTCTCCTCGGACTCCTCGCTGCTCTACCACCGGGGCATCCCCTCGGCCGTCGTGAACGCGGTGCCGTGGGAGTTGCCGGACCAGTCGACGGTGCCCAACCACCCGCTGCTCCCCCGCCACCTCAAGCTGCACGAGCTGTTCGCGGGCCAGGACTGGAAGTCCGCGGACGTCGTGGCCGGTCGCCGGCTGGTCCTCGGCAACGGCGACGTGCGGATCTCCTACGTCGCCGCCGGGGCGCCCAGCGAGCTGTACCGCAACGCGCTCGGTGACGAGTGCGTGTACGTGGAGTCCGGCACCGGCACCCTGGAGACGGTGTTCGGCACGCTGGAGGTCGGCCAGGGCGACTATGTGATCATCCCGCGGGCGACCACCCACCGGTGGCTGCCGACCGGCGACGAGCCGCTGCGCGCCTACTGCATCGAGGCGAACAGCCACATCACCCCGGTGAAGCGCTTCCTCTCCAAGTACGGCCAGCTGCTGGAGCACGCGCCGTACTGCGAGCGGGACCTGCGCGGCCCGGCCGAACTGCTGCCGGCCGACGCCGCGCCCGAGGGCGACGTCGACGTGCTGGTCAAGCACCGCGGCCCGAACGGGATCTCGGGCACCCGCTACACCGTGCCGCACCACCCGTTCGACGTGGTCGGCTGGGACGGCTGCCTGTACCCGTACGCGTTCAACATCCGGGACTACGAGCCGATCACCGGGCGGATCCACCAGCCGCCGCCGGCCCACCAGGTGTTCGAGGGCAACGGGTTCGTGATCTGCAACTTCGTGCCCCGCAAGGTCGACTACCACCCGCTGTCGATCCCCGTGCCCTACTACCACTCCAACGTGGACAGCGACGAGGTCATGTTCTACTGCGGCGGCGACTACGCGGCCCGCAAGGGCTCGGGCATCGCCCAGGGCTCGATCTCGCTGCACCCCGGCGGCCACACCCACGGCCCGCAGCCGGGCGCGTACGAGCGGTCCATCGGCGCGGAGTTCTTCGACGAGCTCGCGGTCATGGTGGACACGTTCCGCCCGCTGGAGCTGGGCGAGGGCGGCCGGGCGAGCGAGGACCCGGGTTACGCCTGGACCTGGGCCGGCCGGGGGCCGCAGCGGTGAACGACACCCGGGAGTCCGTCGTCCCCGAGCTGTTCCGGGGGCTCTTCGACGACGCGGCGGTGTTCCCGCCGGGGAACCTGCCGGTCGCCGAGGCGGCGCCCGCCCACCGCGCGCACCGGACCGCCTGGTACGCCGACGCGGTCGGCCCGTTCCTCTGCGGAGCGGGTCGGCTGGCCGAACTGGGCGGGACGGTCGGCTCCGGGCCCGCCCTCCGGGTCGGCCTGGTGCTGCCGGGGGGCAGCTCCGAGCTCGGCCCGGCGCTCACCGCCGCCGCGCCGTTCGAGGTCGCCGGGGTCGAGCTGTCGACCCGGGACGCCCGGGAGGCGATCGCCGCGCTCGACCTGCTGCTGCCGCCCTCCGTCCCGGCGGCCGTCGAACTGCCGCGCGAACTGCTGCGCGGCGACGGCCTGGACGAGGTGCTGGACGCCCTGGTCGACAGCCCGTACCGGGCCAAGTTCCGCACCGGCGGAGTGGTGGCCGGGGCCTTCCCGGACGAGGAGGAGCTGGCCGGCTTCCTCACCGGCTGCGCGCAGCGCGGCCTGCCGTACAAGTGCACCGCCGGGCTGCACCACGCCGTCCGGCACACCGATCAAGCGACCGGCTTCGAGCACCACGGCTTCCTGAACGTCCTGCTCGCGGCCCTGGAGACCGACCGGAAGGCCGCCGCCGAGGTGCTGGCGGAGCGGTCCGGCGAGGTACTGGCAGCGTCGGTACGCGCCCTGACCAATCGTCATATTACCGCGATCCGGAACTCGTTCACGGCGTTCGGAACGTGCAGCATCGTCGAGCCGCTGGACGACCTGGCCGCGCTCGGCCTGCTGTCCGGGCCCGGCGCCGCGCCGGCCGGGTCGACCTCGCCACCCACCTCGCCCGACTCCCCGTCCCAGGAGGACCGTTGACCACCCCCCTCAGCCGGCCGGTGAGCGCCCAGGACTCCCCGTTCGGCGTGCACAACCTGCCCTACGGCGTCTTCACCGCGGCCGACCGGCCGGGCCGGCGGCGCGTCGGCGTCCGGATCGGGGACTTCGTCCTCGACGCCGGAGCGGCCGCCCGCGCCGTCGGGGCGCCGTCCGCGCTGCTCGACGCGGAATCGCTCAACCCGCTGCTGGGAGCGGGCCGTCCGGTCTGGACGCAGGTCCGGGCCGACCTGACCCGCTGGCTCACCGAGGAGTCCTTCCGGGAGGCCGTCTCCCCGGCGCTGCTGCCGCTCGCGGAGGTGGAGCTCCACCTGCCGTTCGAGGTCGCCGACTACGTCGACTTCTACGCCTCCGAGCACCACGCCACCAACCTGGGCCGGATGTTCCGCCCCGACACGGAGCCGCTGACACCCAACTGGAAGCACCTGCCGATCGGCTACCACGGGCGCTCCGGCACCGTCGTGGTCTCCGGCACGCCGGTAGTCCGCCCGCACGGCCAGCGCAAGGCGCCCACCGACGCCGCCCCGTCCTTCGGCCCGACCCGGCGGCTGGACATCGAGGCCGAGGTCGGCTTCGTGGTCGGCGCCCCGTCCGCGCTCGGCACGCCGGTCCCGCTGGACCGGTTCCGCGAGCACGTCTTCGGCGTCTGCCTGGTCAACGACTGGTCCGCGCGCGACATCCAGGCCTGGGAGTACGTGCCGCTCGGCCCGTTCCTCGGCAAGTCCTTCGCCACCTCCCTCTCGCCGTGGATCGTGCCGCTGGACGCCCTGGAGCACGCGCGGGTCACCCCGCCGGCCCGGGACGTCGAGCCGCTCCCCTACCTGGACGACCGCGGCGGCGAGCCGTGGGCGCTGGACCTCGCGCTGGAGGTGCGGCTCAACGGACACACCGTCTCCCGGCCGCCGTTCGCCGCGATGTACTGGACGGCCGCCCAGCAGCTCGCCCACATGACGGCCAACGGCGCCTCGCTGCGCACCGGCGACCTGTTCGCGTCGGGCACGGTCAGCGGACCGGAGCGGGACACCCGAGGCGCGCTGATCGAGCTGACCTGGAACGGCGAGGAGCCGCTCAAGCTCCCCGACGGGTCCACCCGGACGTTCCTGGAGGACGGCGACGAGGTGACCATCACCGCCACCGCCCCCGGCCCGGACGGCACGCGGATCGGCTTCGGCGAGGTCACCGGCCGCGTGGCGCCGTAGGAGGACCCGCGGGCCGCACCGGCCGACTCCCCGTGAAGGGCGGCACCGTACGCAACCGGTGCCGCCCTTCGCGCCGGTCGGCGACTCCCCGCCCACCACGTACCGCTCGGCCGGACGGCGACGTCCACCGGCTCCTATGGACGTCCATGATCGCGTCGGTTCTCAGGGGTAACCGCTGCCAGTACCGTGTCCGGAGGAACCATCCGACCTTGCAGCGCGGGACCGATGACGGACGGGAGCGAGCCCGATGAGCGACGAGGTACAGGTCTACCGGGACGGCGGCGTGGGGCGGATCGTGCTCGACCGCCCGAGAGCCCTCAACTCCCTCACCCACGGCATGATCACGACCGTCCGGGCCGCACTGGACGGCTGGGCCTCCGACGACGCCGTCCGTGCCGTGGTCCTGACCGGCGCCGGCGACCGCGGGCTCTGCGCGGGAGCGGACATCCGGGCGATGCACGACGACGCCAAGGCGGGCGGAGCCGGTTCGCGCGCCTTCTTCCGCGACGAGTACCGGCTCAACGCACTGATCGCCCGATACCCGAAGCCGTACCTCGCGGTGATGGACGGCATCACCATGGGCGGCGGTGTCGGGCTGTCCGCCCACGGCGCGGTGCGGATCGTCACCGAGCGTTCGGTGGTGGCGATGCCGGAGACCCGGATCGGCCTGGTGCCGGACGTCGGCGGCAGCCGCCTGCTGGCCCACGCCCCGGGCGAGTTGGGCACCCACCTGGGGCTCACCTCGGCCTCGATGGGGCCGGGCGACGCGCTGCTCTGCGGGTTCGCCGACCACTTCGTCCCGTCGGCGCAGGTGCCGGCCCTGCTCGCCGGGCTCGTCGCCGCCGACGGCCTCGACACCGAGGCCGCGGTCACCGCCGTCGTGGCCGCGCACGCCGAACCGGCGCCGCCCGCCGCACTCGCCCGGCAGCGGGCGTGGATCGACGAGTGCTACGCCGCCGACAGCGTCGAGGAGATCGTCGATCGGCTGCTCGGCAGCGGGATCCCGGAGGCGAAGGAGGCGGCCCAGCAGGTGCTCGCCAACTCGCCGACCGCCGTCAAGGTCACGCTCGCGGCGCTGCGCCGGGCCCGCACGCTGCCGTCGCTGGAGGCGGTGCTGGAGCAGGAGTACCGGATCTCCTGCGCGGCGCTGGACGGCCACGACCTGGTCGAGGGCATCCGCGCGCAGGTCGTGGACAAGGACCGTCACCCGCACTGGTCCCCGGCGTCGCTGGCCGCCGTCACCGAGGAGGACGTGGCGCGTTTCCTGGCCCCGCGTGAGGGTGACGGGCCGGCCCTGGACTGAACGGCCGGACCGACCCGCCCGAGCCCCCGGCCCGAGCCCCCGGGGCGCGGCCCGTGACGACCGTCTCGCGGAGCGAGACTGGCGCGAGGCGGTCCGGTTCGGAGATCGTGGGGTGGTCAGAGCGCGCCCCGGCGGCGCCGAGCAGTGGAAAAGGGAGTCAACGGCGATGACCGACACCTACGAGACGATCCTGGTCGAGCGCAAGGGCCGGGTCGGGCTGATCACGCTCAACCGGCCGGAGGCCCTGAACGCGCTCAACACGCAGCTCATGAACGAGGTCGTGACCGCCGCGACCGCGTTCGACCGGGACCCGGAGATCGGCTGTCTGGTGATCACCGGCTCCGAGAAGGCGTTCGCGGCCGGCGCCGACATCAAGGAGATGCAGGGCAACCGGTTCCCCGACGTCTACCTGGACGACTGGCTGGGCCCGTGGGACCGGCTCGGCGAGCTCCGCAAGCCGGTGGTGGCCGCGGTGGCCGGCTTCGCCCTCGGCGGGGGGTGCGAGCTGGCGATGCTCTGCGACATCCTGCTCGCGGCGGACACCGCGAAGTTCGGCCAGCCGGAGATCAAGCTGGGGGTGATCCCCGGGATCGGCGGTTCGCAGCGGCTCACCCGTGCGGTCGGCAAGGCGAAGGCGATGGAGCTGT
>NZ_JAQYWW010000689.1:0-398 GCF_036322525.1 Streptomyces sp. BE20 | reverse complement strand
GGCCAAGGGCGAGGTCGCGGCGCTCGCCGGCGTCATCAACACGATGGTCGACACGCTCTCGGCCTTCGCGGACGAGGTGACCCGGGTGGCCCGCGAGGACGGCACCGAGGGGCCGCTCCGCGGGCAGGCCCGGGGCGCGAGCGTGGCCGGCACCGGCACGCTCCTCACCGACAACGGACACGCCAAGGCGCACAACCTCACCCGCCAGGACCCCAACATCTCCCCGCAGACAACCGCCGTCTCCGCGCGCAAACTCACCCGCAATAACTACGACGACGCCCGCGGCGAGATCCTGGAGCTCAAGACCACCATCAACACGATGGTCGACCAGCTGAGCGCCTTCGCCGCCGAGGTCACCCGGGTCGCCCGCGAGGTCGGCTCCGAGGGCCGGCTCGGCG
>NZ_JAQYWW010000688.1:0-328 GCF_036322525.1 Streptomyces sp. BE20 | reverse complement strand
GGCGTTCGGACTGCGCGGCCGCAGCGCCGAGCAGCGGGTCGCGCTGGACCTCCTGCTGGACCCGGAGGTCGGCATCGTCTCGATGGGCGGCCGGGCCGGGACGGGGAAGTCCGCGCTGGCGCTCTGCGCCGGGCTGGAGGCCGTGCTGGAGCGGCAGCAGCACCGGAAGGTGATGGTCTTCCGGCCGCTCTACGCGGTCGGCGGCCAGGAGCTCGGCTACCTGCCGGGCAGCGAGAGCGAGAAGATGAGCCCCTGGGCCCAGGCCGTCTTCGACACCCTCTCGGCCGTCACCACCCCCGACGTGATCGAGGAGATCATCTCCCGGGGG
>NZ_JAQYWW010000687.1:0-34615 GCF_036322525.1 Streptomyces sp. BE20 | reverse complement strand
GCGGCGCCGACCACCGCCCTGCGGGCGGGTCGGCGCCGCCGGCACCACCAACTGGAACAACTCCCACAACTCGTCCGGCACCAGACGCTCCACGATCGTCACCGGACCAGCCTACAAGCCCAAATGAGACGTCTTCTTAGGCCGCCGCCGGCCAGGCAACGGAAGTCCAGGCGGGTCGGCGTGAGCCCGGCGTCGGCGACGGCATCGATCTGGGCGCGGAACTCCAGTTCGACCTCATCGAGCCGAGCCGGGCCTGGCCTGGCCTGGCCTGGCCGAGCAGGGTCGCCCGGCCGACAGGTGTCGGCGGGAACAGGTCGCCCGCAGGGTCCAGCGGTGAGGCCACGCGTTCCTTGGCGATCAACGGCTCCCACGGGAGGCCGGGCTTCTCGCACACCAGCGTGAGATGGATCCCGAACGGGATCTGCGGCCGTCGGCGGAGCAGTTCCATACATCGTGATCAGCCGCATCCTGATCTGCTTGGATACCCAGGTGACCGACCTCGCCGCGACTCCCCCGTGCCCCTGTGTGCTCTGTGACCCCGCCGCCTCCGCGACCTTCCGCGCACGGCGGCGGCGCGCGAAGCGCTGGGCTTCCGAGATGGCGCACGTACGCGAGCACGGCTGCCACGTGGTCGGCGTGGGTGGCGGAGGTGAAGTCCCCGACTGGGCCTTCACCGTCGGCCTGTGGCATTCCTACCGGGTCCCGGAGGTCGCCATGTTCGGTCTGGAACCGGACGGCCTGATGCACTGGGTCGGCAGTGCCGCCGTCCGGGTTCGCGACGGGGCATCGACGGAGCCCGGCACGCTGCTCCCGAACGTCATCGAGGGCTACCGGCTCCGATGCCAACCGGTGGATCCCAGTTGGCACTATCCACTGCTCGGTACGTTCGTCGGCTTCTACCGACAGACCCCGGTCCCCGTCGTCCAGTTGCTCTGGCCCGACCGGGAACACCGCTGGCCCTCGGACGAGCAGGCCAGCCCCGGCTGCCGTGCGCAGCCCGACCTGCGACTTCCCGTCGACGAGCACCCCGAAGGGGTCTGGACCCGGGAAGCTGCCCGATTCTGACACTCCACCAGTTCCTCAGCGGGCCGGGCCACTTCGTGTGGCCCGGCCTCTTGTGTGCGCGCCCCGGCATGGACTAGATCTCTTCTCACGATTGGTACAGACCATCTGACCCCACGCAGACAAGGCCACCAGTATGTTCAGACGCACCTCCGCGTTCCTGGCGACGGCTCTGTTCGCCTCGCTCGTCGCCGCCCCCGCGACCGCTCACGCCGATGACGACGACAGCCGCCGGCTGCCCGGCCACCGGGTGGCCTACTTCACCGCGTGGAGCGCCTACAGCGGCTTCTCCCCCAAGAAGGTCCAGGACTCGGGCCAGGCCGCGAAGCTGACCGTGATCAACTACGCCTTCGGCAACATCTCCCCCGAGGGCACCTGCTTCGCGGACAACCTGGCCGACCAGGCCGACGCCTGGGTCGACTACCAGCGCCCGATCGGCGCGGCCGACTCGGTGGACGGCGTCGCCGACACCTGGGACCAGCCGCTGAAGGGCAGCTTCAACCAGCTGCGGAAGCTGAAGGCGAAGAACCCCCACCTGAAGGCCGTCATCTCGATCGGCGGCTGGGGCTGGTCCAAGTACTTCTCGGACGTGGCCGCCACCGACGCGGCGCGCAAGAAGTTCGTGGCCTCCTGCGTCGACCTCTACATCAAGGGCAACCTGCCGCAGCTGGGCTCGTCGGAGGGCGGCCCGGGCAGCGGCGCGGGCGTCTTCGACGGCATCGACCTCGACTGGGAGCACCCGGGCGGCGACGGTCTGCCGGACAACTCGGTGCGCCCCGAGGACGGCCGCAACTTCACCCTGCTGCTGGCCGAGTTCCGGCGGCAGCTGGACGCGGTGCGCGACGGCGGGCGGGGGCGCCACCTGCTGACGGCCGCCGTCGCCGCCAACACCGACGTCGCGGACCGGCTGGAGCTGAGGAAGGTCGCCCGCCAGGTGGACTACCTGAACCTGATGACCTACACCATGCACGGCTCCTGGGAGCCGCAGGGCCCGACCAACCACCAGGCGAACCTCTACACCGACCCGGCCGACCCCTCCGGCACCAGCGACAGCTACAGCGCGGACCGGGTGGTGCAGCACTACCTCGCCGGCGGCCTGCCGGCCCGCAAGGCGGTGCTCGGGGTGCCGTCCTGGGGCTACGGCTGGACGGGAGTGCCCGCCGGGACGAAGAACGGCCTCTACCAGCCCGCCACCGGCATGTCCCCGCTCGGCGGCGGCCAGCTGCCCTACAAGGCCATCAAGGACCTGCCGGGCACCGTGCACACCGACCGCGAGTACGGCGCGGCCTGGAAGTACGACGGCACCGAGTTCTGGACGTACGACAACCCGGCCACCGCCACCCAGAAGGCCCGCTACACCCGGCGGAACGGTCTCGGCGGCGTGATGGTCTGGTCCCTGGACGGGGACGACGCCCAGGGCTCGCTGATCGCCGCGCTGGACCGCGGTCTGCGGCGCTGACCTGCGGTGATGACCCGGCGGCGGGCGGGGCGACCCGGCCGCCGCCGGGTGCGGCGGCCGAATACGCAGGCCACCTGCCCATGACACATGCTGCACCGCCGACAACGCCTTGATTCTCATCGGCCTGTGGCGACCGTCCGACTACCGCCGTCTTGATCTCGTCCAGGGTGGAGCCCGGGCGGCCGAGAAGGCGTCGCCGGCCTCGGTGTCCGCCAGGCCGCCAGGCCGCCAGGCCCAGTGTGGTGCCGTCCACCGCGACCAACTGCCGGCGCCGGTACCAGGCACCCGCCGTCCCGGGCACCGCCACCGAACGGCACACCCGCGCGAACAGGACCTTCAACGGTTCCGGGCCCAGACGGCGACGGGCCCGACCGCTCGCGGCGGTTGTCGGCACCCGCCACACCCGCCGTCCGTCACCGAGTCCTCGCCCAACAGCCGCGCGACCTCCTCGTGGCCCTGCCCGAGGAACAGGCACATCGCCGGCCGCCGGCCCTTCGCGCATCCAGAGCGCGGCCCTGCGCCGTCGTCAGCTGCGTGCTGCTCATTTCGCCAAGGGCCGGAGACATTCGCCGAGGACCGGAGACAGTGGGCTTCCCGAGTGTCCCCGTACCGGACTGCTGTCCCGTCCGGCCGCGGCCGGCGTATGTCAGCTCGCGAGGACGGCCTGCGTGAGTTCCTGAGTGGTGACCATGCCGTCCCCGTCCTTGTCGGCCCGCGCCGCTACGCCCTCGAAGTAGTCCCTGGCCGTCTGCGCGTACGAGCCCGGCTGCGAGGCGAGAGAGGCGGGAGGCACAGGCCTAGATCAGGCGCGCCACGGCCAGGGTCAGCGCGCGGTCGAGCGCCGCCTCGGCGTCGCACGGCACGTCGGGCCGGACGCCGGTGCCCTCCCAGTTGGTGCCCGAGACCGGGTTGACCGCGCGGGCGATGGGCACGCTGAGCTCCAGGTGCGGGTGCACCGTCCAGCCCTCGCGCGGGTGCGCGCCGCCCCGGGTGGCCTCCCCGACCACCTCGGCGCGCCCGAGCTGCTGCAGGTCGTAGGCGAGCTCCTCGCCCGCGGAGAAGGTGCGTCCGCTCGTCAGCACGTAGAGCGGCTTGTCGCCGCCGAAGCGGGCACCCGGTACGAACGGGGGCGTCCAGGACTGCTCGGCCACCTCCCCCTGCCGCGAGACCATGGTGTTGAGCTTGGTCCGGCCGTCGAGCAGGTAGCCGCAGACGAAGGCGACCGTGTTCGGATCGCCACCGACGTTGCCGCGCAGGTCGAGGATGAGGGCGCGGGCGGGTGCCACCAGTGAGAGCGCCGCGGCCAGCGGCTGCGCCGTCCAGTCCAGCGGGAACAGCAGGGGTGCGATCTCCAGCACCGCGACGCCCCCGTCGAGGAGCTCCACACGCGGAACACCGCCCAGGGAGGCGTCGAACTGCCTCCGCATCGCGGCGAGTGCCGCCGCTCCCTGCTCGGGCGGCACCGGCACGGCGTGGTGCTTGAGGGCCAGGTGCAGGTCACCGTTGACGGACCGCAGGTCCGCGGTGACCGCTTCGGCCAACTCCTCCGCGGATTCGATCCGGTACGATCCCTCGGCGCTGCGGCTCCGCAGCAGGGCCGCCAGTTCCCGGGCGACATCGGGGAAGACGTAGTTCTCGCCGACGAGCTCGGCGACGGACTCGACAACGGTGGCGGCGTCCAACGCAGTGGGCGTTGTGGTGGAGGTCATGACAGGGAGTAGACCAGCCGACTTGCCAAAGCGTCAACCGTCCTTAACGCTTGATCTCGTGAGCCACCAACCGGACGAAGACGTACAGCGGATCAGCACGCCCCTGCAGCACGCGGCGCTCGCCCACCCCCTGCGCCAGCGCCTGCTCTTCGCCCTCAGCGGCCGGCCGTCGACGATCAGCCGCCTCGCCGCGCAACTGGGAGTGAACAAGGGCAGCGTCTCCCACCACCTGAGGGTGCTGTCCGAGGCAGGGCTGGTCCAGGACGCGGGAACGCGACGGGTACGCGGCGGCACCGAGAAGTACTACCGGCGGACCGCCGAGCGGCTCCTCGTCGACGAACCGCAGGCCGAGGGCACGGCCGCGCTGTTCGGCGCCGTCGCCCAGGAGTTGGACCGCTCACCCGCCGACCACCTCCTGACACTGCGCCACCTCCGGCTCAGCCCGGCCAAGGCAGCCCGGCTCGCCGAGGCACTGGCCGGGCTGGTCGACGAGACGGAGGAGGACTCGGAGGACGAGCCGGTGCACGGAATCCTGGTGGCGCTCTACCAGCAGGCCGGGGCGTAGCCGGCCTGCTGGTAGAGCGAGGTGCGGAAGATCGGGGTGCGGTACGACCGGTCCTCGGCCCCGCAGAGCGGGAGCCTCGTCGACCGTCGGTCCCGGGCGGGTTCGACCTGGAGCACGGCCTCCGCCTGATCAGACAGAGCGTCCGGGTCTAGGGAGTGCTCTCCCCCGGGCGGGCCTTGCTCATCTTCGCGGCCCTGGCCTGCGCCCAGCGCAGCAGGAGGACGGCCACCACCACCGCCATCAGGGCCGCCTTGCCGACCTGTTCGACCGTCCCGCCGCGCAGGGCCGAGGAGAACATCGGCGTCAGCAACGCCACGCCCACGGCGGGCCCGGCGGCGTACCAGGCGGCGAACAGCAGCGGGCCCGTCCCGCCGCCCGCGCCCTGGGCCGGGGAGAACATCAGGTCCTTGCGCAGCACCCCGCGGCAGGCGTTCACCAGTCCCGCCGCGACCAGTGCCGGAGCGGCGGCCGGTGCGAGCCAGGCCGCCGGGCCGGTGCCCGCCGCCAGGAGCGCCGCGGCGCAGGCCAGCCCCAGCAGGAGCCCGGCCAGTGTCGGCACGATCGCATGGCGCAGCATCAGGCCGGCGAACGGGTACGGCGACCAGGAGGCCCGTCGGACGTCGTCGGTCTCGATGCGGGCCGGTTCCAGCAGCTGGGCGACGGCGAGGTAGCCGAACACCAGCGCCACGGCGGTGGCCAGCCAGGACAGCCCGCCCGTGGCGCCGTGCGCGAGGACGGCGCAGGACAGCGCGGGTACGACCAGGACCACCGCGCGGCCCAGCCGGGCAGGGGACCGGAGCAGTGCGAGGGTGTCCCGCCACGGCACCACCAGCCAGGCGCGGCTGGGCGGCGGCAGCCGGAGCCGGCGTTGGCGGGCGGCGCCGTTGGCGCTGTTCACCGCCAGCCGCGCGCTGCGCAGTTCGACGGTCCGGAGTGCGGCCAGTACGCCGGCGGCCGTCCTGGCCCGCTCGCGCAGGCGGGCCAGTGGCACGGTCGCGGCGGCCCGGTCGGCGAGCAGCAGGGCGGCGGCGGTCGAGACCAGCAGGAGCGCGGCGGCCACCCAGTTGCCCGCGACGGCGGCGGGGGTCGGTGCCAGGGCGGCGATCGCCGCCCAGCCCCAGGGTCCCGACCACAGTTCGACCAGTTCCAGCCAGCGCACCGGGTGACCGGCGACGGCCAGCGCGCTCTGTGCCGCCAGGGCGATGATCAGCAGTGTCAGGTACGGGGTGAGCCGGCGTACCCAGCGGGCGGCGCGGTCGCTGCGCTCCACCACCAGGGCGGTGCAGGTGGCCAGGAGCGGCACGCAGAGTCCCCCGAGCAGGCACCAGCCGAGTGCGGCCGGCAGGCCGACCCGCACGGTCAGCCCGAGCGCGACCATCCCGCCGACCGCCGCCACCAGGGCGGGGAACGCGGCCACGGCGCAGGACAGCCAGAACCAGGGCCGGAGTACGGGACGGGGCCGGACGGGGTGGATCAGCAGCCAGTCGGCCGCCGCCCGGGGCGGCACCACGGGGCCGCGCCACAGGCCGTCCCGGACCAGCAGCAGGAAGGCGGCCAGGCCGATCGCGGTGATCCCGGCGGGCATGGCGGCGAGGAGGTCGCTGCCGTGGCCGGTGTAGTCGGCGCCCATGGAGGCCTGGAGGAACAGTCCGAGGCTGGGTACGCCGCCCCAGATGATCAGGATGAGTACCACGCAGTAGACGGCGAAGCCGACCGACTTGGCGCGGTTGCGCCGGTGGGGGGTGCGCAGGGTGCGCAGCAGGGCGAGGGTCTCGTCGGTCCAGTCGTCGTCGTCCGTCCAGGGCTCGACGGCGGGGTCGGTTTCCGGGTGGGCGGTGGTCACCGGGCACCTGCCGAGCCTGCGGCGGTGCGGGCGGCGAACTCCGCGGCCAGGACCTTGCGGGTAGCGCCCTGCTTGAGGATCCTGCCGTCCTCCAGCACCAGCACCCGGTCGGCCACGTCCAGGGCCAGGTCGGTGTGGTGGGTGACGAGCAACACGGCGACGCCGTCGGCCAGTTCGGCCTTGAGGAGGTCGGCGAGGTGTCGGCGGGCGTCCGGGTCGAGCCGCTGCTCGGGCTCGTCCAGCAGCAGCAGATCGCGCGGGCGCACCAGCGCGCAGGCGAGGAGCAGGGCCTGCATCTGTCCGGAGGAGAGGGCCGAGGGGAGCGCGTCGGCCCGTTCGGTGAGCATCCGGTCGGCCAGGACCTGGGAGACCCAGTCGGGCGCGTCGGTGACCCCGTGCGCGACCGCGACCAGGAGCAGGTGTTCGCGGACGGTCAGGTCGGGGTAGCAGGCGACGGTGTCGCCGACCACCGCCACGCGGGCCCGGACCCGGGGGTCGTTCTCGTCCATCGGGATGCCGTCGAAGGTCACGGTGCCCTTGCTGGGTACGTCGCGGCCGGCCGCGACCCTGAGCAGGGTCGACTTGCCCGATCCGTTGTGCCCGAGCAGCGCCACGCACTCTCCGGCGGCGAGCGACAGGCTCACGGGGTGCAGCACCTCCCGCTCGCCGTACGAGCGGCTGACGCCGGTCAGCTGCAGCAGGGCCTTGCGGGCTGCGGCACGTGGTTCGGCGGCGTTGTTGGCCATGGAGGAGGGCGCCTTTCAACAGGGTGTCCGGTCACAGTACCGACCCTGCGACGGCCACCCGGGCGAGGGTGGTGTCGGCCTGGATCGGGGGGAGCCTCGCGCGCTCGGCCGGGGAGGGGGCGGCAGGACGCGGGGGGTGTCCGGCGGCATACCGGGGCGGGCGGCCGGGTGATCACTCGACGCAGTGGCGTGTCCCGTGGCCGCCGGGGTGGGACGAGGGGGCCGGCGTGCCCGGCCCTGGGGGCGCCGGCCGGTGAGGTCGCCGGTTCCGGCGCCGCGGTTCCGTGAACGATCTTCGGCTTCCCGGCGTCACAGTGGCCGCGTCCGCCGTTGATCGAAGGGCAGGTCGGAGCCGACGTGGAGGCAGCGATGAGGGTCGTGTTCGTGCATGGGGCATGTGTGCGGGACGGGTCGTGGTGGTGGCACCGCACGGCCGGGCTGCTGCAGGAGCGAGGGGTGCGGAGCGTCGCGCCGGCGCTGCCGAGCTGCGGCGAGGCGGGCGTGCCCGGGGGCGGAGGCGGTCCGGGGCTGGCCGAGGACGTCGCGGCGGTGCGGCAGGTGCTGCTGGACGGTGACGAACCCACCGTCGTGGTCGCCCACAGCTACGGGGGCATCGTCACCGCGGAGGCCGCCGCGGGTGTCGGATCGGTCCGCCACCTGGTGTTGATCTCCAGCTACCTGCCCGAGGTCGGGCAGAGCCTGTCGGAGTTCGGGGACGGCGGTCCCGCCCCGTACCTCGACGTCGATCCCGACGCCGGCACCTTCGGGGTCCGTCCCGAGCTGCTCGTGGACACGTTCCTGCAGGACTGCGGCCCGGACGTCCGGGCGCAGGCGGCGAACCACCTCGCCCGGCAGAGCCTGCGGGTGACCGGGCAGCCGGTCGGGGCGGCCGCGTGGCAGCAGGTGCCCTCGACGTACGTCGTCTGCGGCCGGGACCGGGGCACCCCGCCGCGCCTGCAGCGCGAGTTCGCCCGCCGGGCCGGCGGCGTCGTCGAGCTCGACGCCGGTCACCATCCGTTCCTGTCCCGGCCCGCCGCGGTGCGGGACCTACTGATGGGGCTGTGACGGCAGCGCCGGGACCGTGCGCGGAATCGCGGCCGGACGGCCGCCCGCGCCAGGGGTGCGGGCGGCCGCGGCCGCGCTACGGCGGGCGCCTGCGGCGGGGCTCAGGGCGGGGTCCCCGGACTGACCGGGCCGGTGGCGCCGGTCAGCAGGAGTTGACCCACTGGTGCGAGGCGATGTTGTCGTGCAGGGCCGCGCCACCGCCCGAGCCGTTGTAGGGCTCAGCAGGTGCCGACGCCGGGCAATTGGTTGCCGGGCGACTGGAGGTAGATGTTCGTCACGTAGCCTCCGTACTGCGGCAGGTACGCCCACCAGTCGTTGGTGTAGGGCGGAACGGAGACCGTCTCGCCCTGCTTCTGGCACGTCACCAGCACCTCGACACCGGCGGGCAGCACGGTGATCGCCGACTGGGAGGTGTTGGCCTGCGGCCGGACCCGGACGTTCTCGCCCCAGGTCCCGAACCAGGTGCCGGCCGGCTGGACGGCACCCGGGACGCTCAGCGAGCGGGTGAGCCGGCCGAGGTCGGTGTAGGCCTTGCCGTAGGTGGTGCCCACGGGGTGCGACGTGTAGACGGCCACGATGGTGCGGTCGCCCGTGCCGACGGTGCCGGTACTGTGCAGGACCGGCCGGGTGAGGTCCACCGCGAGGGTGCCCGCCTCACCCGCCTCGCGCACCTCCCGCACGTCGCCCGTCGTGCCCGTGCCGCCCGCCTCGCCCGCGGCGTCCGGCGTGTCGACGGACGCGACCGTCGGGGGGTGGGGCGGCTGCGGCGTGCAGCCGCCCGAGGAGAAGCCCGACCAGCCCTGCTTGACCGCCCAGGGCTGCGCGAACGATCCGGCGATCCCGAAGTGCTGGTCGAAGCCGTCCGTACCGCACCGGGTCGAGGCGTGGAGGTTCCCGAGCACGAAGTCCCGCACCGCCGCCGGGGCCTGCTCCAGCAGGTAGCGGTAGATCCGCACGGTGTCGGCCGCCGTGACGGCGGTGTAGCCCCAGACGCCCGCGCTGGTCGCGGGCGGGCGGGCGGTGTCCGTCAGCGCGAGCCGGGTGACCATCCGGTCGACGATCGCGCCGCCGCCGTTGTTCAGCCAGTAGTAGCTGGCCGCGTCGTCGTCGCTGCTGCGCAGCATGGCCTCCAGCCGCGCGCGGTCGGCGGAGGGGATGTCGTAGGTGGGTCCCCGGTTCCACAGGTAGTCGAGGGCGATCAGCAGTTTGACCACCGAGGCGGAACGGAACTGGGTGGAGGAGTTGAGCTGTTCGGTGAAGGTGCCGGTCTGACGGTCGTAGACGGCGACGCCGGCGGTGACGCCGGGCGGCACCTGGACGGAGGTGACGGCCTCCGCGTGGACGGGAGGCCCACCGGCGGGCCGTCCGGCGGCGCCGACGGCCCCGGCCGCCGTCGGCGCCGAGACGGCCGTGAGACAGGCTCCGGCCAGGAGAAGGGCAAAGGTGGTGCGCGCGCCGGATCGACGCGACTGCGTACGAGACATGACGGACTCCGCGAACTCGCCGTAGGAACTGCCCGGTTGGGGCCTGTGCCCGCGCACCCGGCCGGCGGTGGCCGGCCCGGTCGGCGGATTGGTCCAGACATTTCCACAGTCGGGCGAACATGTCAGCACGCATGATCATGCAGAAAAATAGTTCGTTGATAGATTGACTGTCATGGACGCAGCACAGGGTCCCCTGCGGACCTCCCGACCGGACGGTACGCCGGCAGGGCCGAGCATCCACCAACTCCGGCTCTTCCTCGCCCTCAGCGCGGAACTCCACTTCGGCCGCACCGCGGCCCGCCTCTTCATCACCCAGTCCGCCCTCAGCCGGCAGATCCGCGATCTCGAACGGCGGCTCGGCGTCAGACTGCTGGAGCGCACCAACCGCGCGGTCGCGCTCAGCGCCGCGGGCCGGGCCCTCCTCCCGGAGATCCGGGCCGCCGTCGACGCGGCCGACCGGCTGAGACTGGCCGCCCAGGCCCAACTGAGACACGCCGGAGCGGAGTTGATCGTCGGCATGACCGGCGCCCAGGCCTCCCAGCCGCACACCGCCGCCGTCCTCCGGGCCCTGCGGCGGCACTGCCCCGGCATCACCACGAAGATCACCGCACTCGACTTCGCGCACCAGGGCACAGCCCTGATCGAGGGCTCGGTCGACGTGGCGTTCCTGCGCCCGCCCACGGCGGACGGCATCGAAGTCCACCTGCTGGCCGCCGAACCGCGCGTCGCCTGCCTGCCCGCCCGGGACCCGCTGGCCACCCGCCCCGCCGTCCCGCTCGACCTGCTCGCCGGCCGGCCGGTGGTCGCCACCCCGCCGCAGGCGCCACGGGCGTGGCGCCGGTTCTGGGCGGTCGACCCCCGGCCCGACGGCTCCCCCGTCCGCTACGGGCCGGTCGCCTCCGACATCGAGACCCTGCTGCACGCCGTCGCGGAAGGCGAGGGGGTGGCGTTCCTGCCCGCCTCCGTCCGCGAGCTGTACCCACGCGCCGGGGTGCGCTTCGTCGACGTCCCCGGGCTCCCGCCGACCCACTCGGCGCTGGCCTGGTCGGCCCGGCACCGCGACCGGCCCACCGTGGCGGCGGCCCGTCTGGCAGCGACGTTCGTCGGCCCCACCGACCCGCCACCGCCCTGACCGACCCGCCCGGGCGGCAGGACCCGGGGGGGGACGTCCCGCTGGCACCACCGGGATGAACTCCCCCGTCGAGGCGATCGCGCCTACTCCAGGGACGCGGCCGGCCGGGCGGCACGACCTACCCGGACGGGGCCGGAAATATCGGCACGACCGGCGAGAACCGCCCCATGGAGATGTTCTGGCTCAGCATCATCCACGTCAACCGACCGGACGCCAGGCTCCGGACGAACGCCGTTGACCCGACCCCCGTACCGAAACAGAGGGCCGGGTCGACGGCGGCGCGCCACCGCCCCGCCAGGCGAGTCCGCCCGCCGGAGCGGCACTGCGGTCGAACTCGGCGCCGGCCACCGCCCGTTCCCGGCCCGGCACACCCCTCACCAGGGGCCGCAGCATCCGGGCGCCCGGTGGTCTCCTACTTCCGGATGCCGTAGATCCACACGCTGCCGACCGTCTCGCGGGTGGTCAGGGTGACACGGTCCGTGCCAGGACCGCCGTCGGTGATGACGATGCACATCGGAGTGCCGAGCACGGTGCGGGCCTCGACCTTGGTGATCGTGTAGCCCGGGTACGACCCGCTGAAGCTGCCCCCGATCCCGACGACCTGAGCGACAATCCCCGTGTTGATCAGGGCATCGCCGGGCTGACGGCTCCCTGCCTCGTTGCACGCCTTCAGCCGCAGCGTGGTGGCGTGGGCGGCGGGGGCCACCGAGGCCAGGGTGAGGAGCGAGAGGGCGGCCGCGGCCGCGAGGCAGGCACTCCGTGCGCGCGTAGTTGTCATGCGGCGACCGTCCGCCCGGGCCCGCCCCGCTGCAAGCCGGGCAGGCCGCCCGCTGCTCCGAACACCATGTCGGGCCTGGTGGGGCCCGTACTCCTCGCGAGCGTCGACGGCCCTTGCCCGTGCCCGGCGCTCCCCGCAGTGACCGCGGTCACGGCGGTCACGGCGGTCACGGCGGATCTTCCAGGGCATCCCGCGCAGGCCCGGACACGGGGTGCGCACGACCGGCCGTCGCGTCCACGGCCCGGCCCGGCCCGGCCCGTACGGCAGCCGATGGGGTGATCTTGCAGGTCATCGCCCTCGTGGTAGCAGCCGGTCGGCCTCGGTGCTGTGCGCATCCTGTGCGCACCCGGGACGCGCCGACGCTCCGGGCTCCCGACCACGAAGGTGATCCCGCCCGATGACCGAACACCGCCGCAGACCGTCCGGCCTGACCGCCACCGCCGTCTCCCTGGCCCTACTGCCCCTCCTCGCACCCTGCCCGACCGCACTGGCCCAACCGCGCGCGACACCCTCACGCGCGGCCGACCAGTGGTCGGAGCTGCGCGTTCTCGGGCAGTGCCTGACCGTCGAACAGACCCTCCAGACGCGCCTGCGTACCTGCACCTCGGAACTCGGCGAGCCCACCCCCGCCGGGCAGCAGTGGCGACTCGACCCCCAGGGCACCCTCCACAGCGCCGTCACGGGCGACCTCGCCCTCGGCCTCCAGCCCGGCAGCACCCCCTCCAGGGGGGCACCGACCGCGCCCGTCCCTGCCGTCGCCGCCACCGGTTCCTGGTCGTACGACGCGTCCGCCGGCAGCCTGACGTGGAAGGGCGGCCCGTACGTCCTGGACTTCAACGTCGGCGAGGACCGGGCCACGCTGTACACACCGGGAAGCGGCAGCAACCAGCGGTGGACGTTCAGCCCCGGCTACACCGCCGTCACCCCGGCCGCAGGAGATGCCGGCGAACTGAGAACCGGTGGGCGCTGTCTGACGCTCGCTCCGATCGTCACTCCCGACCGCTCGGTCTCGGTGGAGCCGTGCGCGTCGGTCGCCGGGAAGCCGACACCGCCGACCCAGCGGTGGACCGTCACCCCGGAGGGCCAGGTGCAGAGCTCCGCCGCGCCCTACCCGGTGCTCGACGTGCGCAACGGCCCCGGCTGGTACGCCAGCACCGTCGTCGCACGGCCCGTCAGCAACGGCACCGACCAGTCCCGCTGGCAGTACGCCGCGGACACGGGAACCCTGCGCTGGGCGGGCGACCCGACCCTCGCCCTCGACCACTACCGGAACAGCGGCTTCGCCGGGCTCTACCCGGCGAACGGCGGCGGCAATCAGACCTGGATCCGGTTCCCGGCCGCCGATCGGCCGGGAACCGCCCGGACCCAGGCCGCCCCCGGCGCCGCCTCCGCGACCGCCAAATCCCCCACCGGTGCCACCGTCCGCTGGACCGCCCCGCCCGGCCCCGCACCCGCCGGATACGCCGTCTACCGCGACGGCGGCCGGATCGCCGTCACCACCGACCGGCAGTACCGCGACGGCGGGCTCGGCCCCGGCGGGGTTCACCGCTACCGCATCACCGCGCTCTCCGCCGAGGGGGCCGAGTCCGCACCCGGCGCCGAAGCCGCGCTCACCGCCCCGGCCTGCCCCCGCGCCACCGGCCCCGACGGCCTCGACCCGTTCGTCCTGCCCCAGCCTGACCGCCCCTACACCGTCACCCTCACCGGGCTGCCCTCCGCCCAGGACGAGCGGCAGCGCCAGGACCTCGCCCAGCTGCCCTCCGACCTCCGGCCGACCGGCCTGTACCTGCCGCCCGGGGCGCAGCTCACCGCCACCGTCACCGGCACCGCCGGCACCGGCCGGCTGCGGGTCGTCGTCGGCCCGCCGGTCGGCTCCGGCCTCACCGCCGGCCGCCGCTACACCGCCGGACCGTCCGGGGCCACCCAGGTCCAGGACCACCGCGGCGGCATGGTCTACCTGGCCTTCGACGGCACCGCCGCCGACCGGACGACCGTCACCCTGACCGGCGACGTCCAGGCGGCCCCGGTCTTCGTCCTCGGCCGCACCACCGCGGCCGAGTGGCGCACCCAGCTCGCCGAACGCCCCACCCGTTACGCCGAGTTCGTCGCCGGACGGACCGTCGTCACCCTCACCCGCGACACCGCGGCCCGCTTCTCCTACAACTCACCGGAGACCGTGCTGCGCCACCTCGAATGTGCCCGGGGCATCGAGGACGCGGCTGCCGCCCTCGCCGCCCCCACCGCTGCCGACGCGACCGCCGCCCCCGGGCCCGACTCCCCGGGTGTCTTCCCGTTCCACTACACCGAGGTGGAACGCCGGGCCGGCGCGGCCTTCGCCACCGACGGCTACATGGGATTCAAGGACGACTCCGCCCCCTGGATCGCCGACGGCGCCGCCACCGGCTGGGGCATCTGGCACGAACAGGGCCACCACCGTCAGCAGCGCTCCGTCGAACCGTCCGAGGTGGTCGAGGTCTCGGTCAACATCTACTCGCTCGCCGTGGAGAAGGCGTTCGGCCGGCCCTCGCGCCTGGTCGCCGAGAAGGTCTACGACTCCGCGCTGCCCAAGGTCGGCACGAGCGGAGTCTCCTATGCGGACTCCTTCGACGCCTTCGAGAAGCTCGTCATGCTGCAGCAGCTGACACTCCAGTACGGCGAGAACTTCTGGCCCGGCGTCCAGAAGCTGGTCCGCTCCGCCCCGCCCCGGGGCACGGACCGCTGGGCCAACCTCGCCCTCGTCACCAGCAAGGTGGCGGCCCAGGACCTCACCGCCTTCTACCGGGCCTGGGGCGTCCCCCTCTCCGCCGCCGCCCAGCAGGACATCGCAGCCCTCCGCCTCCCTCCGGCCCCGAGCACCCTGAGCACCCGGCGGGAACCCTGACCCCTGTCCACCGTACGCCCGGCCCCCGGGTGGGTTCCGGGGGCCGGGCTTCGGGGTGGCGCGGTGTGGTGACCGATCGTCAGATCTGGTGGATGAAGCAGCCCATGGCCATGGCGGCGGCCTTCTGCTGCCAGGTGTAGCCGTAGCTGCGGGAGGCCCAGGCCCCGCGGCCGCACTTGATCAGGAAGGGCCTGGTCCAGGTCCAGGCCTTGCGGGCCCAGCCCCAGCTCCACTGTCCGTCGAGGTCGAAGCGGATGTTCGGATCCTGGGAGACGTAGTCGTAGGCGGTGGCGTTGCCGCCCTTGATCGGGTCGGTGGTCAGGAACCGGCCGAGCGCCGGGGCGTAGAGCCGCACACCCATCAGGACGGCCCCGGTGGGCGTCTCGGCCGAGCGCTGCTGGCCGCCGAGCCAGCCGTACCGGAGGGGGGCGGTGCCGGGGAGGCGGTTGCCGTACTCGTCGAAGGTCACGGCGGTCGGGGGCTTCGCCGGGTCGAGCGGCAGGGCGACCACGATGTCGCCGTGCAGGTTCGCGAGTTGGAGCACTACGCCGCCGGTCCTGGCCGTGGTGGCGCCGAGGCCGCTGGCGGGCGTGGTCACCTGGCGGGTGAGGTCGCCGGTGCCGGTGTCCTCGACGATCCAGGTGGGGTTGTCACAGGCGCATCCGTAGTGGTTGAGCCCGGTGCGTGCGGTGCTCCAACCGCTGCCGGGGTTGACCTCGGTGGTCCAGGCCCGCAGCCGCAGTGCCGGGTCCAGCGTCCACGTCTGGCGGTTGGTGGCGGTGCTCTGCTGCCGCACGAGGTCGTTGGCGAAGTAGGAGGTGGCGGCGCCGGGTTGCGTCGTGGTGCGGCCGAAGGCGTCGTAGCCGTAGCCGGGGTCGACCAGGCGGTCGGCGGAGTCGTAGGCGTGCTGCTCCGTGGTGCCGCCCGACGGCGTGCACTCGGCGCCGGGTGCGGCGCTCGCGGAGGTCCGGGCGGTGCGGTTGGTGTTGCGGTCGAAGGCGTAGGTCCTGGTGGTGCAGACGCCGTCGGCGGCCGAGGTCGTCCGGGTGAGGCGTCCGACGGTGTCGTAGCCGAAGGCCTGCTGGGAGGCGGAGCCGAAGGTCGCGGTGTGGGTGGCCCACTGGCCGTGGACGGTCGTGCCGTCACTGTCGCGGGTGTACGTGCGGTCGAAGAGGGTCCCGGTGGGGCTCTTGAGCTGGCGCATGGTGTAGCCGCCGGGGAGGCCGGTGCCGGTCACGGTGCCGTCGGCGTCGTAGCGGGCCGTGAAGGTGCCGGCCACCGAGTCGCCCACCGACGTGGCCAGGCCGCGCGGTTCGACGGCCGTGTCGTAGGTGTAGGTGGTGGTGGACGGTGCGGTGTCGGTGACGAGGGTCGGCCGGTCGAGCTTGTCGTACTGGGTGGTGGTGGTGCCCCCGTCGGCGTCGGTGTAGGCGGTGAGGCGGCCGAGGCGGTCGAAGACCGTGGTGACGGTGCCGGAGCCGGTGGTGGCCGTGGTGGTCTGGCGCCCGCTGGCGCTGTCGTAGCCGGTGGTGACGACGGGCACCTCCTGGCCGGGCCCGCTGACGGCGGACCGGGTCTGGCGTCCGGCCCCGTCGTAGCCGGTGGTCGTGGTCCGCTGGGCCCCGTTGGCCGTCTCGGTGGTGCTGGTGGTCTGGCCGTACCGGTTGTACTCGACCGTCTTCACGGGGAGTTGGACCGGGTTGGCTCCCCCGCCGGTGATGTCGGCGGCCGGTCCGACCGAGCAGACCTGGTCCGCCCACTCGGGCCGGCCGGCGCACGCTCCGGTGCCGTCCCCGGTGTAGTACGCGGTGACGGTGGTGCCCGCGTCGGTGCCGGTGGAGGCCGGCAGGCTCGCGCCGGTCACCCGTCCCTGGGCGTCGTACACGGTGGAGGTGGTGAGCCGGGCCCCGTCGGGGTCCTGGACGGTGGTGCTGGGCAGCCCCCTGGCCCAGTCGTAGCCGGTGGCCGTGACGCGGGCGTCGGCGAGCAGTGCGGTGTCGATGCGGGGCTGTCCGCCGCTGGTCTCCCGGGTGACCTGGTCGCGCACGGTGGCGGTGCCGTCGGTGGGCCGGCCGCCGTCGTACTCCTTCACCGTCCGCTGCCGCAGGGGCAGTTGGGTTCCGGCTTCGGCGACTACGGTCTGTCCTACCGTCAGTTTCCGTTCCAGCGTGCCGTAGTGGAGGGGGCCGAGGGTCTCCAGTTCGCGGCTGCCGTCGGCGCTGTAGGTCGTCGTGGTGGAGAGCAGGCCGGCGCGTTCGGCGCTGCCGAGGGCGGCGATCCCGAGGGACGAGAGGGTCGAACGGTCCTGGTCGGTGATGCCCAGGGCCAGCGCGCGGTTGGCCGCGGTCAGCCGGCGGACGGTGTTGCCGAAGGCGTCGTGTTCGGTGACCGTGAGGGCTCCGCCCGGCCGTGCGGTGTCGGTCTCCTGGCCGGAGGCGTCCAGGTAGTACAGGTCGGCGCGGCCGTAGCCGTTCGCCGGGAGCTGTGTTCCGGCGTTGGCGGCGGGGGTCTGGTCGGGCGGGAAGACGGCGGTGGCGTCCGTGGGCGTCTCCCGCTGGCCCCAGGAGGCGGTGGCGGTGTGGCCGAGGTCGTACGGTGCGCCGTTGCCGGTGACCGGTACGTCGTAGACGAGGGTGGTGGTGGCGGTGCCGTTGACCTGGTCGGCGGAGCCGGGGGCCAGGGTCGGACGCGAGGCGGTGAGCAGCATGCCGTCCCCGGCGGCCGGGGAGCCGCCGACGCGCCCGTAGCCGAAGGTCCAGGGAAGTTCGCCGGGCGGGGTGAGGGTGGTGACGCGGCCGGCCGTGTCGTAGTCGTAGGCGGTCGGCACCGCGGGGGCGATCCTCGGGTCCCAGGTCTGGCGCAGCCGGCCGTTGCCGTCGTAGGCGTAGCGGCTGACGTCGACGGCGGTGGCGGCGCCCGCGCCGGGTTCGGTGGACCATAGGCGGATCGCGGTGACCTGTCCGGCGACGTCGCCGAGGGTGGTGGCGGTCGCGGTGGTGGTCGGGGCGTAGACGAATTCCAGGACGCGGCACCCGCGGGTGGCCGGGTCGTCCGCGCAGGCCGTCGAGGCCGCGGCGCTGGTCGGGCTGATCACCCGTTGCGGCCGGGTGAGGATCCGCCCGTCGGGTCCGGTGACGTTCTGGGAGACGATCGTGCTGGTCGTGTTGTCGAGGCCGCGGGTCGACGAGCGGGTGAGGGCCCAGGCGGCCGCGGCGGGGTCGGTGCGTGCGAAGTCCGCGGTGCCGCCGTCGGTGTCCGTGAGGGTGAAGCCTGCGGCGAACGAGCCGGTCAGGGTGAGTTGCGCGGCGCCGGGTTCGGCGATCCAGCCGGTGGCCGCCTCGTCGGCGGTGAAGTGCAGGTTCGTGCCGTCGAGCCGCAGGACGTCCAGGGAGGTGGCCGAGGTGCGGTTGATCGCGGTGTAGCCGGAGTCCTTCCGGCCGGTGGAGGTGCCGGAGAGCCACTCCTTCCCGAAGATCGCGGCCTGTCCTGCCTGGGCGCCGCCTTCCTGGGGGTTACGGGAGGAGGCGGTGCGGGTGATCGCCGTCCCGAAGAAGGCGGTGTCGGTGCGGCTGAGGCTGTAGTTGCCGGTGAGGAGGTTGACCTCCCCGGGGCCGACGGGGACGGTGGCGGCGCCGTCGGCGGTGTGGTCGACGATCGCCTTGAGGGGGTCGCTGGAGGCCCTGGCGCCGGCGGGGCCGGTGAAGTCGGCCTTCAGCTGCACCGTGCCGTCGGGGCTGACGGTCGTCGCGGCGTCCCAGGCCAGCTGCGGGCTCCGGCCGGCGCTGAGGGCGACCGGCCAGGCGGTCAGCGGGGTGCCGGCCGCGCTCACGTGGCCGGGCGGGACGGGTGCCCAGGCGTCGGCGTCCGAGCGTCGCCAGGAGAAGGTCACGGCGTCGTAGCGTGAGGCGTCGGCCTCGGCCTGGAGGGGCAGCCGTGCCGCGGTGCGCCGGCCGTCGGACGGCCTGGTGACGCCGCCGGCGCCGACGTGGAACTCGTACGCGAGGGGTTCCGACCGGTTGTCGGCCCGGTCGACGCTGCGGACCTGAAGGGTGTTGGTGCCGCCGCGGGTCGGGGTGGCGAGCACGGCGACCGGCGTGGTGGTGCCGTCGGTGGCGATGCGCGTCCAGGTGGTGCCGTCGAGGGTCCACTCCAGCCAGCGGTGGTCGCCCTGCGGGGGTGTGACGGTGAACGTGCCGCTCTGGCCGACTCCCTTCACCCAGGAGGCCGAGGGGTAGTCCGTCGAGGTCACGGCGCCCGGCGCGGAGGGTGCCCGGGTGTCGACCGTGAAGGTGCGCCAGGGCGACCAGGAGAGGTTGTAGTGGGTTCCGTCGTACGGGTTGCTGCGGAACCGGTAGGTCCGGCCGTCCTGGAGGAGGCCGGGAGGAACGGTGGCCGACAGCGGCTGTCCGCTGGCGCCCCACGGGGACACCAGGTACTCGCCGACCTGCTGGTCGGTGGCCGCGTCCACGATCTGGAAGGTGCCGTTGATCCGGTCGTTGTTCGAGTCCGTGTAGGTGTCGCGCAGGACGGGGGTCAGGGTGTTGACGGTGTAGACGCCGTTGTCGGCGAAGAAGGGCGGGCCGGCCTGTTGGTCGGTGCCGGTCCGGGGGCGGTAGTTGAACGTCACCGAGAGCTTCGGGATCTGACCGGCGGCGGCGTTGCCGGAGTAGAACTTCTTCCAGGACCCGGTGTCGGCCTCGTTGGCGGCGCGCAGGCCGAGGCCCTGGCGGCCCACCGAGGTCTGGCCCGCCCAGTACTGCAGCAGGGGGGTGACGTCGGCGTTCACGTAGGCACCATTGGCGCAGTTCTGTCCGCGGGTCTCGGTGGACGTCGCGTACTTCTTCAGCCAGGCCGGCTGGTTGGTCCAACGGCTGCCGGTCGTCGCGGTGTTGGTGTCCCATACCTCCCAGGCGACGGGCTTCGCGCAGTCCCAGGAGTGGAAGTTGTAGAGGGACAGGGTGGCCTTGGAGACCAGGGCGTCCTTGATGGGCGCCATGTCCCAGCTGATGAAGGAGCGGGCGATGCGCGGTTTGGTCCGCGCGGCGTCCGCCCAGTCGCCCGGCCAGCCGAGCTTCAGTTCGGTGGCGCTCGACGCGTCGACGGTCTCGCCCTGCTGGACCCAGGTGTCGAAGACGTCGGAGAGCACGGTGTCCGACGGGTCGACCGTCACGGGGTACGCGGTCGCCGGGTCGGCGAGGAACGCGGCGTCGGGGCTGAGGCGCAGTTCGATGGTGTCGCCGGACTGCACGACCTTCAGGCCCACCGGTGCCCGGTGGGTGTGCTCACCGGAGTTCCTGTCGACCGTCGCGTCCCACATGACCGGGGCCGGCATCGAGGCGAGTTCGCGTCCGGTGGCGGCCTCGGTGAACGTCACGCCGCCGTCGTCGTTCTGGCGCGCGTTGACTCCGGGCGCCTTCAGCGGCAGCGTGTAGTCGGCCGGGCCCGCGGGTCGCTTCTTGAGGATCACGGACTGCTCGTAGCCGGTGCGGGTGGCGTCGATGACCAGGTCCGCACCGGGCAGCACGTCCGGATAGGTGGCCCGGGCGCCTTCCACCCGGGGTGCGGGCAGCCCGCCCCGCCACTGCATGGCGACGTTCCGACCGCCGGCGGTGAGACTGAGGAGGTCCTGGACGGGGGCGCCGGCGGCCTCGGCGAACGAGCCGGCCCGCCTGCCCTTCGTCTCCCCCGCCAGGGCCAGTCCGCGCGGGTGGGCCTTCGAGGCGACGGAGCCGTCGGGGCGCTTGGCGAAGGTGACGTCGACGTCCGCCCAGCCGCCGTCCGGGCGGCGCATCCGGACCGGCCCCGCCGCGACCTCCAGGGTGACGCTGCCGTCGGGGTTCGCCCAGGTCGTGGAGGAGTCGGTGCGTTCGGCCGGCACCTCGACGGGCTTCCCCTGCAACCGGGCCGTGAGCCGGGCGGAGGCCAGGTCACCGGTCGGTTGCTGCGTCGCGGCCGGCTGTCGGGGGCTGTGCGGGGCCTCGGACGGGGGTCGGGCGGAGGCGTCCTGCACGCCGAGGAGCACGCCCGCCACCAGGGCGGCCGAGACGGTGGCCGCCGTCCACCGGCGGCGTCGTGCACGTGTACGGGACCAGGAGGGCAGGCTCCCGGCGGTTGTCGGAGACGATGACACAGGCACACTCCAGGGGTGATCGCGGGAAACGGAGCACGGTCCTTCGGTACGCAGGTCCTTCGGTACGCAGGTGCTTCAGCGCGGTGCTTCGGTACGCAGGTGCTTCGGTACGCAGGTGCTTCGGTCGCACGCGGCGGTCCGCCCTGCGGAGTCGGCCACCGGGCACGGGGGCACGTCTCGACGGCCGCCCGGGTCGGACGGCGCTCTCGGTCGGAGCTCCGTTCCTCGCGCTGTCGCAGCGGGCCGCTCCGCCGGTGCGAGAGGAGCGGTCGGGCACTGTCTGCGCAGTTCGAGTCACACTCACAAGTCGCGTGTACATGACTACTTCATCGAGGGCCGCCGGATCGGCCGGGGCGGCGGCCACGACCGATTCCCGCCGACGAACGGCCGGTTCCGCCCTCCTGCGAACCATCTCCGGGCCGGGCGGCACCCCGGCCCCTCGCCGTACCCGCGCAGGAGGCCGGTCTCGGCCGGGACCACCCGCCCGCTGCGCGGGTTCGGCCGCAGCGGCCATGCCCGGTGCCCGCCGTCCGGACCCGTCCCCACCGTCACCCAGGCGGGCAGCGCCCGGTCGCGCCGCCCGGCGGCGACACCCACGCTGGACGGGTGTCCTCCGCCAGCGCCTCCGCCCTCGTCGCCGCACTGCGCCGCGACGTCTCGCCCGCCGTTCCCTGCCCCGAGGCGGTCGTGCTCGCCCAGGGACTGCTGCACTCCCCCACTCCCTGGCCGGCCGGGATGCCCAGGCGCAGCATCGGCGGCAGCCCGTTCCGCAATGCCTGGCGCGTCGCCCGGACGGCCACCGGGCTGACCTACACCGAGGGCTTCGCGCTGCGCGCGGCGCCGGCAGGAGTCGTGCACCATGCGTGGTGCGTGGATCCGGCCGGCCGGGCGCTCGATCCGACGTGGCCGGACGGACGGGGACTCGCCTACCTGGGCCTGCCCATGACGACGGCCTGGGTGGAGTCGGTCCGCCGCCGGACCTGTACCCGGACGGCCTTCGTGGGCATCCTCGACGAGGGCGTCCAGCGTTCCCGGGACGCGGAGCGGGTCCTCACCTTCGGCGTCCCCGGGGCCGCTCTCGTCCGGGTCGGCACGCCCGTGACCCGGCCACCGGCCGTCTGAGGCACGCCGGTCGGCCCGGCGACTCCGGCCCGTCCGGGACGGAGCGTGACCTTCCGCACCGGGGGCGCACGGGTCCGTCGCGGTCAGGCAGGTCCGGCGTCCGGGCGGCGGTCCCTCGTCCGGGCCGCGGGCCGCTCGCGGTCGAGGACGCGCAGGTGCAGGCGGTGCGGGCGCAGGACGGTGGTCAGCCGCACCGGGCGGTCGTCGGGCCGCCGGCCGGGCGCCGGGAGCGGGTGCCAGCGGGCCAGGACGGTGGCCAGCGCGATGACCGCCTCGGCGCGGGCGTAGTCGGCGCCCAGGCACTGCCGCGGGCCGTTGGCGAAGCCGGCGAACCCCCAGCGCGGCAGGGCGGCGGCCCGCTCGGGGAGCCAGCGGTCGGGGTCGAAGCGGTCCGGATCGGCGAAGATCCGCGGATTGTGGTGGGCGACGTACGGGCTGAGCAGCACCTGCCCGCCGCGCGGCAGGGTGCGCCCGCCGAGTTCGGTCTCCCGGGTGCAGGTGCGCAGCAGGACCCAGCCGGGCGGGTAGAGCCGCAGCGCCTCGGTCAGGACCCGGTCGGTGCGCGGCAGGTGCGGCAGGTCGGTCCAGCGGGCGGGCCGGCCGCCCGGCAGCGCCGCGTCGACCTCCGTCTGCACGGCGGACAGGACTTCGGGGTGGGCCGTCAGCAGCCGCAGGGTCCAGGAGAGCTGGGAGGCGGTGGTCTCGGTTCCGGCCAGCAGGAGGGCGACGACCTGGTCGTGGACCTCGGTGTCGGAGAGCGGACGGCCGTCGTCGTCGCGGGCGGCGAGCAGTCCGGCCAGCAGGTCGGTGCGGCCGGGGCCGTGGGCCCGGTGGTCGCGTACCAGGTCGGCGACGGTCCGTTCCAGGGTACGGACCGCCGTCCGGTAGCCGGGGCCCGCGGGCAGCCGCACCACGCGCCGCAGGGCGCCGGCGAACGCGGTCTCGAACGCGTGCTGCAGCCGGTCCGACAGTACGTCCGGGGCCTCGGTGCCGAGCAGGGTGCGGGTCACCACCCGCAGGGTGAAGCGGTAGCAGGCGGGGAAGACGTCCACCACGTCGCCGTGTCGCCAGGAGCCGGCCAGCAGCTCCGCCTCCCGGGTCATCACCTCGGCGTACGCGGCCAGCCGGTCGGGGCGGAACTCCGGTTGCAGCATGCGTCGTTGGCGCCGGTGATCGGCGTGGACGCAGGTCGCCAGCCCGTTGCCGAGGATCTCCCGGAACCGCCCGTAGACCGGCCCGCCCTTGTCGAAGGTGCGGTCGTCGGCGTACACCTGCCGGAGCAGCTCCGGGTGGCAGGGGGCCACCAGCCGGTTCGGTCCGAGTCGGACCTCCACGAGGTCCCCGTAGCGGTGCAGCCGCGCCAGGAAGCGTGCCGGATCCCGGACCAGCGCGGGCAGGTGGCCGAGCACCGGGAGCGCTCCGGGCGGGCTTCCGTGGAGGTAGGGCGTGGACGCGGCACCCCGCGCCGACGAGGAGGACGAGGTCACACCGGCAGGGTAGGCGCTCCGGGGAGGGGCGGACAACAGGCGCGGATCCGCTTCACCCGGCCGACGGTCACCGCGGCCCGGACGGTGGGTTCGGAAGGGGGATGCGTGAAGGCGTTGTCACAACGGGGCGTGCTGCCCGGTCGTATGACTGACCGCCAGGGACGGAAGGTGCCCGGCGGCCCCGGGGCTCGACCGCCCCGGTTCGCCGAGTACAGGAGGACAGATGACTGGCCGTTCGACGAAGTACCTGGTCGCGCTCGCCACGGCCGCGGCGGCGCTGGCGGTGTCGGCCACCGCGACCGGGACCGCCACCGCAGCCGGGCGCACCTCCGCAGGGGGTGCGGCTGTGACGAGCGACGCGGTGGTCGTCTGCCGGAACGCCCACTTCGACGACTGCGTCGTCGGCGGTGTCTGGGTGAAGGACCCGCTCAAGAACCTCGACCAGGGCGCCCGTTTCCAGGACTCGATCTCGTCCATCACGAACGCGAGCGGACAGCGGCTCTGCTTCTGGGAGCACAACGACTTCCAGGGCAGGTACCTGAGGCTGGACAGCGGTCAGCAGATCGCCGATCTGGGAGGGAACGTGCTCAACGACGCGATCTCCTCCTGGAAGGCCTGCTGACGCCGGTCGGTCCCGGACCGCACCGGTGGCGTCGAGGGTTCCGGTGACGGTTCCGGGCCCGGTTCCCGTTCCCCGGGCGGGGAGCGGGAACCGGCCCCCGCGCGACCGCCGGGGCCGGTTTCGGCAGACTGTGACCATGGACGATCGATCACTGAGCAAGGGCGCCAACATTCCGATCGATGCCGACGTGGTGAGTGTGGAGCTCAGCTGGTCGGCCGGGGCCGGTACGCCCGACGTCGACGTGTCCGCCGTGCTGGTGGCTGCGGACGGGCGGGTGCGGGGCGACGGCGACCTCGTCTTCTACAACCAGCCCCGGCACGCGTCGGGCGCCGTGACGCACCTGGGGAAGGCCGGTGGCGCCGGGGCGGCCACGGACCGGATCGAGGTGGACCTGGCGGCGGTGGAGCCGGAGGTGGAGCGCATCGTGCTGGCCGCGTCGGTGGACGGCGGCAGCTTCGGCGCGGTGCCCGGGCTGTGCCTGCGGCTGTCCGACGCCCGCACCGGCACCGGGCTGGCCCGCTTCGCGACGGACGCCGGGACGGAGACCGTCCTCGTCGGCGGCGAGCTGTACCGGCGCGGGCGGCAGTGGAAGTTCCGTGCCGTCGGGCAGGGCTACGCGGCGGGGCTGGCCGGGTTGGCCACCGACTTCGGCATCACCGTGGAGGAGGGACCCGCCCAGGACCGGCCCGTGGCTCCGCCGCCGCAGCCGCCGCAGCTGCCACAGCCGCCGCCGCAGCCGTCCCGGCCTGCGCCGTCGGCGCCGGAGCCCGGGAAGGGCGAGGAGCACCTCCCCCCGGGGATGCGCGAACGGCTGTCGCTGCGCAAGCAGCAGGTCGCGGTCAGCCTGGACAAGCACGGAGCCGCGGGAATCGCCGCGCGGGTCGTGCTGGTGCTGGACGCCTCGGGCTCGATGTCGTCGCTGTACGCCGACGGCGTGGTGGCCGACGTGGTGGAGCGGATCGTCCCGGTCGCGGCCCAGTTGGACGACGGCGGGGCGATGCCGGCCTGGACCTTCGCGACGCACCCGGCCCGGCTGCCCGATCTGCGGGTGGGTGACCTGCCCGAGTGGTTGCGGCTGCACGTCCGGGTCGGTGAGCTGGGGCGTCTGTTCGGCCGCCGCGGGCGTCGGTCCGGGCTGCTCGACGGTCAGGTCGACATGACGACGGTGGGCATCTCGAACGACGAACCGAAGGTCATCGCCGAAGTCCGGGACTACGTACGGGGGAACCCGGCGACGGTCCCCACCCTGGTCCTGTTCTTCTCCGACGGCGGCGTCCACCTCAACGCCGCGATCGAGCGCGAGCTGAGAGAATCGGCGCAGGAGCCGCTCTTCTGGCAGTTCGTGGGGCTGGGCCGATCCGACTACGGCGTGCTGCAGCGGTTCGACGACCTGCCCGGCCGGCGCGTCGACAACGTCGGCTTCTTCGCGGTGGACGACATCGGCACCGTCCCCGATCCCGAGCTGTACGACCGGCTGCTGTCCCAGTTCCCGCAGTGGATCACGGCCGCGCGCGGGGCCGGCATCCTGCCCTGAGGCGCGCCGCTTCGACGGGCCGAGCAGCTTGTCGGGGGCTGGACGGACGGCCGCGGAGCAGCCCGGCGGCGCTCGGCCGGGAGGTCCCGGCCGAGCGCGTGCACGGACTGCTTCGCGGCCCCTCGTCGTCCGCGGCGCCGGGGCGGCCCGGAGCACTTCGGCGGGTCAGGGATCAGGGGCCAGGGGTCAGAACTGGGTGCTGACCGTGACGCCGCTGAAGTCGGTGACGGCGTACAGGCTGAGGTAGCGGTAGCCGGCGGTCGGGTTGGTGACGGTGAGGGACTGGGTGGTGCCGGTGCCGGTGGAGGAGACCGTGGAGGCACTCGGCGAGGCCCAGGTGCCCGGGTTGTAGTACAGGTGCGCGGTGCCGGTGCCGCCGGAGGTGGTGACCTTCAGCGTGGTGGTGCCGGCCGGCAGGTAGACGTACAGGTAGTCGGTGTTCCCGGCGGTCGCGGCGCGGCCGGTCCGCGAGCAGTTCCGGCCCATCGCGTCGGTGCGCGGCTCGGTGCAGTTCGGCAGGGCGACCGGGGCCGCGGTCACGGTGACCGAGGTCGGGGTGGTGGCGGCCCTGCCGGTGTCGTCGGTGGCGGTCAGGGCGACGGTGTAGGTGCCGGCCGCCGCGTAGGTGTGGCTCGGGTTGCGCTCGTCCGAGGAGGTGCCGTCGCCGAAGGTCCAGTGCCAGGAGGTGATCCGGCCCGGGCCGGTCTGCACGGACCGCTCGGTGACGCTGACGGTCGCGCCGTTCACCGACGAGTCGAACAGGGCGGTCGGGCCTGCGGCGTAGCAGGCACCGGCGGCGCAGGCGGTGAGCCAGGCGTCGAAGTCGGCGTCGTAGGAGGTGCCGAGGTTGTTGTAGACCGCGTAGCCGCCGGCGTAGTCGCCGACCCGGAAGCGGCCCAGCATGCTGTACACGTCGGCCGGGTGCTTCTCCAGCATGTACCGGACGGCCAGGTAGCCCCACGGATAGACGCGGGTCGAGTCCGCGTTGCCGTAGGTGTTCTGGAAGATGGTGCTGAGCTTGTAGGTGTGCAGGGCGGCCTGGGTCATCGCGTCGGTGTCGGTGGTGGCGCGGTAGCTGTAGGAGATGTACTCGGCGAGGCCCTCGACCCACCAGATGTCCGGGACGGACGTCTGGGTGGTGAAGTTGCCCTTCATGTTGTGGATGCCGTCGAGGTAGTGGGTGTACTCGTGGTTGAGGTTCCACACCCGGGCGGGGTCACCGGTGTTCCAGGCCTTCTGGTACATCACGTTGACGGCCCGGCTGTTCGGGTCGGTCGGGTCCATGACGGTCTGGCCGCCGTTGTCGGTCGAGTTGCCGAAGATCGCCCACGAGTAGGTGGTGTAGTCCGTCTTGTTGGCGAAGATCCCGAGGGTGACGGTCTTGTTGTACTGGTTCGGGATCGGCCCGTTGTCCTTGACCACGTTGTGGAAGAACGCGTCCTGGCTGCGCAGGCTGGCGCAGACGGTGGCCAGTTCGGCGGCCGACAGGGCCTGGGCCTGGACGGTGCGGTTGTCGCAGACCAGCTGGTTCGGCAGGACCACCGAGGTGAGCTTGGCGGGCAGGTCGCAGATGCCGTAGTACGAGCACTGGTTGTTGTTGTAGACGGTGGCCTGGAAGGCCGTGTGCACGTACAGCGGCGCGTCGGCCGTCAGCAGCGGCGCGGCGTCCAGCACCCGCTTGACCAGCGGCTTGGCCACGGCCTCGACGGCGGCGCTGCTCCCGGCCATCCGGGCCAGGTCGTTGCCCGCGTTGGTGTCGAGGACGGCGTTGGGCCCGCCGATCAGGTCCTTGTGGTTGATCGCGAAGTTGGCGAGGGACGTGACGAGGCTCGGGTCGGCGCCGAGCGCGGTGACGAAGTTCGGATTGGCGTTGCCCCGCCAGAGCGGGAACCTCAGCACGGAGTTGACCGCGCCGACCATCTTCGGGAAGGCGTTGTAGGAGTTGTCGTAGTCGTCCAGCACCCGCTTGTAGACGCCCAGGTAGTCGGCCTGGATGTTGGCGCTGTCAGTGAGCGTCAGCACCTCCCTGAGCACGCCGCCGTTGACCTCGGTGACGTCGTGCCAGCGGGCGCCGGCGAAGAACGCGTCCAGGCCGGCCTTGACGGCGGTGGTGAGCGTGCCGGTGTACGGGCCGGCCGCGTCGGGGTAGTAGGACTGGATGTAGTAGCCCACCCGCAGGAAGAGCACAAGCTGCAGGATGTTGGTCGAGTTGTCGCCGGTGTAGCCTGCCGCCAGCTCCTTGAAGGCGGCCGCGACGGGCAGCATCCGGGACTGCTTGAAGATGCCCGGGTCGGTGCTGCCGCTGGTGAACAGCGTGGAGACGCAGTCCGTGGTCGAGCTCTTGAGGAACGCGACCAGATCGGCACCGGTACGACCCGCGAAGTCCGCCGGGGTGCAGCTCTGCGCGGTGGCTTCGGCCGCCGCGCCCGACCGGGCCCGAGCCCCCGGGGAGTCGGACCGGGCCGTGGCCGTCTCCGCGGCCGTGGCGGCCGGTTCGCCCATGAGGGACTCGCTGAGCAGCGCCGGGGTCAGCGGGGCGGCGGGCGTGCCGAGCTTCTCCGACCCCGTCGTCGCGCCGGCGACGGACTGGCCCGCCGGCTTCGCTGCGGCGGTGACCGCGGCTGTCGCGGTCGGGGCCGGTCCGGCGGTCACGGCAGCGGGCGCCGCGAGGGCCTGGGCCGGCAGTACGGCGGTGGCCGTGGCACAACAGGCGACGACGCCGGCTGCGAGGGTGGTGAGTCGTATGCGCAGGTGCACGCCGAGTCCTTCTTCGAGTGGGGGCAGCCTGACGTGGGGTCAGACTGAGTGAAGGAGATTGGCGTGGATCCTGTCATCGAATGAAGGTCAGAACAATGTCACAGGTCATATGACATGAAACTTTCAGCCACCTCGCCGGTCACTGCGCCCCGCCCTGCGACAGACGAGCGAGGGCGGCGACCGGGGCGGCCTGACCTGCGGGCATCGGACGGCCGCCGCGCCGCGGGCCGGGAGGTCGCCCCCGGCCCCGCAGGCCCGGCGGGCCTCGCGGAGTGGCCGGTCTGCGCCCCGGCCGGGACGCCCCAAGGCCCCGACCGTGGCCGCCGGGCCCGTCCGGGGAACGGGGCCCGGCCGGTGCCGCGCGGCGCGGGGCCTCCCGGCGGCTCGAATGCCGGCTGTGCCGACAGGCCGTCAGGAGGCCCCGCTGTCAACCCTCCTACGCTCCCGCAGCCGCCGTCCGCGACGACTGCTGCGGGGCGCCGCGGAACCCGAGCCGGCCCGGGCCGACGCCCGGATCGGTGCTCAGCCCGGCGAGTAGGCCGGTGCTCAGGTCGGCGCACAGGTCAGCACGCAGGTCGGCGCGCAGGTCGGTCGGGGTGCCGGGGAGCTTCGCGTGTTTCGCGGCGTCGACGGAGCCGGGCCCGTGGACGGTGAGCTCGAAGTCCTCGTGCGCCTTGGCGTCCGGAGCCAGCGGCAGTCGGATCCGCCCGTCCCCGACCATGCGGCGCACCTGGGTGCGGCTGAGGCCCAGACCGAGACCGAGCAGGCGCTCGACGCGGACCGGCACGGGCAGCTCGAAGCCGACCAGCACCGTGAGGGGTGTCGGGTCGTCGAGTGCGTAGAGGGGCGTACGGGTCTCCAGTTCCCAGGTGCCGGCCCAGTCGAGCCGGTACCCGTTCTTCGCGGCGAGCGACGCACTCATCGTCAGCTCCCGCACCACGGCGGGGTCGTTGGTCTCGTACGCCACCCGGCGGGCGGGCTCCAGCGACGAGACGTGGACGCGTTCGTGGACGGGCACCTTCGAGGTCCGGTCGCACCCCGCACAGCTCAGGAGGAGCCAGACGTCGAGGAGCTTGCCGTTCGCGTTGACGCGGATCCTGCCCGAGGGCCGGTGGCGCGCGCCGGAGCAGTCCGGGCAGGATCGCACGACGGCGGGCAGGGCGGACTGACGCACGGCCCACAGGGCCTTGCGGTCGGTATTCATAGGGAGGTGGTTGCTTTCAGGACTCAGCAGGAGCTCTCACAGGCCGGGCCCGGGCTCCTGGGATCTGACGGATGCACACGAGGGCGCGAGCCATCACCTCGGGGCCCAGCCGTCAGGCCCCGAGGTCGACCGCGCGACAGGTCGGCGTTGCTACGTGGCAGCTATCAGAAGTCCATGCGGGCGATCGTGATCGAGACCACGGCCCGCGGGCAACTCATTTTCCGCTCGGGATCGCGCTCCGGCGCTCAGACCAGGGCGTCGCCGGTCGACGGAGGCACGGCGTGCGAACGCAGGACCATGAGCGGGCCTTCCGAGGTCGCCACCATGGCGAAGGGGAACCGGTCCAGCTCAAGGCAGAGTTCGACGTCGTCGGGGTGGACGCCTTGACGCACGCCCTCGGTCAGTTCGGCGGCGGCGCGTGACGCGGCACCGCGGCGAAGGAACTCGGCAGCGTCCGTCGGCCCGGCCTCCACGGCCCTGCGGGCGATGTACTGAGCACACGCCAGGTCCTCGTCGGCCTGCCCGTCCTCGCCCGTGACCACGAACGTGACGCTGTCGCTCCCGCGCGCCCGCAGGAGCCGGGCCGTCGCCTCCGCCACCACGAAGCCGGCGCACAGCACCAGCGACGCGTCCTTGACCGCGAGGGCGCCGACCGTCCCCGCCGTGGTCTTCTGCACCACGGTTCGCCCGCCGAGGTCGATGGACCTCAGCATTCCCGGCGAGTTGACGGTGTCGAACCCGGGTGCCAACGGGCCGTCCTTGAGCGCCACCCAGTCCGGGTGGCGGGCCTTGAGCGCCAGGGCTTCGTCCAGCGACCCGGCAAGAACGATCTTCTCCGCCCCCTGGGCGAAGGCCCAGGCAGCCACGGTGAACGCACGCATGACGTCCACCACGACCGCCACGGAGGGAACTTCGGCCAGTTCGGCGATACTGAGGAATCGAGTGTCCATTCCACTCATGATCGCGCATACCCGTCCGCGGACACCCGGCGAGTGACGCGCCTCACGTCGACGACATGGGGCCGACCCGGCCGGGACCGATCAGGGCCGCCTGCTCCGCCGACGCGGGCACCGCGTCCGCCCCGCGGCTGCGCCGTTTCGCCGGGCCGGGAGCCTCGGTCGTCGTCCTCGGGGGCCCCCTCGCCGCTCTCGGCGAGGGGCTCGCCGAACCGCTGCGGGCGGCTCTACGGGAGCTGACCGGCGGGCGCACGTCGCCGCCCCCGGTGGTGCGCTCGGCGCTGGGCGACCGGGCGCCGCTGCTGGGCGGGGTGCACCTGGTGCTGTCGCAGGCGCGGTTCGCCACCAGGTCGCGGGTACCGGCGCCGCGCCCGGGGGGGCTGAACCGGCGCTGCGGTCACGGGCCGGACCCGAACCGCACGGGCGACCGCACAGGCCGGCTCTCCGGGGCCCGGTTTCCGTCGGTATTCGGTCATTGGACCGGACTCGGCGCAATTCCTTGACGGGTCCACTGCCGTGCGGATCGGATGGCCGTTCCGCAGGCGATTCCGGTCGGCCGCCGACCCGGGGCGGGCGCCTTGACCCGCGCCGCCCCGGCGGTGATTCCGTACCGGCATTCCGCGCCGAAGTCGGGGCCCGCGAGCGCGCCGCACCGCGCGCCGATTCCTCCACAGCGTTCGTCGAGGGCGTTCGCACCGCCCCGGCGGCCAGTCGATCCCGAAACCAACTCCGCGCACGATTAGTCGAACTGATGGTCCGTCGAATCCTGACTCCGACCGGCCCGGCAGTCGCTCCACTCGATGGTCACAAGGTGATGTCAACCGTCGAATCCACTTGACGCCAACGATGGACACGGCTGTCATATGTGGCGTCCCGTTGGAAAATGTTTGTTCATGAGGGATTAGCCGCCTCGCCTCGATCAGCCCGAGCGAGTCCCACTCCCCCACGACCGGCCATGACCACCAGGGCCGCTGTCATCTCCCGCCCCGCACCACGCGCCGTTTCCGGCGTCCGCTCGAAGGAGCTCCCCATGTTCCGTTCCACCAGCCGTACCGTCGCCGCGGCAGGTCTGCTGCTCGCTCTCGGTCTGACCACCGCGTGTTCGACCGGCCAGGAGTCGACCAAGGCCGCCGACGCCCCGGTCGCCAAGGTCGACGGGAAGATCTCGATCACCTACCTGCAGAAGCAGGGCGACCAGGAGTACTTCGTCGGCGAGGCCGCCGGAGCCAAGGCCAAGGCCGCCGAACTCGGCGTCGACCTGAAGGTCGTGAACCTCGGCAACGACGCCAACAAGACCATCAGCGAGGTCCAGGCCGCCATCGCGCAGAAGACCAACGGCATCGTCATCGTCGTCCCCGACCCCGCCGTCGGACCCCAGGTCGTCCAGGCCGCGAAGGACGCCAAGATCGCCCTCCTCACCTCCGACGACCAGATCTGCACCAACGGCCCCGACCCCTCCGCCTGCGCCAAGGACAACCTCGTCCCCCGCATCGGCTTCTCCGGCACCCAGATGGGCGGCGAGGTCGGCAAGCGCGCCGCCGAGGAATTCAAGAAGGCCGCCTGGAACCCCGCCGAAACCCGCACCATCTCCGCCTGGAAGCAGGACGTCACCGTCTGCGGCGACCGCGTCAAGGCCGCCAAGGAAGCCTTCGCCACCACCGCCCCCGGCGTCCAGAACATCGACGTCGCCACCGACAACACCCCCACCGGCGCCCAGGACAAGATCGCCGCCACCGTCACCGCCAACCCCGGCGTCAAGAACTGGGTCCTCTGGGGCTGCAACGACGAGAACGTCCAAGGCGGCGTCACCGCCCTGGAGAACGCCGGCATCGGCCCCGACCGCGTCATCGGCGTCGGCCTCGGCGCCTACCTCGCCTGCAAGAACTGGGGCTCCGGCAAGCCCTCGGGCATGAAGGCCGCACTCTTCATCAACGGCAAGGACGTCGGCGCCCTCGCCGTCCAGACCATGTACGACAAGCTCAAGAACAGCAAGGACTTCCCCAAGGAAGCCTTCGCCCCCACCACCATGGTCGACACCACCACCTGGAAGACCGCCGGCGTCACCTGCACCTGACACCCCCGGGAACGGCCGTCCGGGCCCGGCCCCTTTGCCGCCGGGGCCGGAGGCGGTATCCCCCTTCCGTCGAACCGGCCCGTCGACACGGCACCGCCCCCGACGCGGTGCCTCCCGCTCGACGGGCCCTCCGACCCTCCCGCCCGACCGAAGGCGACCATGATGAGCGAAGCTCACGTCACGAGTCCGAATCCCTACCCGCCCTCCGTTCCGCCGCCTGCGGGGACCGCCGGTGTGCACCAGGTCACCAAGCGGTTCGGCGCGGTACGGGCCCTGGGCGGAGTCACCCTCGACTTCCCCGCCGGCCAGATCACCGCCCTCATGGGCGAGAACGGCGCCGGCAAGTCCACCCTCCTCAAAATCCTCACCGGCGACCACCAGCCGACGGAGGGCCACGTCGTCCTCGACGGCCACCGCATCGACCTCGCCTCACCCGCCCAGGCCCGCACCGCCGGAATCCGCATCATCCCCCAGGAACCGGAGATCATCCCCCACGTCTCCGTCGCCGAGAACGTCTACGCCGGCGCCCTCCCCCGCAAGACCGGCCGACGCCTCGACCGCACCGAACTACACCGCCGCATCACGGCCGACCTGAAGCGCCTCGGCTTCGACAAAGTCCTCGACCCCGACCTCCTCGGCTCCCAACTCACCCCCGCCCAAAGGCAGCTGGTGGAGATCCTGCGGGCACTGACCGGCGACGCCAAGGTGATCGCGTTCGACGAACCGACCTCCTCGCTGTCCGAACACGAAGTCGACGCCCTCTTCACCCTCATCCGCCGCCTACGCGACCAAGGCGTAGCCGTCGTCTACGTCTCCCACCGCATGCAGGAGATCTTCCAGCTCGCCGACCGCATCGCGGTGCTGCGTGACGGCGCCCTCGCCGGCGTGCAGGACGCGGCCACGACCAGTGAGGGCGATCTCGTGCGGCTGATGGTCGGGCGTGATCTGTCCACCATGTTCACCCGCGAACGCGTCGCCACCGACCGCCTCGTCCTCGACGTCCACGGCCTGACCACCGACCACGTCACCGGCATCGACCTGCGCATCCACGCCGGTGAGGTCGTCGGCCTGGCCGGACTCATCGGGGCCGGACGCTCCGAACTCGCCCTCGCGCTCGCCGGTGACCAGCCCGTCCGCTCCGGCACCGTCACCCTCGACGGCCGCGCCCTGCGCTCCGGCAGCCCCGGCGACGCCATCCGCGCCGGCCTCGGCCTCGCCCCCGAGGAACGCAAAGCCCAGGCCCTGTTCCTGCACCGCTCCATCCGCGACAACACCAGCACCGTCGTCCTGGAACGCCTGCGCCGCTTCCGCTTCGTACGCCGCGCCGCCGAACGCGAGCTCGCCCAGGAATACACCGACCGCCTCCGCGTACGCACCCCCTCCATTGAACACGAGGTCCGCAAACTCTCCGGCGGAAACCAACAGAAAGTCGTCCTCGCCCGCTGGCTCGCCCGCAAACCCAAAGTCCTGATCCTCGACGAGCCCACCCGCGGCATCGACGTCGGCGCCAAAGCCGAGATCTACCAGATCATCGCCGACCTCGCCGCCGAAGGCGTCGCCATCCTCGTCATCTCCTCCGAACTCCCCGAAGTCCTCGGCCTCGCCGACCGCATCATCGTCATGCAGAACGGCCGCATCACCGGCGAACTCGACCGCACCACCGCCACCGAGGAAGCCATCCTCAACCTCGCCATGGCCGACGACATCGCCGCCGCGACCGCACCCGCCCCAGGAGCACCCTCATGACCACCACCACCAAGCCCCCGACGACCGAGGCCGCACACCGCGGTCCCGGCCGGGACCGGTTCGCCGTCCTGGCCGCCGTCGGCGGTCAGAACCTCAGCCTGATCGGTGCGCTGGTCGCCGTCCTCGCCCTGTTCGGCATCCTCAACGACAACTTCCTCAGCCTCGGCAACATGCAGGTCATCGCCGAAGCCGCCACCATCACCGGCCTCCTCGCCATCGTCCAGACCGTCGTCATCATCTGCGGCGGCCTCGACATCTC
>NZ_JAQYWW010000686.1:0-883 GCF_036322525.1 Streptomyces sp. BE20 | reverse complement strand
GGGGGCACCGGCAGCAGCTCGGCGGACGGAGCACCGGCGACCCGGGTTCTACCACGCGGCGCGGGGGCACACGGCGCAGCAGTTGCCCGGCGGCCTACGGCTACCCCGGCGACGCCGATCGCCTGGACGCCGAACCGCAGGACAGTGCGGCGCGCAACTCGGGGAGGGTCTCCACCGGCGGCCGGCCGATGCGGCCGCGGCCCCCGTTCCGCCCGGCGGGCCGGGGGCTCACCCCCACAGCCTCACCTCTGATCGTCACTCCCCGGCGCCGGGCCGGGCCTGTGGTGTCGACGCTAGCCGTCCAGGTCCCGGCCGTGGGGCTGTACCGGCGAACCTACGGACCAGTTGGCGGCCGGCGGGGCCCGCCTTCGCCTATTCCTGGTCGGGGACGGCCTGGACGGTGCGGCGGCGGGGGGCGACGCAGCAGCCACCGTCGGCCGGGGCCTGCTCGGACGGGGTACCGATGCTGACGGCGACCGGGGCCGCGCAGCAGCCACCGTCGGCGCCCTGTTCGGCGGCAGGCTCGTCGAACAGGCCTGCGCCGCCACACACCCCGGTCTCCGGGAGAGTGAGCTCGACCCGCCGAGCGGCCTCGTGGTCGCCGGCGAGGTGGGCGGCGACGGAACGGACCTGCTCGTAGCCGGTCATGGCGAGGAACGTCGGAGCCCTGCCGTAGGACTTCATACCGACCAGGTGAACGCCCTTCTCGGGGTGGGAGAGCTCGTTCACGCCGTGCGGGTAGACGGTGCCGCAGGAGTGCTGGTTGGGGTCGATCAGCGGGGCGAGCGCCGCGGGGGCCTGGAGGCGGTCGTCCAGGTGGAGCCGCAGCTCGCCCAGAAAGGACAGGTCCGGGCGCAGGCCCGTCAGGACGATGACCTCGTCC
>NZ_JAQYWW010000685.1:0-1160 GCF_036322525.1 Streptomyces sp. BE20 | reverse complement strand
CCGGCGAAGAGGTAGGCGAAGCAGTTGACGGCGCCGGTGGCGGTGCCGGCCATCCGCTTGCCGGCGATGTCGGGGCAGAGCGCCCAGAACGAGGACTGCGGGCCGTAGACGAAGAAGCCGGTGAGGAAGAGGACCACGATGCCGGTGGTGACGTTCAGCGGCGCGAGGTACATGGTCATGGAGGCGGCGGCGCCCATGACCATGAAGAGGATGATGGGGCGGTCCCGGCGGGCTCCGAAGAGCCGGTCGGAGATCTGGCCGTTGGTGAGCGCGCCGACCGCCATGCCGACGGGCAGCGCGACCGAGATCCACAGCGGGCTGATGCCGCCGCCGCCCTTCTTCCAGTTCTCGCCGAGGAAGTAGACCGGGACCCAGATCAGCAGGCCGTAGCGGGCGGTGTTCTGGAACCCGATGGCGATGCCGGTGGACCAGATCTTGGGGTTGCGCAGCACGGTCTTGTAGCGCTGGAACGAGGTCTCGCCGGCGAAGGCGGCGGCGTCGGCCGGGTCGTCCTCCTCGTCGGCGTCGGTGACGGAGGCGGGGGGCTTGATGCCGGCCTGCTTGGGGTTCTCACGGGCGACGAAGTAGAAGGTGATGCCGCCGACGAGCATCAGCAGGACCGGGACCCGGAAGATCCACTGCCAGTCGAGCTTGAGGGTGTCGACGACGATGGTGGAGGTGACGAAGGCCAGGACGGAGGCCATGCCGGCGGCGAAGGTGTAGAAGCCGAAGCTCTTGCCCCGCTCGCGGGGGCCCCACCAGTTGGAGATGACCCGGCCGCCGGAGGGCCAGCCGAGGGACTGCGCGAACCCGTTGGCGCCCCACAGGAAGCTGAGCGACCTGGAGCCGACGGAGAAGCTCGTGCACCAGTTGAGGATGGTGGACAGGATGGCGCCGGCGGTCATCATGCGCCGGCCGCCGAACTTGTCGGCGAGGTTGCCGTTGATCATCTGACCGGCGGCGTACGACCAGAGCAGGATGCCGCTGATGCCGCCGAGTGCGGCCTTGCTCAGACCGAGGTCGGCCTGGATGCCGGGGATGGCGAAGCCGAAGGTCTGCCGGCCGGTGTAGAAGAAGAAGTAGCAGAACATCGCGGCCAGGAGCATGCGCCACTTGAGCTTGTTGTACTTGCCCTCGCTCACGAGTTCGAGGGTGGGGGT
>NZ_JAQYWW010000684.1:0-388 GCF_036322525.1 Streptomyces sp. BE20 | reverse complement strand
GCCGAGCGGGGCCGTGGCGGGTCCGGTCTGTACGTAGCGGTGCCCGTCCGGTATCAGGTCGCCCTGGTCGCCACCGCAGCAGATACACGCGCGACGCTGGCGTTGGGCCTCGGTGAACGGAGCGGGGGGCGGCGGGTACGGCGTCGTCACACCGGAATGGTCGGCTCACCTGATGGGTCGTCATACCGCGGTTGCGGGACGTTCGGGACGTTTCGCTGGTACACCTTGATTCGTCCCCACCGTGAGAGGCGAGTCCATGAGTAGTCCCCGTCGCGACTCACTGACCCGTGCTGGAATGACCGAGTCTCTGCTCGCTCGGGTGTGCGGAGTCGACCCCAAGACGGTCGGTCGTTGGATCTCCAATCCGACGCGCGAGCCCCATGCCCGG
>NZ_JAQYWW010000683.1:0-122332 GCF_036322525.1 Streptomyces sp. BE20 | reverse complement strand
TGTTCGGACGGTGGAGGTCGGCACGTATTACTGGCGTGAGACGGCTGCCCCGCCCGGGTATCAGTTGCCTGCTTCGCCGGTGTTCGGTCCGTTGGTTCTGACTCCGGCGAATGCTTCGGCCGGTGTGCAGGTGACGGCCGCCGATCTGCCGCAGCCCCCGGTGACGGGTGAGGTCCGGGTCCTGAAGAAGGACGCGAACACGGGCGCGGTCCTGGCCGGTGCGGTGTTCGAGCTGTGGAAGGAGACCAACGGCATCCCCGGTCTGCAGACGACTGGCGTGAACCCCGACACCCAGGTCGGCGCCCCGTGCACCACCGGCGCCGACGGCCTCTGCCGTCGGACGGTGGAGGTCGGCGGGTACTACTGGCGTGAGACGGCTGCCCCGCCCGGGTACCAGCTGCCGTCCCTGCCGGTCTTCGGTCCGCTGGTCCTGACGGCGCAGAACGCGTCCGAGGGCGTCCAGATCACGGCGCGCGACTGCCCGTCGCCGAAGCCGCCGGCCGACGGCTCGATCCACCTCACCAAGAAGGACGACAAGTCGGGCAGGCCGCTGGCCGGCGCCGTGTTCGAGCTGTGGAAGGAGACCAACGGCATCCCCGGTCTGCAGACCGGTGGGCCCAACCCCGACACCCGCTCGGGTGCGTCCTGCACCACCAGCGCCGACGGCGGGTGCGACTTCAGGCACCTGTCGGCGGGCCAGTACTACCTGCGGGAGACCGTCGCGCCTCCGGGCTACGACCTTCCGCGCGACCCGGTGACCTGCCCCTACACGGTCGACGAGGACGACTGCGTCACCGTCGTGCTGACCAACAAGAAGCACGACGACGACTGCTAGGAACCGAGGAGGCCGGGAACCCGGGACCCGGGAACCCGACGGCGCAGGAGCGTCGGACTGTCGGAATGCTGGACCCGCCCGGAGCCCCCGTGCTCCGGGCGGGTCCGCCATGTCCGGCCCGCCCTCAGACGAGGACGTGCCGCAGGCCCCCGAGCAGGTGGGCGCGGAAGGCCGGGTCCGTGTACGCCTCGGGTGCGTGGCCGAGGGAGGTGTAGTAGGTGGGGACGCCGTCGTGCTCGCCGCACCAGGCGATCGGGTGCCGGTCGGCCGACCCCATCGAGGCGCCCCGGTAGTCGGCCTCGTCGACGGTGAGCAGGACCCGGGCGCCGCCTTCGCGCGGGTCCGAGCGGAAGTCGTACCACTCGTCGGTCCAGTCCCAGCGGGCCGGGAGATGCGCGGTGGACGGGTGGTCGGCGTCGGCGACCCGGAGGACGGCGGGCTGGATCGGCGGGTGCCGGTCGAAGCGGGCGCCGACCAGGCCCTCGAACCAGGGCCACTCGTACGCGGTGGTGGAGGCCGCGTGCACGCCCAGCCAGCCGTGGCCGGCGGTCAGGTGGGCGCGCAGCGCGTCCTGCCCGGCCTCGTCGAGCACCTCGCCGCCCGTGGAGAGGAAGACCACGGCCGCGTACCGGCGCAGGGTGTCCGGCCGGAAGACGGCCGGGTCCTCGGTGGCGTCGGCGGTGAAGCCGTGCCGTTCGCCCAGCTCGTGCAGCGCGCGGGTGCCGTCCAGTGCCGAGGCGTGCGGGAAGCGGAGGTTGCGACGGTAGATCAGGATCCGGGCCATGGGGGCGATCCTGCCAGGTGCCCGGGCGGGCGCGGCCGGGCGTTCCGTCGGCGAGGGCCGGGAGGGCGACCGCGCCGGGGGCCCGGGGGCGCGTCGTAGGCTCTCGGGTCATGACCGTCCTGCGCTCCGCCCTCCTGTTCGTCCTCGCCGCCCTCCTGGAGATCGGGGGCGCGTGGATGGTCTGGCAGGGGGTGCGTGAGCACCGCGGCTGGGCGTGGATCGGGGCGGGCGTCGTCGCGCTCGGTGCCTACGGCTTTGTGGCGACCCTGCAGCCGGACGGCAACTTCGGTCGGGTGCTGGCCGCGTACGGCGGGGTGTTCGTGGCCGGCTCGCTGCTCTGGGGCATGGCGGTGGACGGCTTCCGGCCGACCCGGTACGACGTGGTCGGGGCGCTGGTCTGCCTCGCGGGCGTCGCCGTGATCATGTACGGCCCCCGGCGCTGAATCCGGCCCCGGCTCTCACCTGCCGGACGGGTCGTGCAGTGCCGAAGCCCCCTGCCCACGTCTCGGGGAGTCCCGAACGGTCGGCACACCTCGCGATCTGCTGCGCGCCCCTTCTCGGGTTCCGGGCGCCGGGGCGGCGGGTGCACGCGAGCGACCCCGCGGACCGGGGTGTCCGCGGGGTCGGGCCTTGAACGGGGTCGGGCCTTGAACGGGGTGGGGCGGGGCCGGGGCGTGCCGATGCGGAGGGGCCGCCCGGCTGCGGCCCGGTTACGTCTGGCGGTAGGTGGCCAGGAAACGGCCGATCCGGTTGATCGCGGTCTCCAGGTCGTCGGCCCGGGGGAGGGTGACGAAGCGGAAGTGGTCCGGGCGGGGCCAGTTGAAGCCGGTGCCCTGGACGACGTGGATCTTCTCGCGGAGCAGCAGGTCCAGGACGAACCGCTCGTCGTCGACGATCCGGTGGACGGCGGGGTCCAGTTTGGCGAACGCATACAGCGCGCCCTTGGGGCGGACGCAGCTGACGCCGGGGATCTCGTTGAGCGCCTTGTGGGCGACGTCGCGCTGCTCGGCGAGGCGGCCGGTGGGCAGGACCAGGTCGTTGATGGACTGGTGGCCGCCGAGCGCGGCCTGGACGGCGTACTGGGCCGGGACGTTGGGGCAGAGCCGCATGCCGGAGAGCATGGTGAGGCCCTCCAGATAGTCGGACGCGTGCTGCTTGGGTCCGGACACGACCAGCCAGCCGCTGCGGAAGCCGGCCACCCGGTAGGACTTGGAGAGGCCGTTGAAGGTGAGGGTGAGGACGTCGTCGGCGAGCGCGGCCAGGCAGTGGTGCTCGGTGCCGTCGTAGAGGATCTTGTCGTAGATCTCGTCGGCGAGGACCATCAGGTGGTGCCGGCGGGCGAGGTCGAGGATGCCCTCCAGCAGTTCCTTCGGATAGACGGCGCCGGTGGGGTTGTTGGGGTTGATGACGACGATCGCCTTGGTACGGGCGGTGATCTTCGACGCGATGTCGTCGAGGTCCGGGTACCACTCCGCCTCCTCGTCGCAGACGTAGTGCACCGCCTTGCCGCCGGCCAGCCGGATCACGGCGGTCCAGAGCGGGTAGTCCGGCATCGGGACGAGCACCTCGTCGCCGTCGTCCACGAGTGCGGTGACGGACATCTGGATCAGCTCGGAGACGCCGTTGCCGAGGTAGACGTCGTTGACGGTGACACCGCTGACGCCGCGCTGCTGGTAGTACTGCACGACGGCGCGCCGGGCGGGCAGGATGCCGCGGGAGTCGCTGTAGCCGTGGGCGTTGGGGAGGTTGCGGATGATGTCCTGGATGATCTCCTCGGGCGCCTCGAAGCCGAACGTGGCCGGGTTGCCGGTGTTCAGCCGGAGCACGCTGTGCCCGGCCTCCTCCAGTGCGTTGGCCTGGTCGACCACCGGGCCGCGGATCTCGTAGCACACGTCATTCAGCTTGCTGGACTGCCGAAACTCCATCTGCGGCCTCCCGACCGTCACACCGCGTGGATCCTTCTTGCTTTGTTCTACCAAGTAAGCACTTGGAAAGTCCAACCTTTTGGCTATGCTGATCCACATGTCACGCCGAAGCTACGACCAGTACTGCGCCGTCGCCCGCGCCCTGGACGCGGTGGGGGAGCGCTGGAGCCTCCTGATCGTCCGTGAACTCCTCGCCGGCCCGCGCCGCTACACCGACCTGCACGCCGACCTGCCCGGAGTCTCCACCGACATCCTCGCCGCGCGCCTCAAGCAGTTGGAGGGTGAGGGGCTGGTGGAGCGGCGGCGGCTGGAGCGGCCGGCCAACGCCACCGTCTACGAACTGACCGCGCGCGGCGCCTCGCTCCGGCCGGTCGTCGACGCGCTCGGAGCCTGGGGGCTCCCGGCGCTAGGCGAGCAGCGGCCGACCGATGCGGTGCGATCGCACTGGATCACCGGGGAGGTGGATCCGGGGACGGCTCCGGACGGGGAACGGGACGCGGGCCGGGATGCGGACGGAGCTCCGGAGGCTTCGGGAACACCGGCGGACAGGGCGATGCTCGCGGGCTAGGGTCCGCCGGGCGCCGCGCTTGGTCCGCCCGCCCGCTCGGCCGGGGCGGTGACCTCCCTGTGTGGCTCCGGTTCCGCCCGGCCGGGCGGACGCGGCCCGGCACCGCGGGGGCGCCCGTGTGGGAGGCGCCGCACCCGCGGCCCGGCGGTGGGGAGCTGCTGCGGCGCCCGGCTCCCCCGAGACCGGCCGTCGATCCGCGCAGACGGCCCGCACTGCTCGCGGCGTCCGTCCCTCCCGACCTGCACCACTCTGCCGGGCGGCGATAAACGGCGGATCGACATCCGCTTGTCGCGGTCGTTCACCGGGCAGCGGCGGCCGTGCCGCGGTCCGGTCGCGGGAGGGGTCCGCCCCGGGACGCGCGGGCGCTGCGCGTACGATCGTCGGGCCATCGAGAAGACTGTGGAGAACGCCGTGCGCCACGCGCCCACCACCTACAGCAGTTACGTCGCCGTCGGGGACTCCTTCACCGAGGGCATGTGCGACGAACTGTCGCCCGACGGTCATTACCGGGGCTGGGCGGACCGCCTCGCCGAACGCCTCGCCGCCGAGCGGCCGGCCGGGGACTTCCGGTACGCCAACCTCGCCGTCCGCGGCAAACTCATCGGCCAGATCCACGACGAGCAGATCGACACCGCCACCGCCATGGGCGCCGACCTGGTCACCCTGGCCGGCGGCCTCAACGACGTGCTGCGTCCCCGCTGCGACGTCGTCCGCGTCGAGGACCTGCTCGGCCGCTCCGCCACCGCGCTGCGCGCCACCGGCGCCACCGTCGTCCTGTTCACCAGCACCGACCCGACGCGGCGGATGGCCGGCTCGGCCCGCCTGCTCCCGGCCATCCTGCGGATGAAGGCCTTCGTCCACGAGCTCGCCCAGGATCCGGGCATCGCCGTGGTCGACCTCTTCTCCGCGCCCTGCTTCGACGACCGGCGGCTCTGGGCGGAGGACCGGCTGCACCTCTCGCCCGAAGGTCACCGCCGGGTCGCCGAGGCTGTGTCGGAGGCGCTCGGCCGCCCCACCGCAATCGACTGGCGTGCCCCGCTGGCGCCCGCCGACCCCCCGCGCCGCACGGAGAAGCTGGCCGCCGACGCCCGCTGGGCCCGGACCCACCTGGGTCCGTGGGTCGGCCGCAGGCTCACCGGCCGCTCCTCCGGCGACGGCCGCGCGCCCAAGCGCGCGGAACTGCTGCCGTTCGAGGCCCGCGAGGCTCAGGGGGCGTAGCGGCCGGCCGGTCGGTCGGCCGGTCTGATCGACCGGGACCGGTCCTGTCCGCCCGGTGGTGCACGCGCGTGCTCCTCCCGACCTCGGAGGACCTCGGAGGACCTCGGCGGACGGCGGCGGGCTCCCGGGGAACCGGTCACCCACCGCTGCCGCCGTGCAGCGAGGCTCCTTCGCCGACGCCCTGCCGGGCGTCGGCCCCGGCCGTACTCCCGTAGGACCGGACTGCGGGGCCGGTGCCGACAGCGCCGCAGGACGAGTCTTCAGGACCGCCCGGCGTCCTCGACGTTGGCGATCATCCGGCGCAGCACTCTGAGCGCAGCGGTGTACTCCTCGTCGCTGATGCCCCGGTGGACGACGGTGCGCAGCTCGGTGACCAGCTCGCGCAGGCCGACCCTGGCGGTCTGCCCGGCGTCGGTGAGGTGCAGGCGCCCTCCGGCGTCGGTGCGGAGCCAGTCGCGGTGGAGCAGTTGGTCGACGACCCGGGAGATCTCGTCCGGTCCGTCGGCGAGCGGCGACAGCTGGGCGACCACCTCCTCGCGGCTCGGCGCCGAAGGCCCGCCGTTCACGCGGTTGAGCACCCAGTACTGCGGCTGCGTGGCGTCGATCCTGGCCATGGCGTCGCGCAGGTGCCGGGTGACGGTCGCGTGGGCGAGGCCGCTCCAGTAGCCGACGGGCTGGGTGGCCAGCACGTCGTCGGTCGCGGCCGGGTCGGCGGGTGCCTGGTCGGTGGGTGCCCGGTCGGTGGTGGTTCCGGTCGTCTGTTCCATGATCGCGACGCTACCTCCCCCGTGCCCGGAGGCGGCCACCCGCAGGCAGGTGCCCCGTCAGCCCCGGAAGAGGTTGTGACCGACGTCCGAGGGCACCTCGTCCTGGTACGGGGTGGAGTCCGGACCGGGTACGTGCTCGCCCGGGACCGGCTCGGTGCTCTCGCGGTGCAGCAGCACGACACCGTCCTCCGACCAGAGCGTCCGGTAACCGTGCGCCAGCAGCAGGTCGATCCTGGCCGCCTGCTCGCGGTCGGTCCGGAACGGGAAGGACCGCTTGTCGGCGCGGATCAGCACGTACTCGCGCCCGCGCGGCTTCTCGTCCACCAGGACCACGTCCGTCCGGGCCGTCAGCCGGGGCGCTGCCTGGTTGTCGGCCTCGACGGACGCGCCGTCCGGGATCCGTGCCGCGCCGCGCAGCAGCGCGGCCTCGCTCGCCTTCGGCTGCCAGTAGGCGGGCACGAACAGGTTCGCCGCCCCGAGCGGCAGCGCCGCCGCGACGGTGACGGCGGCGGCTGCCACACCGAGGCGCCGGGTCAGTGCCCGGTCGTGGTGGCGGCCCAGCACCTCCAGGGCGGCGACCAGCAGGATCGGCCAGAGGAACGCGTCGTAGTGCCGGGCGATCGACCAGTGGTTCGGGTTGCTGGAGAGCACCCGTTCGGCCAGCAGCGGCAGGGCGCAGAGGATCGTCGCGGAACGCAGCGGCAGAAGGAACAGCGTGCCGAAGATCCAGAGCAGCAGCAGCGGCTTCAGCGGCGCGTCGACGAGGGCCGAGAGGAGCCGGGTCGGATCGGAGAGCACGTTGGCCACCGCCGAGCCGCCGTCCTCGCCGAGCGCCTGGTAGTTCCAGTAGTAGCCGGGCACCCCGCCCATGGCCGGGACCAGCCAGGCGATGGCGACCACCGAGGCGAGCGGCCCGCCGAGCAGCAGCCCGGTGCCCCAGCGGACGGCCCGCCTGCGTCGCGCCGGCTCCGTGTCGCGGCGGGCCCGCAGCAGCAGCACCAGCCCGTACGCGCCGACCGCCAGCCCCATGTCCTCCTTGGTGCAGCAGAGCAGCAGTGCGGCGAACGCGGCGGTGCCGTAACGGCGGGCCAGCCCGCGCTCCAGCATCAGCAGGGTGAGCGGCACCGCGAACGCCACCTCGTGGAAGCCGCCGCGCGAGGCCACCAGCAGCGGCCAGCCCAGGCCGTACGCGAGCGCGGCGAGGTCGGCGGCGCGACGGGCGGTGCGCGGGGCGGCGTCGGCGAAGCAGCGGTCGGCGATCCGGCGGATCAGCGGCACTCCGGCCGCGAAGCAGAGCGCCTGGCCGAGGAGGAGGGAGCGCGGGTCGTCCCAGAGCCAGTAGAGCGGCGCCATCAGGGCGATCACCGGGGAGAAGTGATCGCCGAGGAGGGAGAAGCCGGGCGGGAACGCGTGGTGATAGCTCTTCAGCGTCGAGACCGGCAGGCCGAAGTGCGCGTAGCCGCGGACGCCCTGGTCGAAGATGCCGAGGTCGAAGCCGCCCAGCTGGGCGGTGGTCCACTGCTGGGCGCCGATGGCCAGGCAGACGGCGAAGCAGAGCACGGTGAACGCGATCGTGCGGGCCCGCGGGGAGAAGCGGAGGTCGGCGAACCGGTCGGCGGACGTGCGGTCCCCGGCGTCGGCGGTGTCACCCGCGTCGGCGGTGTCACCGGGGTCGAGGGCGTCCGGGTACGGCGTCACGTCGTGCCGGGGCATGCCTGATTCCTCCAGTGTGCTGTGGTGCGCGGTGCTGCTCGTGCCGTGTGCGGTGCCCCCGGATCCTGAGCGGATCCGGGTCGCTTCCGTCCTGCTTGAGCCCTGACCGCCTCGCCCGGCCGAACCGACACCGGCCGACCACACTAACCGACCGCGGTTCCGGCGGATCGGTACGCTCTACAGCGCACGACCTCACCCGACCGGAGGAACACCAGCACCGTGACCGTCCCGAGCCTCAACCTCGTCTCCGACTGCGGGAGCTGCTTCGGGCTGTGCTGCGTCGCGCTGCCGTTCGCCGCGGGCAGCGATTTCGCCGTCAACAAGTCCGCCGGAAGCCCGTGCCGCAACCTGCAGACCGACTTCACCTGCGGCATCCACGAGCGGCTGCGCGACACCGGCTTCCCCGGCTGCACGGTGTACGACTGCTTCGGGGCCGGCCAGCACGTGTCGCAAGTCACCTTCGGTGGGCGCAGCTGGCGCGAGGACCCGGAGAGCGGCGCGCGGATGTTCGAGGTGTTCCCGGTGGTGCGGCAGCTGCACGAGCTGCTGCGGTACCTCACCGAGGCGCTCACCTTCGCTCCCGCCCGTCCGGTCCACGCCGAGCTGGGCGAGGCGCTGGAGGAGACCGGCAGGCTCGCCGCCGGCACGCCCGAGGAGATCCTGGCGGTCGACGTGCCCGCGCACCGGCAGCGCGTGGCCGAGCTGCTGCTGAAGGCGAGCGAGCTGGTCCGGGCCGCCGTGCCGCGCCGCCGCGAGCACCGGGGCGCGGACCTGTTCGGCGCCCGCCTGCGCGGCGCGGACCTGCGCGGCGCCAACCTGCGGGGCGCCCTGATGGTCGCCGCCGACCTGTCCGGCGCGGACCTGCGGCTCGCCGACCTGATCGGGGCGGACCTCCGGGACGCCGACCTGTCCGGTGCCGACCTCACCGAGGTGCTCTTCCTCACCCAGATCCAGCTCAACGCGGCGCGGGGTGATGCGACGACCCGCCTGCCGGAGACGCTGAAGCGCCCGGGGCACTGGCCGGAGGCCGCGGGTGCCACCCCGGCCGGGCGGGGCGGCGCCCGCGGGCCGCAGGGCGGTCGGCCGCGCGGTGGGGGGCAGCGCGGCGGTGCCCGCAGCGGCCAGGGCGGGGAGGGAGGCCGGAGCGGTCAGGGTGCTCAGGGCCGGGACGGCCGAGGCGGCGGTCAAGGGCGGAGCGGCGGACAGCAGGGCAGGCCGCGCCCGCGGTGAGGCTGTGCCGGCGTTCCGTCCGACCCGTTCCACCCCGCCCGTCCTGTTCGCCCCGCACACCCGGCCCCACCGCACCCGGCCGCGCCGGGTCGGCGCGGCCGGGTCAGTCGATGTACACGCTCCGGCCGGTCGGGTAGGTGCCCTGTCGGCCGGGTAGGACGACGGCGATCTCCGAGCCGCCGCAGCCCGGGGCGTCGAAGACGGAGACGGGCTCGTTGGTCTGGTTGGTGACCGTCAGCGGCGTGCGGATCCCCTCGTAGCAGCCGCTCGGGTGTTTGTAGCGGGCCCCGTTGACGGCGAGCGAGCCCTGGGCGGCGAGGGCCGAGGTGGGCAGGGCGAGGGTGAGGGCACCTGCTGCGGCCAGGGTGCCGCAGACGGTGACGAGACGTCGCACGATCGATACCTCCGGGGGTGGCGAGGGGCTGGGTCGAGCGGGGCCGGGCGGAGTCGGGCAGGTCCTTCAGACGGCCAGTACCCGTTGTTCGGTCACCGGATGCCGGCGGAGCAGTGCACAGGACGTACCGGCGAGCACAGTGAGCGCGACGTCGGCGAGCGCGTACGCCGAACCCGCCGGGTGGAGGGGCCAGGCCCAGGGTTCGGGGCGACCGTCCGGGTTCCAGCCGGTCGCCGAGCAGAGCAGCGGGACGACGGCGAGCGCGGCGGCGGCCGGGCGGTGGCCCACCAGGGGGTGGAGCAGCAGCGCGAGACCGAGGTAGCCGGCGGTGTCGCGGGCGATGACGAGGGTGAGGTCGCCCTGTCCGGCCGCGTACGCGAGGGCGCCGACCGCCGTGCCGGTGACGGCGACGCCGAGGGTGAGCGCGACGTCCCACCCGCGCAGGAACCGCCCGGCGACCGTCTCCGTCCGCAGGTCACCCCGGCCCAGCCCGTACAGCAGGAAGACCGCCGGGATCAGGGTGATCACGTGCGCAACCAGGAAGTGTCCGGCCCGGCCGCGCAGCGCGGGCACCGGCAGTTCGCCGTCCCCGAGCAGCAGGCCGAGGGCGAACGTGCCCGCGAGCGCGGCGGTGACGGCCGGCACCGCACGGGCCTTGCACCACCAGATCACGGGGCGCCACCCGCCCCGGCGCTCCCCGGTCCGGCCGTCGTGGTCCCCGGTCCGACGGCAGGCGGCGGGGCGCCGCACCGGCCGAGTGCCTCGACGGCCCTTCGGTACCAGTCGAGTTGGGCCTCCCGGGGAAGCCGCAGCAGCTGCGCGGCGCGGGCGGTGTCCGCGTCGTCGAACCGGCCGCCGGAGGACGGCGGCACGGTGCTGCCGTCCGGACCCGCCCGTGCGGCGAGCCAGGCGGCGGCCGTGCCCGCCGCCGCACCCGCCGGGTACGGGCCGCCGTGCAGGGCGCAGTCCGGGACCCGGGGGAGCAGACCGCCGACCACGGCGGGCGCGACGTCCTGCACCCGGGCGTCGGTGGGGACGCCCAGCTTGGCCTCGCCGGGCCCCGGTCGGCCGGCCATGGTGAACGCCTCCGGTACGGGCACACCGTGCCCGGCCAGGGTGCCGGCGAGTCGCCGGGTCTCCGCGCGGACCATGGTCGAGCGGGCGGCGCCCAGTTCGGGCCAGAGGCAGACGCGAGGCCGGCCGTGGTCGCAGACCAGGGCGGCGGCGGACCGCGTCCGGACGGGCTCCGGGCCGAGGTCGCGGGCGAGGTGCGCGGCGAGTCCGATGCCGGTCGCCGTCACCGCCAGCGCGGCTGCCAGGGCGATCGGCGCGCCCCGCTGCCGGATCAGCAGGACGGCGGCCGAGCAGACCGCGGCCGAGAACACCAGTGAACTCGCCACCGCCCGGCCGTCCAGGACCTGGTCCACCGCGCAGCAGTCGGCGAGGCCGCCGCCGACCAGGTGCCGCAGCCAGTAGGTGTCGAACGAGGCCGGGTAGGCGTTCAGGACGAAGCTGCTGACCAGCGCGAGAGGGACGGCGACCACCGGCGCCAGCACCCGCCCGACGACCGACCCGATCAGGGTGTCGGCGAGCAGGAGCCCGGCCCAGACGGCGAGGACACCGGGCTGCGGCACCCCGGTCACCGTGCCGCCGGCCGCCGCGGTGGTGCCGAGCGCGGTCACCATGCCCAGCCCGCCCATCACGGCGACGGGCAGGAGCAGCGGCGCGGTGATGGTCAGCGGGGACCGGACCGGCGAGCGGTCGAAGACCCGGCCGCGGTGCAGTCGCCCGCCCTCCCAGGCCCCGGCGGCCGCGCAGGCGGCGCCGGCGAACGGCAGCGCGAGGCTGGCGTGGCCGGCGGCGGCGAGCCCGTAGGCGGGGGTGGTCCAGGCGGTCAGGTCGTCGCCGAGGGCGACCAGGACGAAGCCGAGCAGGAACGGCAGCACACGGGTGCCCGCCGAGACCCGGAGGACGGTGCGCAGCAGCATGTCACGTCTCCCGTTCGATCAGGCGGGCGTACGCGGCCTCGGCGCTCGGGGTGCCGGGGCCGCGCACGCCGGTATCGGGGCCCGCGGCACCGCCACCCGCGGGGCCGCGACCTGTGGGACCGCCACCCGCGGCACTCCCGGCACCGGGGCCGGCGGTGTCGGCGGCACCGACGACGGCGCCGTCCGCGAGCGCGTGGAACTCCCCGGTGCCGCCCTGGAACCGGATCCGGCCCCGGTCCAGCACCACCACGTGCCGGTAGGTCTCGGCGAGGTCCTCGGTCTGGTGGGTGGAGACGACGACGCTCACGTCCTCCGTCAACTCCTCGACCAGCGAACGGAACACCGCCCGCTGGGTCGGGTCGAGTCCGGCGGTGGGCTCGTCCATGAGGATCAGCTCGCTGTGGTGGGCCAGGCAGCCGGCGATGCCCAGCCGGCGGAGCTGGCCCCCGGAGAGCTGGTGCCCGGCCCGGTCGGCGAGCCGGTCCAGCCCGACCCGGGCGAGCGCGCCGGCCGAGGCCTGCCAGGCGGCGGTGCGCGACATGCCCTTCAGCCAGCCGCAGTACGCGACCTGCTCGCGCACGCTGAGCCCCGGGACCGGGGTGACCTGTTGGGGTAACCAGGCCACGGCGCGCCGGTAGGCGGCCCGGTCGCCGCCGCCGGTGGCCGGGTTGACGCCGTGCCAGGTGACGGATCCCCGGTGCGGGGACAGGTGGGAGGCGGCGAGGGACATCAGCGTGGACTTCCCGGCGCCGTTGGGGCCGAGCAGGACGGTGGCCCGGTTCTCGATCCTCAGGTCGAGACCGGCGAAGAGGGTGGCCTTTCGGTTGTACTGGAATTCGATGCGGTGGAATTCGAGAGCCATGGCGGGGTCGACGCATTTCGCTCGGGGAAGTGGGCCGTCGTTCCGGGCGTTCCCGGGCGTTCCCGGGCGTTCCCGGGCGTTCGGGTCGTGCCGACGGAAGGGGCGTCCGTCGGCACGCCTCGGCACGGCGGCGGATCGGCGGCGGATCGGGTCCGGGTGTGTCAGTACCGGGTGCTCACGGTGTCCACCCAGAGCTTTCCGCCACCGCGCACGCCCTCCAGTACGAAGTAGTAGTCGCCGGAGCTCTGGTCGCCCCAGGCGGAGCCGTCGCAGTGGTTGAGCCGGTAACCGTAGGACTTGTCCGGGCCGAACACGTCCTTGAAGAGCGCGAGGTCGGCGTCCTTGAAGTCGTTGGTGTCGGTGGTGCAGCCCTGGAAGGTGACCGTGGTGACGGTGTCGTCCCGGTCGGCGTCCGCCCAGCGGCGGGACTCCGAGCCCGGGCCCCACTTGCCGATGTGCGACGTCCAGGAGCCCTCGGCGAGGGCGGGCGTGGCCCCGGCGAACCCGATCAGTGCGGCGGCCACCAGGGCGCCGCGCAGGAGCGTGCGGTTCTCGGCGTGCATGTTCCGTCCGATCTTTTCGGTGACACCGCCGTGCGGGGCGGAGTCATGCAGGCAAAAAGAAACGAGCGGAGGTTCGACCGGAACGGTCTCGGTCACCCGATCGGCCGAGCCGCCGCGGGAATGACATTAGCGTGCACGAACAGGTGGCCAGCACTATTTTTTCCGGCCATTCGGAGGGCCGAGGTCTGGGGGAGGAGGGATGGCAAGGGCGTGATCGATATTCACCGTAAATTCTCTACCGCGGCAACGGTCCGGACAATATCGACCGCCGGTGTCCGTTTTTGAACAGAAAGCCGGGCGATTCCTTTTCTATGTGATTGTCGTTCCAGTGATGTACTGGCCAGTTACCGCCCTCGGGCGGCTACACCGTGAGAAGCCGGGCGCGAAGTCCGCCGATCACGGCCCCGTCGATCCCGACCTTGCCGGTGGCGTAGGCGTGCACCGACCCGTGGGCGGCGGTCAGGTCCGCGAGCGTCAGCCGGATCACCTCCTCCGGAGCGCGTCCGAACGCCGGCCAGCGCAGCGCGCGCCCCGGGTTGGAGGCCCGCCAGTCGGCCACCAGCCGGGCGGTGACCAGCTCGGTGAGTGCGAAGTCCGCGGCGACGTCGTCCTCGTCGACTCCGAGCAGGGTGAGCACCAGTGCGCCTATCAGTCCGGTGCGGTCCTTGCCGGAGGCGCAGTGGAACACCACCGGCCGGTCGGCCGCGGCGATCACCTCCAGCACCTCCCGGATCTCCGCCGCCCCGTCCTCCGCCACCTCGGCGAAACGATCCGCCAGGTGCCGCCAGGGATCCACGTCCGGGTCGATCTCGGCCTGGTCGTAGGGCCGGTGCTCGATCGAGAGGTTGTGGTACGCGACCCCGTCCAGCTCCGGGACCCTCCCCTTGCGGGCGATCTCCCACGGGTAGCGCAGGTCGATCACCGTTCCGATGTCCAGTGCCCGGAACCGTTCGAGGTCGGCGGGGGAGGCGAGGGTGCCCAGGGAGGCGGAACGGTAGAGCCGGCCCCAGCGGACCGACCGGCCGTCGGCGGTCGGGTAGCCGCCCAGGTCGCGGAAGTTGATCGGGCCTTCGAAGGTGATGTGGCGTGTCATGTTCGCACCCTAAGGGGTGGTGCGTGCGCGGCCCCGGGCGGGACTCACCGCTGCTCCGGCGCCGTGACGACGGCCTGGAGCAGCCCCGGGAAGGCGTCCTCGAACTCCTCCCGGCGCAGTGCGTTGAGGCGGGAGGTCCCCACGTAGTACTGGCGGATGAGGCCGGCCTCGCGCAGGACGTGGAAGTGGTGGGTGGCTGTCGACTTGCCGACCGGCAGTTCGATCACCCCGCAGGCGAGGTCCTCGCCGGCCGCGTGCAGCTCGCGGACGATGTGGCGCCGGACGGGGTCGACGAGCGCCTCCAGCACCTGCTGGAGCGCGACCGTGCGGAGGTCGGGGTGGGGCGGGACGCGGTCCCTGGTGGTGCCGCGCTGCGCTGCTCGTGTCATCGGTGGTGGGCCTCCCGCCGGTCATCGTACGACAGCTGTCGAAGTTTGACAGCTGCCGTACTTTGAAGTTGTCTGGAGGGGTCGCCACCTATGGGGAACGGGAGTTGAGCGATGGTCAGGACTGTGCGCTTTCACGAGCTGGGCGGGCCGGAGGTGCTGCGGCTGGAGGACGCGCCGATCGCCGCGCCGGGCGCCGGTGAACTGCTGATCCGCGTCGACGCGATCGGGGTCAACCGGGCCGAGGTGCTGTTCCGCAGCGGCCGGTACATCGAGGACGTCCGGGAGTTCCCCGGTCGGTTGGGCACCGAGGCGGCGGGCGTGGTCGAGGCGGTCGGACCGGGGGTGGCGGGGTTCGCCGCAGGGGACCGGGTGAGCGTGGTGCCCGCGTTCTCGATGAACGACTACAGCGTCTACGCGGAGCGGGCTGTCGTCCCGGCGGACGCCGTCCTGCACCGGCCGGAGGGGCTGGACGCGGTCGGCGGCGCGGCGGTCTGGATGCCGTACGTGACGGCGTACGGGGCGCTGGTGGAGACCGGCGGCATGCGGGCCGGCGACACGGTGGTGATCACGGCCGCGTCCAGCAGCGTCGGCCTGGCCGCCCTGCAGATCGCCGACCGGGTGGGCGCGACGCCCATCGCCACCACCAGAACGGCCGCGAAGCGCGACGCCCTCCTGAAGGCCGGCGCGGCGGACGTGATCGTGACGGACGAGGAGGACGTCGCGGAGCGGGTCCTGGAGCTGACCGGGGGCCGGGGTGCGACGTTCGTCTTCGACGCCGTCGCGGGCCCGGGCGTGGTCGAGCTGGCCGAGGCCCTGGCCCGGGGCGGCACCCTCTTCGTCTACGGCATGCTGAGTGGCCTGGACACGCCGTTCCCGCCGATGGCCCTGATGAGCGGCAGGGCGATGCGCAGCTACATCCTCCACGAGACCACCAGGGACCCGGAGGCCCTGCGTCGTGCCGAGGCCTTCGTCGCCTCCGGTCTGCGCACCGGGGCCTTCCGGCCGGTGGTCGACCGGACCTTCCCGCTGGAGGAGATCGCCGACGCCCACCGCTACATGGAGGCGGGTACGCAGGTCGGCAAGATCGTGGTGACCGTCGACCACTGACGGCGGCTCCGGGACGCCCGGGAAGCCCCGTCGGCCCGGGGCGGCGGCAGGTCGCCGACGGGGAGGACAGAGGCCGGCCGGGAACGGGCGGCCGGGAACGGGCGTGCGCGGCGGTTCGTGGCCGCCGGCGCGGCCGAAGTGGGCAGCGGCGAACCGGTGGTGAAGACGGGGGCAGGGGGCGATCCTTCCGGCGCGGCCTCCCGCCGGCGGGGATGGTGCGCCATGATGGGGACGGAAGGACGGTGCCCGGCGACCCGTGCCACGGAGGTCCCTTGGAACGCAACCTCGCGACCGCGGCCGACCGCGCCGACTACCTGGTCGAGCTTTCCAACATCGCCTGCCAGGTCAACCTCGGCGGCCCCGCCCCGCGTTCACTGCACCGTCTCCACCTGGTGATCCAGGCGCTGACCAGGCTCACCGGAGACCGGAACGTCTCCGTCTACCTGGTCGCGGACCGCAGCCTGCTGGGCGGCAGGAGGGAGTTCACCGACCCGGCGGACGCCCGCATGCTGCGGCGGTGGGTCACCGCCGGCCTGGTGGAGGAGGTGCCGGACGCCGACGAACGCGTCCTGGAGATCGCCGGCATGACCGGCATCCAGGTCGTCACCGGCGACTACTACGACGACTTCCGCCTCGAACACCCGTGGATCCAGGGCAACACCTGGCAGTTCCTCAAGCCCGAGCCGGCCCGCGGGGGTACGGTGCGGCTGGTGCCGCTCGACATGGGGCACCGGACGGGCGCGGAGATCTCGAAGAAGATGGAGCTGTCCGCGCTCAAGAAGCAGGGACTGCTCACCCCCGCCCGCAAGCCCCTGGTCGAGGTCGTCGGCCGCGCCTGGCGCTGCCCCGAACAGCGCTGCACGCTCTACAGCGTCCACCGCGGGGGCCGGGTGATGCTCCCGCGGATGCGGCAGGGCCTGCCCACCTGCGAACTGCACGGCGCCCCGCTGCTCGACGACGGGACGCGGCCCGGCGCCGCACAGTTGAAGGTGGTCGTCGACGGGCAGTGCGTGGCCCGGTACACGCTCGACGAGGGCTCGCAGACGGCGGTAGGTCGGGCGCCCGGTACGGCGGACGGCATCGCGCTGCTCGCCCTGCTGCCGTCCGCGCTCGCCGCCCGGGTGAGCCGCCGGCACCTGGTGGTGTCGGTGCGCGGCGGCTCGGTGGTGGTGCGGGACACCAGCACGTACGGCAGCCGGATGCGCGCGGCCGGCCGGCACGGACAGTGCGGCCCCTGGGAGCAGTTGCCGCCCGGGGCGAACCGCCCGTTCCGGCCGGGCGACGAGGTCGAACTCGCGCCGGGGCTGGTGCTGACCCGCAGCGGTCGCCGCTTCCCCGCCGAACTGGCCGGCTCCTGGCAGTCCGACGTCGCGCGCCGGTCGCTCCCGCCGGGAGCGGCGGAGGCCACCCGGATCATGTAGGCGTGAGCGGTGGCCGGTTCGCGCGGACACCGCGGCGGAGCGCCCGCGACGGGGCGCGGGCGACGGGGCGGCCGGGACGGGGCGCTGGCGGGGCTCAGACGCTGCGGTCCGTCAGCACCTCCCGGAGCACGTGGCGGGCGTTGGCCGCCAGGGGCGGATTGGTCGTGCGGTAGTACGGCAGCTGGATCAGCGCGATCGAGAGGGCCCAGGCGCGGCCGCGCTCCCAGGTGGCGTCGTCGACGGCGAGGGCGGTGCGGAAGACGGGGCGGGCGCTGCCGGGGAGGAGGTTCCAGGCGGCGATCAGGTCGACGGTCGGATCGCCGACCCCGGTCTGGCCGAAGTCGAGCACGCCGCCGAGGTGTTGGCCGGTGAGCAGGAGGTTGCCGGGGGACAGGTCGCCATGGATCCAGGTGGGCGGTCCGGCCCGCTCCGGAAGGCGGAGGGCCTTGTCCCACAGGGCGGTTGCGGTGTCCGTGTCGATCATTCCGCGCAGCCGGCCGATGGCCGCGCGGGTCGCGGCGTCGCGGGCGGCGAGCGGTGCGCCGCGCGAGGCCGCCGGGGCGTCCGGAGTCGGCTCGACCTTGCGCAGGGAGGTGATGAAACCGGCGATGGCGTGGGCGAGTCGAACCGGTTCGGCGAGCGATCCGACGATCGGGTTGACGCCGTCCAGCCAGCGCACCACCGACCAGTTCCACTGGTATCCCGAGGACGGGCGGCCGTGGCCGAGCGGCTCGGGAACCGGGACCGGGAGCCGGGAGGCGAGGCGGGGGAGCCAGTGCTGCTCGCGCGTGACGCCGTCGGCGGCCCAACCGGCCCGCGGGAGACGGACGGCGAGCTCCGGACCGAGGCGGAACATCGCGTTGTCCGTCCCGGTGGAGGCGACCCGTTGCAGCGGAAGCCCCTTCCACTGCGGGAACTGAGCGGAGATCAACCGTCGGACCAGGCCGGCGTCGATGTCGGGTTCGTCGTCGTGCATGCGGTCGGGCGGTCGGGCGGCTGCGCACATGCCCGGCACTGTACGCCTGGACCGGCGGGTGATCGCCTCCTTTTCGAACACCAGGGTGGGATCGTGAGGACTTCACGGGGGTGTTGGGTTTCCAGGGGGGCGCTCGGGGGCGCGGCCGTGCTGGTCGGAGCCGCTTCCGCCGGAGGAGGGGCACGCGATGACCGACCCGCTCCGGTAGGTCTCGGTCGGCCGGGGACGCGGTCCCGCCGGAGGGACGGCCGCGCACCGCCTCCTCACCTTCTTCCACGCCGCCCGCCCGTCCCGTCGCACCCGCGCCACGCCCGGGGTGGTGGGGGCGGGCGGGGGTGTCGTCGGCAGCTGCCAGAATGCGGGGGTACGGACAGCAACTCTGAAGAAGGTGACCGGCTTCGTGACCACGCCAGTCGAACAGGCGGCCCGACAGGCCCAACAGGCGATCGAGCGGAAGATCGCCGAGGAGCTGGGCGTCCGCGAGGGACAGGTGAAGTCGGCGGTCGATCTGCTGGACGGCGGTGCGACGGTTCCGTTCGTGGCCCGCTACCGCAAGGAGGCCACCGGCTCGCTGGACGACACGCAGCTGCGCACGCTGGAGGAGCGGCTGCGGTACCTGCGGGAGTTGGAGGAGCGGCGGACGGCCGTCCTGGAGTCGATCGAGGCACAGGGCAAGCTGGACGACGCGCTGCGTGCGCAGATCCTCGGCGCCGACTCGAAGGCGCGGCTGGAGGACATCTACCTGCCGTTCAAGCCGAAGCGGCGCACCAAGGCGCAGATCGCCCGCGAGGCGGGGCTGGAGCCGCTGGCGGACACCCTGCTCGCGGACCCCTCGCAGGACCCGGCGGCGCTCGCCGGGACGTTCCTCAACGAGTCCGTCGCCGACGCGCCCGCCGCGCTGGAGGGCGCCCGGTCGATCCTGGTCGAGCGGTTCGGCGAGGACGCCGACCTGGTCGGCTCGCTGCGCGAGCGGATGTGGACGCGCGGCCGGCTGGTCGCCACCGTCCGCGACGGCAAGGAGCAGGACGGCGCCAAGTTCGCCGACTACTTCGACTTCGCCGAGCCGTACACCAAGCTCCCCTCGCACCGCATCCTCGCGATGCTGCGCGGCGAGAAGGAGGAGGTGCTGGACCTCGACCTCTCCCCGTTCGACGGCGACGAGGCGGGCGACCTGCCCGGCGCGAGCGACTACGAGCAGCGCATCGCCGCCCGGTTCGGGGTCGCGGACCACGGACGCCCGGCCGACAAGTGGCTCGGCGACACCGTCCGCTGGGCCTGGCGCACCCGCATCCTGGTCCGGCTCGGCATCGACCTGCGCGGCCGGCTGCGCCAGGAGGCCGAGGACGAGGCAGTGCGCGTCTTCGCCGCCAACCTGCGCGACCTGCTGCTCGCCGCCCCGGCGGGCACCCGCGCCACCATGGGCCTGGACCCGGGCTTCCGGACCGGCGTGAAGGTCGCCGTCGTGGACGCCACCGGCAAGGTGGTCGCCCACGACACGATCTACCCGCACCAGCCGGCCAACAAGTGGGACGCCGCGCTGGCGACCCTGGCGGCGCTGGCGAAGAAGCACTCCGTCGACCTGGTCGCGATCGGCAACGGCACCGCCTCGCGGGAGACGGACAAGCTGGCCGAGGACCTCCTCACGCGCCACCCGGAGCTGAAGCTCACCAGGGCGATGGTCAGCGAGGCCGGCGCCTCGGTCTACTCGGCCTCGGCGTTCGCCTCGCAGGAGCTGCCCGACCTGGACGTGTCGATCCGCGGCGCGGTCTCGATCGCCCGCCGGCTCCAGGACCCGCTGGCCGAGCTCGTCAAGATCGACCCCAAGTCGATCGGCGTCGGCCAGTACCAGCACGACCTCAGCGAGGTGAAGCTCTCCCGCTCGCTGGACGCGGTGGTCGAGGACTGCGTGAACGCGGTCGGGGTGGACGTGAACACCGCCTCCGCACCGCTGCTCACCCGGGTCTCGGGCGTCACCGGGACGCTCGCCGACAACATCGTGGCGCACCGCGACGCCAACGGGCCGTTCCGCACGCGCAAGGCGCTGAAGGACGTCGCCCGCCTCGGGCCGAAGGCCTTCGAGCAGTGCGCGGGCTTCCTGCGGATCCCGGACGGCGACGACCCGCTGGACGCCTCCGGCGTCCACCCGGAGGCGTACCCGGTGGTGCGGCGGATCCTCGCCGCCTCGGGAGGGGAGCTGCGCGAGCTGATCGGGAACGGCACCCGGCTGCGGGCGCTGCGGCCGGGCGACTTCGCGGACGACACCTTCGGCATCCCGACCGTCACCGACATCCTCGGCGAGCTGGACAAGCCGGGCCGGGACCCGCGACCGGCCTTCCGCACCGCGACCTTCAAGGAGGGCGTCGACAAGATCGGCGACCTGGAGGTCGGCATGGTGCTGGAGGGCGTGGTGACCAACGTGGCCGCGTTCGGCGCCTTCGTGGACGTGGGCGTCCACCAGGACGGGCTGGTGCACGTGTCGGCGCTGTCGAGGAACTTCGTCAAGGACCCGCGCGAGGTGGTCAAGCCGGGCGACATCGTGACCGTCCGGGTCACCTCGGTGGACGTGCCGCGCAAGCGGATCGGGCTCACACTGCGGCTGGACGACGAGGTCGGGCGCGGGGCCGGGGACCGCGGCGGAGACCGCGGCGGTGAGCGGCGCGGTCCCGGTGAGCAGGGCGGGCGCCAGCGGCAGGGCGGCGGCGGTGGCGGTGGTGCCGGTGGTGGCCGCCCGCCGCGCCAGGACCGGCGCGGGTCGGGCGGCGGCTCCGCCGCTCCGGCGCCGGCGGGGAACAGCGCCATGGCGGACGCGCTGCGGCGGGCCGGGCTGACCGGCGGTGACCAGCAGGGTCGCGGTTCGGGTGACCGGCGGTCCGGGCGGCGCTGACGCGGTGCGCCGAGCCGGCGGGCCCGCGGGCGGGGGAGCTCCCCCGCCCGCGGGCCCACCCGCCGACCGGCGGTCCGCCGGCCGGCGGGTGGGCGGGCTGCCGGGCGGGCCCGGGCCCGGTCACACCAGGAGCTTCTCCTTGGCCCGCTGGTAGTCCTCCTCGGAGATCGCCCCGCCGGCCTTGAGCTCGGCGAGCTTGGCGAGGTCGTCGACGTGACTGCGTGAGCCGGTCGCCCCGGTCCCGCCTCCGGACCCGGCCTCGCCCGCCGGAGTGCTGCCGGCCGCCTCCCGGATGTACTGCTTGAACGCGGCCTCGGACTGCCGGGCCTGGGCGACGTCGCGCTCGCCCATGCTCCTGCCGCGGGCGATGACGTAGACCAGCACGCCGATCAGTGGCAGCAGGATCACCAGGAGCAGCCAGCCGGCCTTGGCCCAGCCGCCGATGTCGTGGCTGCGGAAGATGTCCGTGATGATCTTGAACAGCAGGAAGAACCAGAGGATCCAGAGGAACAGCTCCAGCATCGTCCAGAAGATGTTGAGCAGCGGGTAGTTGTCCATGACGCTCCCGTCGGTGCAGGCCCGAGTCCCTTCGAGTCATACCACCGCCGGTCGGACATCACGGTCCGCTGTTGAGCCATTCCGGTGATCTTCAGAACGTGCGGGAACGCCCCGGGCGCAGACCTCCGGAGCGGGCGGGCCCTCAGTCGGCGGAGGGGCGCTCCCGCAGCTCCACCGCCAACCCGATCAGCTCGCCCCACCACGCCTCGTGGCCGTCCAGCAGCAGCCGCTGCGCCTCGGCCGGCTCCACCGCCCGGACCTCGACGACCTGCTCGCCGTCGTCCGGGTTGGTCGGGTCGGAGTCCACCGCGACCTCTCCCCAGCCCCAGAGCCAGGCCTTCTCGGGGTGCGGCTGCCACGGCCGGTACGGCTCGGTGTCCTCGGTGACGCAGCGGTGCGCGCCCAGCCAGACCGGCTCGCCGAGCAGCCGGGCACCGGCCTCCTCGCGGAGCTCGCGCACCAGGCAGGACTCGACGGACTCGCGGTCCTCGCGGGTGCCGCCGGGCAGGAACCAGTGGTCGCGCTCGTCGCGGCAGAGCACCACCAGACCGTCGCCGGTGAAGCCCACCAGGTGGATGTTGGTGACCAGCTCGTCCGGCGGCAGGGCCGTGGAGAACTGGGCGTCGTAGCGGCCCCAGGTCCAGTACTGCGGCGCGTGCAGCGCGGGGAAGAGGGTGGCCAGCTCGGCCGCCCGGTCGGTGGTGGCGGCCGGGCCGGTGCCGGCCACCCGGTCGGCCGCGGCGGCCCGGTCGGTGGCGGCGCTGCGGGGGATCCGGGCGGTCCGGTCGGCTCTGGCGGCGGCGCCCGTACGGTCCGTGGTATCGGTCATTCGGTGATCGTAGTCCCGGCCGGGCGCAGCAGGGGGGCCGTCGGGTGAGTCAGCGTCAGCTCGGCGGTGTCGATGGCGCGCGGCCGGCGCGGGACCACGGCCTCCAGCGGTGCGCCGACCCAACTGCCCAGGGAGATCTCGGCGGTGATGCCGGGGCCGAATCCGGCGATCAGCCCCTGGGTGCCTTCGGTGACCTCGCCCTCGTCGAAGAGCCGGGCCAGTGCGTCGAAGACGACGGCGCTGGCGATGTTGCCGCGCTCGGTGAGGGTCGCGCGGGAGAACCGGAAGGCGGCCGGCTCCAGGTTGAGGAAGTGGCAGAGGTCGTCGAGGATGCGCGGGCCGCCGGCGTGGACGATGTAGAAGCCGAGGCCGGAGACGTCCCAGGTGTGGTCGGTGGCGAGTGCCCGCAGGGCGGGGGCGAGCATCTCCATGGTGCCGGGGACGCGCTTGTCGAGCTGGAAGTGGAAGCCGGTGTCCTTGACCCCGTAGGAGATCCAGTCCTCGGTGTCCGGGACGAGGTGCGAGCCGTTCCGCTCCAGGTGGATGCCGGCGCCGCCGCGCCCGCGCAGCACGGCGGCGGCGATCGCGTCGCCGAACAGGCCGTTGGAGAGCAGCGAGCCGACGCCGATGTCGGTGGGCTGGTAGCAGAGCGAGCAGAACTCGCAGGCCACGATCAGCACGTTGGCGCCGGGGTAGGCACGGCAGAAGTCGTGCGCCCGGTTGACGGCGGCGCCGCCGGCCGCACAGCCGAGTTGGGCGATCGGCAGCTGACGGGTGTCGGAGCGGAAGCCCATGGTGTTGATCAGCCACGCGGTCAGCGAGGGCATCATGAAGCCGGTGCAGGAGACGTAGAGGATCAGGTCGATGTCCCGGGCGCCGAGTTCGGCGTGGCCGAGCGCGCGCTCGACCACCTCGGGGACGCGGCGCTTGGCCTCGCGCTCGTAGACGGTGTTGCGCACCGTGAAGCCCGGGTGGGCCAGGGTCTTCCCGATGGGCTGGACGAGGTGCCTGGTCCGCACCCCCGTGTTCTCGATCAGCCGCAGGGCGAGGCCGAGTTGGGGGTGGCCGGCGTGCAGGGTGCGGGCCAGGTCGAGGGTCTCGTCGAGGGTGATGACGTGCTCGGGCACGGCGATGGCGGGTCGGCAGAGTGTTGCCATGGGTGGACTCCCCTGGTGGCCCGGGCGGGGCGGTGGGTCGGCGCGGGCGGTGGCCTACGGATGCGTGGGGCGGGCGCCGCCGCGCGGGCGGGTCGGCGCGGTGCCGCCGGGGCGGCTGCGGGGGCGGTGCGGCGGGGAGGCGGTCACCAGGCGATCGGGAGGGTCTGCGGGTAGCGCCAGATCGAGCCGGTCTGCCAGTCGAGTTCGGCGGGCGGGACGGCGAGCCGCAGGCCGGGGAAGCGTCGCAGCAGGGTGCCGATGGCGACCTGGAGTTCCATCCGGGCGAGGTGGGCGCCGAGGCAGTGGTGGGTGCCGTAGCCGAAGGTCATGTGGTTGGCGGTGCCGCGGTCGAGGTCCAGCTCGTCGGGTCGCTCGAACATCGCCGGGTCCCGGTTGGCGGCCAGGTAGGAGACGTGCACCGGCTCGCCGGCGCGGATCAGCACGCCGCCCAGCTCGACGTCCTCGGTGGCGACCCGGGCGATGCCGACGCCCTGCCGGAACGGGATGAAGCGGAGCAGTTCCTCCAGGGCGCGCGGCAGCATCTCGGGCCGGGCGCGCAGCTTGGCGAGCTGCTCGGGGTGGGTGAGGAGGGTGTAGGTGATGTTGGAGAGCTGGTAGGTGCTGGTGTCGTGACCGGTGACCAGCAGGACCATGGCCATGACGGCGAGTTCGTCGTCGTCCAGCAGCTCGGCGCCGTCCCGTGCGGTGGCCAGCGCGCTGATCAGGTCCTCGCCGGGCGAGCGCCGCCGCGCGCTCGTGAGCTCGGCGAAGTAGGCGCGCAGGGCGGCTTTGGCGTTGACCTGCCCGGCGCCGCTGCCGGGACCCATCGTCATCATCGCGACGGCGTGGCCGCGGAGTTCGGCGCGGTCCTGCTCGGGGATGTCGAGCAGCTCGCAGATGGTGGTGAGCGGGAGCCGACTGGAGAGGTGGTGGACCAGGTCGGCGGGGGCGCCGTGCTCCTCCATCCCGTCCAGGTAGCCGTCCACGACGCCCTGGGTGTGGGCGCGCATCCGCTCGACCTGGCGGTTGGTGAAGCCCTTGGCGACCAGGCGGCGGAGCCGGTTGTGGGCCGGCGGGTCCATCAGGTTGATCGACTCGACCTGGGCGATCGGGGCGGGCGTCATCCGGGGCAGGTCGCGGCCGATGCCGGCGGCGCGACTGAACCGGCGGTCGGTCGTCACGACGCGGACGTCCTCGTAGCGGGTGGCCAGCCATGCCTCGCCCTCGCCGTGCGGGAGGCGGATCCTGGCGATCGGCTCCTCGGTGAGCAGACGCTTGAGGAGCGGGTCGAACTCCAGGCCGTCGGTGTGGTTGAAGGGGCAGTCCCACACGGGGGCGGAGGTAGTCACGGGCTGATCCAGGGGCCGGTGTGCTGCCGCCCGACCGGGGTCGTTCGGGCGCGGACGTGCTGATGTTCCCCCATCTGGCCGCGAAAATGTGGACAAGAGAGATTGTTCCCTCGATCGAGGGAGATAGATGATTATCGTGCGATAAAGGGCAGTTGGGGGCTCCGGATCGCCGCCTGATCGGTGCGTGCCCCGTCGGGCATGTCGGAGGGCAGGTCAGGGGGCGGGTCGGAGCGCGGTGCGCGGGCCGACACCGTGGAGCAGGGTGTCGACGATCCTGGCCGCGAGCACGTCGGGGTCCGGGTCCGGGGCGGGGTCCGGGCCGGTGGCGTGCTCGCCGTGGAGCGCTTCGCCGATGAGGGCGTAGAAGACGCGGCGGATCCATTCCAGGTCGGCGTCCGGGGCGATCAGGCCCTGGGCCCTGAGCCGGCCGAGCAGTTCGACGCAGCGGCGGGCGATCTCGTCGTGCGTCCGCAGGGCCCGGTCGCTCTCGGTGGCCGCCGTCACGGGCAGGTTCGACTCTCCCGGGGCGGTGGTCCGGGCCGGCCCGCGCGCCCTCGACACCGACCGCTCCTACGTCACGCCGGGTCTGAGCAACTTCGCGGGTGCCCACCTGGTGCCCCGCCGGCCGCGCGGCCTGGTCGCGGCGATCGCCGAGCGCGTCACGCGCGGTGTCCGGGACGCGGCCCGGGTGGCGTGACCCGGCACGTGATCCGGTGGCGTGACCCGGCGCCGTCGCCGGGCCGGCGGTTCGGTTCGCCGGTTCCCTGTGCGCGCTCGCTGCCCTACCGGTCCGCGGTCTCGGCGTTCACCCAGTCCAGGTACGCGGCGCTTCCGGTCACCACCGGAACGCCGACGACCTCGGGGGTGTCGTACTCGTGCTCCTCTTCGACGAAGCGGGCGAGCGGGCCCGCCAGTGCCGCCCGGGTCTTGAAGTCGATCCGCCACTCGGCACCCTCCTGCACCTCGCCCTCCCACCAGTACACCGACCGGATCGGGTACACCTGCGCGCACGCCGCGAGGCGGGCCCGCACCGCGTCCGCCGCCAGGGTCCGGGCCTTCGCCTCGTCGTCGTGGGTCGTCGTCACCACGACGAAGGCGCGATCTGTGGTCGTCATGCCGCGCAGCCTAGGCGGTTCGGGGTCGGTTCGAGTCCCGGCCCCGATCCGGGGCGGCCCCCGGGCCGGTTCGGGGCCCGCTCCGGAGGGCGGGGACGCGTCGTGTCCAATCTGAAATCATCATCTGTGAGACAAAACTGACGGAGTGTCGAAAAATCCCCTACGGTTGCGCGTGCCAGCAGCACACCGCACGTCACCGTCAAGGGAGCACCTATGTCCCGGAGCCGGAAGCTCCACCGCGTCAGCAACCCCGACACCACCGAGCGTCGCGCCCAGCGGATGCTGTTCCGTCACCTCCGTGACGACACCAACGCGAACCGCGGCCGGATGGCGAAGCGGGTGCGCGAGCTCCAGCTCCTGCTGGCGATGGACCCGGTCGAGTTCGAGCAGCTCGTCGCCCGCCTGATGGAGGCGATGGGCATGAAGGTCGAGCTCACGGCCCGGTCGAGGGACGGCGGGGTGGACGTGCGCGGGATCGACACGGACCCCTTCCGCGGCGGGAACGTCATCGTGCAGGTGAAGCGGTACCGGGACACGGTGACACCGTCGGCGGTGCGGGACCTCTACGGCACGCTCCAGCACGACCGGGCCGCGACGAAGGCCGTGCTCGTCACGACCAGCAAGTTCGGTCCCAGCTCGCACCAGTTCGTCGGGGGCAAGCCGATCACCCTGATCAACGGTGCCGAGCTGGTCGGGCTGCTCAAGCACCACGGCTTCCACGAGGTGTTCACGGTCGCCGAGGCGGGCGTCGACGGCCCGGAGGCCGACGGCGAGGGACTGCCCGGGATCGAGGTCGCCGCCGAGCCGGCCCGACTCCTCCTGCACTGGACCGGCGAGGACGAGTACGACATCGCCGCCCTGGTCTGCCAGGGGAACAGGGCGATGTCGGACGAGCACCTGGTGTTCTACAACAACGGTTCCACGCCTGACGGTTCGGTCCGGCTGGTCACCGGCTACGACGACGCGAACGCCTGCCTGATGGTCGACTTCGACGCGCTGCCCGCCGAGGCCGACCGGCTCGTGATCATCGCCGCGGCCGACACCGAGAACCACCCGGCGGCGACCATGGCCGGTTTCGCCGGTCCGGCCCTGATCCTCGAAGCCGGCGCCGACCAGCCCGCGGCCGTGGCACACCTGGCCGACGGGGCCGGGACCAACACCGCGATGCGGCTCGGCCGGTTCGACCGCGACACGGACGGGAACTGGGACTTCACCCCCGCCCTCGCCGGGTACCCGGGCGGACTGCGTCAGGCCGTCGTCGCCTACGGCCTGGAGGTCGAGGAGGCCGCACCGGAACCGGTCGGGTAGCGGCTGCCCGGCGCGACCGCGCCTGCGCACGCCCCCGCGCCCGAGCCCGCACCCGCCGTGCCCGCCCCCGCCGTGCCGCGCTCGCCGCCACGCCGGGTGCGGCCCCGGCGACGCCGCAGCGCGGGACCTCCGGCGTAGGCTCCGGCGCATGCCGAGGACACTGGAGAACAAGGTGGCCCTGGTCGCCGGAGCGACCCGAGGCGCAGGCCGGGGGATCGCCGTCGAGCTGGGTGCACAGGGGGCGACCGTGTACGTGACGGGGCGCAGCACCAAGGGGAAGCGCTCGGAGTACGACCGGCCGGAGACCGTCGAGGAGACCGCCGAACTGGTCACGGCCGCGGGCGGCACGGGCATCCCCGTGGTCTGCGACCACCTGGAGTCCGCCCAGGTCGAGGCCCTGGTGAGGCGGATCGACACCGACCGGGGCGGCCGGCTGGACGTCCTGGTCAACGACGTCTGGGGCGGCGAGCTGCTCTTCGAATGGGACAGCACGGTCTGGGAGCACGACCTGGACAAGGGCCTGCGGCTGCTCCGGCTCGCCGTCGACACCCACGCGATCACCAGCCACCACGCGCTGCCGCTCCTGCTGCGCACGCCCGGCGGGCTGGTGGTCGAGATGACCGACGGCACGGCCGAGTACAACGCCGACCGGTACCGGGTGTCGTTCTTCTACGACATCGCCAAGTCCGCGGTGCTGCGGATGGCGTTCGCGCTCGGTCACGAGCTCGGCCCGCGCGGGGCGACGGCGGTGGCCCTCACGCCGGGCTGGATGCGCTCCGAGATGATGCTCGACACCTTCGGCGTGACCGAGGCGAACTGGCGTGACGCGACCGGGCGCATCCCGCACTTCGCCATCTCCGAGACGACGTCGTACGTGGGCCGCGCGGTCGCGGCGCTGGCCGCGGACCCCGAGGTGTCCCGGTGGAACGGCCGGTCGCTCAGCAGCGGCGGGCTGGCCCGGGTCTACGGCTTCACCGATCTCGACGGCAGCCGTCCCGACGCCTGGCGGTACATGGTGGAGGTCCAGGACCCGGGCCTTCCGGCCGACACCACCGGCTACCGGTAGCTGCGGCGGAACCTCCCCGTGCGGCCGGTGCGTTGGGCGGACGTGGTGATGGTGATCGTGGTGATCGTCCTCGTGGCCCTGGTGACCGGGCTGGTCGCGCTGGTGTGGGCCGGCCAGGCGGCGCGTCGGGCCCGGCTGACCGGGCGGGCGGCCGGACCTGCGAGGTCCGGCGGCGCCGTCGTACCGGGGATGACGGCGTTCGAGGAACTGCACGCCCTGTTCAGTGCGGGCAAGCGCGTCCAGGTCGAGCAGCGTCAGGCCCGGCTCGTCCTGCGTGACGACGACCGGGCCGGCGCCCCGCCCCGGACGGGTGTCGACCTGGACGCGGGCACCGCGGTCCTCCGACGAGGGCAGGACCGGGGGCCGGGGACGGGGGAGGGCGGTGTCACCACGTCGCCTCCCGGTAGTCCTTGAGGAAGGTGCCCGAGACCGGGGAGCCGGCCTCGCCGCGCACGATCGGGTCGTAGACGCGGGCGGCGCCGTCGACGATGTCGAGCGGGGTGCGGAAGCCGTCGGCGGCGAGCCTGGTCTTCTTCGGGGCCGGGTTCTCGTCGGTGATCCAGCCGGTGTCGACGGCACACATGTGCACGCCCCGGGCGGCGAGTTCCTCGGCACTGGTGCGGGTGAGCATGTTGAGCGCGGCCTTGGCCATGTTGGTGTGGGGGTGCCCGCCGGTCTTGTTGCGGACGGCGAACCGGCCCTCGACCGCCGTGACGTTGACGATGTAGCGGCGCGGGTGGGGTGAGGCGAGCAGCAGCGGAAGCAGCCGGTCGCAGAGCAGGGCCGGGGCGAGGGCGTTCACCAGCTGGGTCTCCAGCAGCTCGGCCGGATCTAGCGAACCGAGCCGGGCCGACCAGGAGTTGGCCGGTGCGAGGTCGGGCAGCAGCCCGGCCTCGTCGGTCGGGTCGGCCCGCTCCGGCAGTACGGCGGGGGCCGGTGATCCGCCCGGGAGGGCGAGGCCGGTGGTCGGCCAGGCCGGGGTGAGCGCGGGCATCGGCCGGAATCCGGGCGCGTGCACCACGGCGCGGGCGTCGGAGGCGGCCAGTGCGGACCGCTCGCCCGCGGCGAGCCGGGCGTACGACTCCGGCGGGCGCCGCAGGGTCTGCGCGGCGTTGTTGACCAGGATGTCCAACGGGGCGCCCTCGGAGCGCAGCCGGTCGGTGAGGCCGAGGACCTGGCGGGGGTCGCGCAGGTCGATGCCGACCACGGTGAGCCGGTCCCACCATTCCTCGCTGCCCTCCGCCGCGCGGAAGCGGCGCACGGTGTCGTGCGGGAACCGGCTGGTGACCACCAGCCGGGCGCCGTCGCGCAGCATCATCAGCGCCAGCTGGTGGCCGATCTTCACCCGGCCGCCGGTCAGCAGCGCACGGCGGCCGTGCAGATCGGTGGAGAGGGCGCGGCGGGCGGTGTTGTCGGCGGCGCAGGAGCGGCAGAGCATGTGGTAGAAGGCGTCCACCTCGCGGTAGTGCTGCTTGCAGACGTAGCAGCGGCGCCCGCCCCGGAGCCGGCCGACGGACCCGGCGGTGGGCCTCCCGGCGGGTCCCGTGTCGGGCCCCGGGGTGAGCGCGGCGTCCTCGCGGCGGTCGCGCGCGCCGGTGGCGGTGGCGGCGAGCAGTTCGGCGTCGGCGGCGCGGGCCTCGGCGCGCAGGGCCTGGCGGCGGCGCTTGCGGCTCTCGCGGACGAAGGACTCCAACTGGCGCTCGGCGTGCTGCCTGGTCCGGTGGTCGGTGGGCAGGGCCCGCAGGCGGCCGAGGGTGCGGCTGAACGCGGCCAGCTCCTCGGGGGAGACCTCGTCGGTGGTCGTGTCGTCGTCGCTCCGGACCGCCATGTCCGTCCCCCTTGTGCTGCTGCCGAGTGGTCCCGCGAGGCGGTCCCGGCCGGAGGCGCACCGGGGTGTCCGCCGTGAGGGAGCGGCGCGCCTGCCTCTGCGCGGCTCCCGGGCCGTGGGAGGACTGTAGCGGGGGGCCTCGGGAACGCACGATCGAATATCCCGGGAGGGGGGCGGGAGGCCCCGGACGTGCCGGTGCCGGTGGTTCCCGCTCGGAGGAGGGGGACCACCGGCACCCGGGTGCGCGTCGGAGCGCCGGCGGGTCAGCCGGCGTAGGGGGCGAGGATCTTCGCGAACTCGTACGGCTGCTGCGGGATGTTGGTGCACTTGAACAGGCCGCCGGTGCAGGCGTTCGCGTCCCGGGTGGCGTCCCAGAAGGACAGCATGCCGAGGTGGTGCTGCCGGGCGAAGGCGACCAGCTGCCGGGCGTCCGCCTGGTCGTAGACCTGGTGGTCGTCGTTCTCGCCGATCATCGGCGTGACCCCGACCGTGGCCCACAGCTGGGCGTCGCTCTTCGCCGGGTACAGCACCTTGAGCTGTCCGTACAGCGACTGCGCGGCCTGCACGGCGGCGTCGCCGTAGTCGGTGCCGGCCCGGTAGTAGTCCATCGCCATGATGTTGACGACGTCGACGTTCACACCGGCGTCCCGGGCCGAGCGGACGATGGCGACGCCCTCGGCGGTCAGACCCTCGGGCAGCACCGGCAGGGTGAACGAGAGCCTCAGCCCGGGGTGGGCCTTCTGCAGCCGGGCCAGTGCGGCGGACCGGCGCTCGTTGGCTGCGGTGTCGGCGATCGCGGCGCCCTCGATGTCGAAGTCGACGTGGCGCAGGCCGTAGGCGTTCACCACGGCCTCGTACTCGGCGAACAGCGAGTCCACCGTGGTGCAGGCCGCGGCGAGTTCGGTGCCGCCGGCGCCGCCGAAGGAGACCTTGACGTCGCCGCCGGCCGCGCGGAGCGCGTCGACCTGCTCCTTGGCCCAGCCGGTGCGCGGGTCGTAGGCGTTGAACCAGCTGGCCCTGCAGCCGACTCCGGTGACGAAACCCATGGTGAAGGACTTGAGGTTGCCGGCCGCGGCCATCGCGGGCAGCGACGGCGTGGGCCAGGCGCCCATGTCGATGTACGGGGCCACCGGGAGAGCCACGCCCGGCGCCGGGGTGGTCGGGCCGGTCGGGTTCGGCGTGGTCGGCGGGGTGCTGGTGGGCGGTGCGGTGGTCGGCGGTGCGGTGGTGGGCGGCGGGGTGCTGGGGGTGCCGCCGGGCCCGGAGAGCGTGACGTCGTCGGCGAGGTAGGCGCCCTGCCCGTACCACCCGTGCAGGTAGACGGTGACGCCGGTGGTGGCCGGCCCGGTGGTGAAGGTGGTGGAGAGCTGGTGCCAGCCGCTCCCGCCGGGCGTCCAGACGGCGGGGTCGGTGACGCCGTTGCCGGTCGCGCCGAGGTACACGTACTGGCCCTGGACCCAGGCGCTCAGCGTGTACTTGGTGCCGGGCTGCACCGCGACGGTCTGGCCGCACTGCGCGGTGTCGCTGCTCCCGGCGGCCCCCCGGAGCGCGTACGAGCCGCCGTGGGCGCCGGAGCCGGTCACGCTGCCGGTGGTGCCGGAGCAGCTCCACGGGCCGAGCGTGCCGCTCTCGAACCCGGCGTTGCCGAGCAGGTTCCCGTCCGCCGCACCGGCGTTCCCGGCGATGGTGGCGAGCCCGCCGGCGGCGAGGGCGACGGCGCCGGCGAGGCCGAGGAGTTTGGTCCGGGTGGACGGTCGGCGGTGTCGGGCGGGGGCGTCGTGGGGCGCGCGTGGCATGGGGGTGCCTCTCGGGGACGGGGCCGCCGCCCGTCGCGCGAGGGGGAGGCGGCGCGACGGGCGGCGGTGGAGAAGGTGGTCCGGTGGGGGAGTTGCGCGGTGCTGCCCAACAAACTGGACTAGACCTCCTGGGCACGTCAAGAACCTCCGGTGCATCGGAGGCAGGTCGCAGCCGGGCTTACGTGGACCTTAAGGTTCCGGCATGACCGGAGACATGACGAGGAATCTGCGCATCTGCTTCATCGGGGACTCCTTCACCCAGGGCGTCGGTGACCCGGAGTTCCGTGGCTGGGTGGGCCGGGTGATGGCGGCCGCCTGGGCCGACCTGGTCGGGAGCGCGGCGGGCGGGGTCGGTTCGGCGGGCGGGGTCGGCGTGGTGGGCGGCGGGGCCGGCGCGGAGGAGGGCGGGGGCGCCCGGTCCGCCGACGTGACCGTGTTCAACCTGGGTGTCCGGCGGAACACCTCGGCCGACGTGCTGGCCCGCTGCTGGACCGAGACGGGGGTGCGCGCACTGCCGGGGGCGGACAACCGGCTGGTGCTGTCGGTGGGCGCCAACGACACGACGATCGAGGACGGCCGCCCCCGGGTCGAGCCGGAGCAGTGCCTGGCGAACGTCGCCGACCTCCTCGACGGTGCCCGCGAACGCGGCTTCGCGGCCCTGGTGGTGGGACCGCCCCCGGTGGCCGACGGGGGCGAGGAGCGGCTGGCCCGGCAGCTGGAGCTGTCCGAGGGGATCGCCGCCCTCTGCGGCGCCCGCGGCGTGTCGTTCGTCGACGTGACGCGCGCACTGGCCGAGGATCCGCTCTGGGTCGCGGAGGCCCTCGCGGGGGACGGCGCGCACCCGGGCGCGGGCGGGTACGGGCGGCTGGCGGAGCTGGTGCTGCGGGGAGGGTTCCGCGAGTGGCTGGCGGACGGCCGGGTGCGACACGCCGCGGCGGCCGGCCGGGCTTGACCTAGAGCGCACTCGAAGGGACAGGCTGTTCATCGGTGAGCCACCCGGTGCCGCTCCCGGGCCGCCGGGAGCCGAACCACCCGCCGTTGACCCACGAAGGAGAACCGTCATGCGCAACGCCACGCTCGGCAGCGAGGGCCCCGAGGTCGGAGTGATCGGCCTCGGTTGCATGGGGATGACCTGGGCCTACGACCCGCAGAGCCGCGACGACGAGACTTCGATCGGCGTGATCCGGCAGGCCCTGGACCTCGGCGTCACGCTGATCGACACGGCCGACATCTACGGCCCGTACAGCAACGAGGAGGTGGTCGGCGCAGCCCTGGCCGGCCCCCACCGGGAGCGTGCGGTACTGGCGACCAAGGTGGGGCTGGTGCCCGGCAGCGGCACCGAGCGGGTGGTCCGCAACGGCCGGCCCGAGCACGTCCGGCAGGCGATCGACGCGAGCCTGCGCCGGCTCGGCACCGACCACGTCGACCTGTACCAGCTGCACCGGGTGGACCCGGAGGTGCCGATCGAGGAGACCTGGGGCGCGCTGGCCGAGGCGGTCGAGGCCGGCAAGGCCCGCCGGATCGGGCTCTCCGAGGTGGGTGTCGAGGAGATCAAGCGGGCGCAGGCGGTGCACCCCGTGGCGTCCGTGCAGTCCGAACTGTCGCTCTGGACCCGGGACGCGCTGGCCGAGGTGCTGCCGTACACCGAGGCGGAGGGCATCGCCTTCCTGCCGTTCTCGCCGCTCGGCCGGGGCTTCCTGACCGGCAGCATCTCGTCCTTCGACGAGCTGCCGGCGGACGACTTCCGCCGCTCGCTGCCGCGCTTCCAGCAGGACGCCCTGAAGGCGAACCTGGCGCTGGTGGAGAAGGTCGGGGCGGTCGCGGAGCGGGTCGGCGGGACGCCCGCCCAGGTGGCGCTGGCGTGGGTGCTGGCGCAGGGGCGGTACGTGCTGCCGATCCCGGGCACCAGGACGCCGCGCTACCTGGTCGACAACGCGGCGGCGGCCGAGCTGGTGCTCTCGGCGGCCGACCTCGCCGAGCTGGACGCGCTGCCGGCGCCGACCGGCGGGCGGTACTGAACCGCCCCGTGCGGCGGTCCGCCCGGTCCGCCCCGCCCGGTGGCCGCGCCCGGCCCGGCGGCGACGGCCCCGCCCGGCCGCGCTCAGTGCCCCTTGACCCAGACCATCTTCCGCCCGGTCTCGCCCGGTGCCCGCAGCGCGGCGCCGGTGACCCGGTCGAGCCGGTAGCCGAGCCTGCGCGGCACGGCGGCGCTGGCGGTGTTGGCCTCGTCGCAGTGGATCTCGATCCGCCCGATGCCGGGCAGGGCCAGCGCCGCCTCCGTCACGGCCCCGGCCGCGGTGGTGGCGATACCCCGCCCGAGGTGGTCGGCGCTGAGCCAGTAGCCGAGTTCCAGCGCGCCCGGGCCGATCCGCCCGTGCAGGCCGAACGAGCCGATCACCCGCCCGGGTTCGGCGTCCAGGCCGACCAGGTAGATGAAGTCGGTGCCGGCGTCCCAGGCCGCGGAGCCGGCCACGGCGAGTTCGGCGGTCTGGGCGGGGGTGGGTGCCTCGGCGGCCCACTCCAGCCAGGGCCGCAGGTGTTCCAGGTTGGCCCGGACTGCGGCGTTGAGCGCGGGTGCGTGGGCGGGGGACCGGCGGTGCAGCGTGATGCCCCCGGCCGGCCGCAGGAGTTCCGGCGGCCGGCCGGGGGTGACCGCCCCGGGGGCGGTGCGCGGAGTCCCGGGCCTGGGCACGTCCCCGCACGGTTGTGGCATGACGTGGCTCATGACAGCGATTATGGCGACGTCCTGTACCTGTCACCACCGGCCGTCGCCGCGCGGCGGCACCGCCCGGGGGCGCGTCAGAGGCGCACCAGCACCTCGTCGAGCTCCTTGCGCTGCAGATCCGGCACGCGCGCCCCCTCGGCGGGGTAACCGACCGGGATCACGTAGGCGGCCCGTTCCTCCAGGGGCCGTTCGCACACCTCGTTGAGGAACTTCATCGGGCTCGGGGTGTGGGTGAGAGTGGCCAGGCCCGCCTGGTGCAGCGAGGCGAGCAGCAGGCCGACCGCGATCCCCACCGACTCCTTGGTGTAGTACGGGCGTGGCGAGTTGGGGCCCTTGTGCACCTCGAAGACGACGATCACGGCCGGGGCGTCCTCCAGGAACGGCTTCTCCCAGTCGGTGCCGATCGGCGCCAGTGCGGCCAGCCACTCCGGGGAGGCCCGGTGGGCGTAGAACTCGCGCTCCTCCGCCTCGGCGGCCTCGCGCAGCCGCCGCTTGCGCTCCGGGTCGGTGATCACCACGAACCGCCACGGCTGGACGTGCGCGCCGCTCGGCGCGGTGTTGGCGGTACGGATCGCCCACTCGACCACGTCGTCCGGGATCGGACGGGTCGAGTAGTCGCGGACGGTCCGGCGCTGCGCCATCACGTCGTGGAAGGACCTGCTCCGTGCCCCGGCCTCGTGGGCGGGCACCGTCATCGGGCGGAGCGGGACGCTCGGGTACGGCGTCCCGGCTGCCACAGTGCTGTCAACCATGGGCGACAGCACAGCACATGACGACCGGCCGGGGAAGGGGTCAGGTTCGGACCACATCCCCGGGCCGGTCGCGCGGACCGGTGCTCGCGCCCGGACGGCCGGGCGCCTCAGCTCTCCTGCACGCGGCCCCCGCCGACCTCGATCCGCCGGTTCACCGAGACGGTGTCCAGCATCCGGCGGTCGTGCGTGACCAGCAGCAGCGTGCCGGTGTAGGAGGCCAGCGCCGACTCCAACTGCTCGATGGCGGCCAGGTCCAGGTGGTTGGTGGGCTCGTCCAGCACCAGCAGGTTCACCCCGCGCGCCTGGAGCAGCGCGAGCGCGGCCCGGGTCCGCTCACCCGGGGAGAGGGTGCCGGCGGGGCGCCTCACGTGCACCGCCTTCAGGCCGAACTTGGCCAGCAGGGTGCGCACCTCCTCCGGCGACAACTCCGGTACGGCGGCGGCGAACGCGTCGGACAGCGGCTCCCCGCCGAGGAACAGCCCGCGTGCCTGGTCCACCTCGCCGACCACCACGCCGGAGCCCAGGGCGGCGCTGCCGGAGTCGAGTTCGAGGCGGCCGAGCAGTGCGGCCAGCAGGGTGGACTTGCCGGCGCCGTTGGCGCCGGTGATGGCGACCCGGTCGGCCCAGTCGATCTGGAGGTCCACCGGGCCGAGGGCGAAGTCCCCGCGCCGGACGGTGGCCCCGCGCAGGGTGGCGACCACGGAACCGGAGCGCGGCGCGGTGGCGATCTCCATCCGCAGCTCCCACTCCTTGCGGGGCTCGTCGACCACGTCCAGCCGCTCGATCATCCGCTGGGTCTGCCGCGCCTTGGACGCCTGCTTCTCGGTGGACTCGGTCCGCATCGCGCGGCCGATCTTGTCGTTGTCGGAGGACTTGCGGCGGGCGTTGCGCACGCCGTGCTCCATCCAGCCGCGCTGCATCCGGGCCCGGGCCTCCAGACCGGCCTTGGTGTCGGCGTACTCCTCGTACTCGTCACGGGCGTGCCGACGGGCCGTCGCGCGCTCCTCCAGGTACGCGTCGTAGCCGCCGCCGTACAGGTTGACCTGCTGCTGGTGCAGGTCCAGCTCCAGCACCTTGGTCACCGTGCGGGCCAGGAACTCGCGGTCGTGGCTGATCAGCACGGTGCCCGCGCGCAGACCCTTGACGAAGGACTCCAGCCGCTCCAGGCCGTCCAGGTCGAGGTCGTTGGTGGGCTCGTCGAGCAGGAAGACGTCGTAGCGGGAGAGCAGCAGCGAGGCGAGGCCGGCCCGGGCGGCCTGGCCGCCGGAGAGCGCGGTCATCGGCAGGTCGAGGGAGACCTTCAGCCCGAGCGAGTCGGCGACCTCCTCGGCCCGCTCCTCCAGGTCGGCGCCGCCCAGCTCCAGCCAGCGGTCCAGGCTCGACGCGTAGGCGTCGTCGGCGCCCGCCACGCCGTCCACCAGGCCCTGGGTGGCCTCGTCCAGCTCGGCCTGCGCGGCGGCGACCCCGGTCCGGCGGGCCAGGAAGTCGCGGACCGACTCGCCCGGGCGGCGCTCCGGTTCCTGGGGGAGGTGGCCGATGTTGGCGGAGGCCGGGCTGAGGCGCAGCGAGCCGCCCTCGGGGGTGTCCAGGCCGGCCAGCAGGCGGAGCAGGGTCGACTTCCCTGCCCCGTTGACGCCGACCAGACCGATCACGTCGCCGGGGGCGACGACCAGGTCCAGGCCGGAGAAGAGGGTGCGCTCGCCGTGGCCGGCGGCGAGGTCCTTGACGACGAGTGTGGCGCTCATGATGGACCCGATTCTAGGCGGGCCGCGGGGCCCGGTGCGGGGGAGGCCGGGGACCGCCGGCCGGGGGCGCGTGCGAGGGGTGCGGGGGAACTGCCGTCCGGGGACCGTCGGGAACGCCGCCGGGGCCGCAGCGGAGGTGCTGCGGCCCCGGCGGGGGCGGGCTCAGAACGTGCCCGAGGTCACTTGCTCTTCTTGGAGAAGTAGTCCAGCGCGTGCTGGGCCACGTCGTCCAGGTACGGGCCGGCCTCCCAGGTGTTGTCGGACCCGCCGATGGAGGTGTCCGAGACCAGCACCTGCTTGCCGTCCTTGGTGGTGAACCAGCCGCCGCCGCTGTCGCCGCCGGTGCCGTTGCAGCCGGTCATCAGCATCGTCGGGCGGGCCGGGTCCATCGAGCGGCGGGCCGGCTTCCCGCTGTCGCAGTGCTCCAGCTCCATGCCGTCGAAGGGCTTGCCGGCCGGGTAGCCGTAGCTGCTCACGGCGGTGATCTGGTCACGCGGGGCGTTGAACCAGATCGGCACCGAGCCGCCGACGACCTCCTCCAGGGACCTGCCGCTGCCGTCCGGGTCGGCCACCCGGAGGATGCCGAAGTCGTACTGGCTCCACGGGCCGCCGTTCTCCGGGTCCGCCTCGCCCGCCCACTGCGGGGCGATCATGCCCGCGACCGCGCCCCACTCGCCGTACGGCTCGGCCTGCGCGAGGGAACCCTGCTTGCCGCCGCTCAGCGCACCGGTGCTGTTGAACGCCGGGGCGAAGGTGATGTTGGTGTGGTACTTGCCGCCCTTGCCGCCGTGCAGGCAGTGGCTCGCCGTCCACACCAGGTTGCTCCGGCCGGGGTTGGCCGGGTCGGAGACCACGGTGCCGGAGCAGACGTACTCCTCGCTGCCCTTCTGGAAGAACAGCTTGCCGTTCACGTGGTACTGCTTCGCGAACGGGTGCGGGACGGGCTTCTCCTCGATCAGCTTCGGCTGCGGGTCGTTGCCGCCGTCCCCCGGCGGCTGCGTGGTCGGCTGGGCCGGCCGGCTGGGCTGGGCCGTGGGCTGCGCGGGCGGCTGGGTGGGCGCCGCGCCGGTGGGCTGGGCGGCCGTCGGCTGCGCTGTGGGCTGTCCGCCCGGGCCCGGCTTGTAGGGCTTGGCCTTCAGGATCTTCTGCAGGTCCCAGTAGCCCTTGACGGCCGGGGTGATCACGTTCTGCTGGGCCCACTTGTCCCAGTCGTCGAAGTTCCACTTCTTCAGCTCGTCGACGCTGGGCAGCTTGAGCGGCGCCGCACCCGGCTTGTCGGTGGTTCCGGCGGTGGCCGCGGCGGTCGGCGCCGCGACCGGGTCGGTGTTCTCCGGGCCGCACGCGGTCGCGACGACCACGGTCAGTGCGACGACGGAGGCGCCCAGCGCGGCGCGCGTCGCCCGGGATATCGGTGACATGTGTTCAGTTCCCCCTGTTGGATGCACGCCACGGCGCCGCGCGGCCCGGAGGCCCGCGGGTGTGGCGGTTGCGGCAGGGGAGGAGTCTGCCACGCGGTGCGGACCGGTCCCGGTCCCGGGAGCGGTCCGGGGCGCGGCTGTCACCGGATCGGCACGCGATCGGCACGGAACGCCCGACGGAACACCGAACGGAACGCCCGACGGAACGCCGGGGCCGGCGGCAGGGCAGGTGGCAGAGCTGGTGGCAGGGGGGGCGGGGCGGCCTGCGGATCGGTGGGCGAGCGGTGGATCCCCACGTCGGCGCCCGGTCGGCGGGACCGCCGGGGGAAAACCGGTTGCACGGCCCTGCGCGCCTTCGTAGCGTGGTCCCCGTCAGCCGCCAGAACAGGAGAAGGCCGTTGCTCTACTGAGGTCCCGAGACACCGCCCCCGCCGCGCCGCAGCCATGTCGCTGCCCGCGGTCCGTGAGTGTGCGAGTGCCCGACCTCAGTGGTGAGCCGACCCGGCGTCCCCCGTCCTGCTGACGACCCCGGTCGCCCGCTTCCGGCCCACCCCTTCCGGCCTCCGCCTCCCCCCGCGGTGTCTCCCGTGTTGCCCTGCGACCCCGAGTCGCCCCGCGACCGCACCGCCGTTCCGCGACGCCGCCGTTCCACGGCCGCGTCCCCGCCGGACGGCCGTCGGACCGCTCCACGACCACGGCCGGTGACCGGCCACGTCCGGCAATGCCCGGGAGGCTTCCATGGCACAACCCACCACCTCGCTCCTCTGCACCGACCTCTCCTTCGAGTGGCCGGACGGCAGGCCCGTCCTCGACGGCTTCCACCTCGCCGTCGGCCCCGGGCGCACCGGACTGATCGGGCTCAACGGCGCCGGGAAGTCCACCCTGCTGCGGCTGCTGGCCGGTGAACTCACCCCCGCCTCCGGCACCGTCAAGGTGGCCGGGGAGATCGGTTACCTGCCGCAGGGCCTCACCCTGGACACCGCCCTGCGGGTCGACGAGGCGCTCGGCGTCCGGGCCGTCCGCGAGGCCCTGCACGCCGTCGAGGCCGGCTCCACCGACCAGCGCCACTTCGACGCGGTCGGCGACGACTGGGACGTCGAGGAGCGCGCCCGCGCCCTCCTCGACCGGCTCGGCCTGCACCGGCTCGACCTGGACCGCACCACCGGCGAACTCTCCGGCGGGGAAGCGGTGCTGATGCGCCTCGCCGCCCTGCTGCTGCGCCGTCCCGACGTCCTGCTGCTCGACGAGCCGACCAACAACCTCGACCGGGCCGCCCGCGAGCGGCTCTACGAGACGGTGGCCGGCTGGGGCGGCGTGATGGTGATCGTCAGCCACGACCGCGAGCTGCTCCAATACGTCGACCAGATCGCCGAACTGAGGGACAGGCAGGTCTCGTGGTACGGCGGCAACTTCGCCGAGTACGAGCGCACCGTCGCCGCCCAGCAGGAGACGGCCGAGCGGCTCCTGCGCAGCGCCGAGGCCGACGTCGAGCGCCAGAAGCGGGACCTCACCGAGGCGCGGACCAAGCTGGATCGCAGCGCGAGCTACGGCAGGAAGCGCTCGGTCACCCGCAACGATCCGCACATCTTCGCCGGGAAGCTCAAGCGCCAGGGCCAGGAGACCGCCGGCCGCCTCCAGGGCATGCACACCGAGCGACTGGAGGAGGCGAGGCGCCGGCTCACCACCGCCGAGGAGGCGGTCCGGGACGACGCCGAGATCCGGATCGACCTGCCCCGTACCGCCGTTCCGGCGGGCCGCACCGTCCTCACCCTGGACAAGGTCCGACTGCCCTACGGCGCCACCGCCGACCTCGACCTGCGCGGACCGGAGCGGATCGCCCTGGTCGGCCGCAACGGATCCGGCAAGACCACCCTGCTGCGCACCATCGCCGGTGAACTCGCCCCGCTGCAGGGCGAGGTGACCACACCGGTGCCGATGCGCCACCTCCCGCAGCGGCTCGACCTGCTGGACGACGGCCTGACGGTCGCGGGGAACGTCAAGCTGTTCGCGCCCGGTGCCGGGGACAACGCGATCAGGGCCCGGCTCGCCCGCTTCCTGTTCCGCGGCGGCCGGGCCGACCAGCTCGCCGCCACGCTCTCCGGCGGCGAGCGGTTCCGCGCGACGCTGGCGGCGCTGCTGCTGGCCGACCCGCCGCCGCAGCTGCTGCTGCTCGACGAGCCGACCAACAACCTCGACCTGGCCAGTGTCCGCCAGCTCACCCAGGCGCTCGCCGCCTACCGGGGCGCGCTGGTCGTGGCCAGCCACGACCTGCCGTTCCTGCGCGGCCTCGGGATCACCCGCTGGCTGGAGCTGGACGGCGAGCTGAGGAGGGTGGAGCCGATGTGACGATCGGTGTCCCGGCCCGGTCGGCGCGGGTCGGCGCCCGGGCCGAGACGCCGGTGCACCGAGACGCCGGTGCGCCGGGGTGGTGGACCCGCAGGGTGGCGGGTCCACCACCTACTCCGCGCGGGGAGCGCCGCCGAGGACGCGTCGGGCGGTGGTCAGGGCGGAGTCCCGTCCCAGGCTCAGCTCCTCGTCGGTGAAGACCGGGGTCGCGATGTCCGGCGGGATGCCCGGGCCGTCGAAGGTGGTGCCGGCACGGGTGAGGAACTTCTCGTTCGGCAGGACGGCCGTGAACGCGTCCGAGACGGGCTTGAACATGATGTCGGAGAAGACGCCCTGGGTGTTCTCGCCGATCCGGACCGCCGCCGGGCGCCGTTCCATCAGCGCCTGGGTGAACGTCTCGCCCGCGCTCACCGTCGAACCGGCGGTGAGCAGGGCCACCGGGCCGGTGAACCGCGTCGCGGCGGCCGGCCGGACCGGGACGTGCTGCGGGGCGGTGAAGCGGGTCGGGTCGGCCGGGTCGTTCCGGGCGACCTTGAGGTAGGCGAGATATGGCCGGTCGGTCAGCCGGGCGGCGATCCGCAGCCCGAGTTCGTCCGAGCCGCCACCGTTCAGCCGGAGGTCGATCACCAGACCGTGCAGCTGCCCGGGGCGGGCCAGGAGCGTGTCCAGGGCCCGGTCCAGCTCGGCGGCGTGGGCCGGGTACCCGCCGTCGTCGACGTACCCGTCGAAGGCGCTCACCCGCAGGTAGCCGATCCCGCCGGGCAGCTCGCCGACGCCCAGCGCTCCCCGGCCGAACGTCCTCTCCGGGGAGATCAGTTGGGCGGCGACGGCCTCCGCCGCCAGCTCCTGCACCTCGTCGGTGGGCTCCCGGGTGCCCGGCCGCTGACCGGCGAAGACGGCACTGAGCCCCCCGTCGGCCCGCTTGCGGGCCAGCGCGGTGTGGGCGTCCCCGAGCGGCCGGAGCATGTCGACGAAGATCTGCTGGAGATCGTCGTCGGTGGTCTGCGCGGTGATCCGTGCCCGCTGGGCGGCACCGACGGCGTGCCAGTCGATGCCCTTGGCGGCGAAGAACGGGTAGTTCTCCTCGAAGGTCGCCCAGAACCGGTCGAAGGCCGAGAAAGGGTCCTGCGGCGCGGGCCGGCGGCAGAGCGACGGCAGACCGCCCGGCAGCCGGGCCAGGTCCTTGGTCGCGCTGGCCCCGTCGTCCTTGTACACGGCCCGGTTGCGGCCGTCGGGGGTGACCGTCAGCTCGCCGTAGGGCTTGCCGGGCGAGCCGAACCTGATCGCCCCGCCGGGCCCCGGGGCGCCGACCTGTTCGGCCCTCACCCGGCCGGGGGTGCAACTGATCCGGGTCACGTCGTAGGTGGTGAGCGTGGTCCCGGTGAACTCGACGATCGTCCCGTAGCCGTCCACCTGCCAGGCGCCCGCCGCCCGGCCGCCTCGCCTCGTCCGCCCCGGCGGGTGCGGCCCGGGCCGCACCGACCGCCCCCGCGGTCACCGCGAGCGCCACTGCCGCGACTCCCGCCGTCCTGGCCGCGGCCCTGGGCCGGGTGCGCCGCTCGGTCGTCCTGGCCGGGGTGTTCCTGTGCCTCATCGTCCGTCTCCGGTTGCTCGGGTGGTGCCTCTGTCGTGCCGGGTCCTGCGTGCCGCGGCCTCCGCCGCCGAGGGCCCGCAGGCGTTCGTGCTGCGTGCAGCGGGCTGTGGTGTGTGCCGGGGCGGGTGGGCTGCGGCGGTGGGTGCGGTGCTACCCGGCCGGACCGGCGAGGATCCGCCGGGCCTCGGTGGGCGCCGAGCCGCGGCGGCCGTCCGGTTCCTCCGCCCGCGCCCGAGGCCGGCGCCGTCGCCCCCGCGGCGACGGCGAGCGCCGTCGCCGCGACCCCCGCCGCCCGTGCGGCGTCGCCGAACCCGCCACCCCTGAAACCCGGACCGGACCCCGCCCCCAGGTCCGGGCCTCCCCCGCGGAACCCCTCCGCCGCCCACGACCGACGGTACGGATCCGGCGCACGTCCGCACGTCCACCCGCAGGGCGGTCCCCACCGGGACCCCAGAGGTACACCGCCTCCGCCCCGCCTCCGCCCGGAGGCGTACGGCCGTGAATCCCGCGGACGAGCCCCGCCCGTCGGTCGGCGGGGCTGCCGGCCACCGCGGCCCCGGTGCCGTCCGCGCGGTGCCGGTCCGGTACCCAACTCCCGTACGCTCCAGTACCATCGGCGCCATGCCAGCGCTCAACATCGAGTACACGGAGCACGAGCTCGCCGCCATCCGCGAGGCGGCGGCCGCCGACGGGAAGAGCGTCAAGGCGTACGTGCACGACCTCAGCGTGCGGGAGCAGCAGCGGCGGGTGTTCGTCGACCACGCGGTGGCGTTCTGGAACGCGCACCGGGAGGAGTTCGACGAGGCGTTCCCGGAGGACGCGCCGGCGGCGTGAGCGTGCGTAGGGGCGCGGGCCGGGCGGCCGGGACGGGCGGGGCGGGAAGGGTGCCGCGATGATGCTGCTGCGCGTCGATCTGCGCTGGCTGCTCGACATCCAGGAGCAGGCCTCGCCCGAGGACCTGAGCGTGCGCGACTACTCGGCGCTGCAGGCGGCCGTCGCGCGGCACCGGGTGAACACCGCGCAGCTCGGCCACGACGCCGATCCGGCCTGGTGCGCGGCCACGTTGATGCACACCATCGTGCTGCTGAGGCCGCTGCCGGTGCGCAACAACCTCTACGCCTGCATGACCACGGCCGCGTACATGCATGCGGCCGGGGAGGGCATCGACCCGCCGTACGGCGCGCTGGTGGAGCTGGCGCGGGACATCGGCGAGGGGCGGGCGGACGTGTTCGCGGCGGCCGACCGGATCCGCTCCTGGAGGATCTGAGCGGGGTCCGGGCCGGCCGCCGCGAGGACGGGACGGGTGTGGGCGGGGCGGGGGAGCGGCGCGGTCAGGCCTCGGAGGGGAGGGCGGTCCGGCGGAGCTTGCCGGCGACCAGGGTGCCCAGTCGGTCCAGCCCCACCACGACGGCCCCCAGGACGACGAACTCGACCGTCAGCAGCGCGATCTGACCCCAGACGTAGCCGTACCCCTCGGTCGTCGGGTCGAAGAAGAAGTAGGGGTAGGGCATCGGGTAGTTGGAGAACAGCGCGTTGCGGGCCAGCACGATCCCCGCGTAGCCGAGCGGGAACGCCAGCCAGAGCGGGATGTCCCGCCAGGAGGAGGCGTTGCGCGGCCGGAGCACCAGCCAGTCGGCGATGACCAGCACCGGCGTGACGTAGTGCAGGAAGAATGACGACCAGTGCTGGAGCTTGTCCGGCCCGTCGAAGAGCCCGGGCAGCGGGTTGGCGCCGTGCTCCAGCAGGACGTGCGAGACCAGGCCGGTGATCAGGATGTACAGCGTGGCGGCGCCGCGCAGCCGGGGTGCGGGGGCGTCGACGGTGCCGCGCTTGACCATCCAGTAGACGGCGCCGATGAAGTAGCCGAGCACGATCACGTTGCTCTGGATGGTGAAGTACACCAGCGGCGCGGTCTGGAGGGTCAGGCCGAGGCCTGCCGAGAGCACGATGCCGAGGCGCCACCAGAGCGCCGGGCTGGTCCGGACTGACATACGGTCACCAGTTCGTTTCAGGCGATACGGGAGGTATCGGACGGTCGGGAGGCGAAGGCCGCACTCTACCCGCCGGTAGGCCCGGGGTGGAAGAAACGTCCCGCTCGCCGGCCCGCCCGCCCCGGTGGCTCAGCCCGGCAGGACGAAGCCCGACTCGTACGCCGCGATCACCGCCTGGGTGCGGTCCCGGGCGCCCAGCTTGGCGAGCACGCTGCCGACGTGCGTCTTGACCGTCTCCTGGCTGACGACGAGCTTCGCGGCGATCTCGCCGTTGTTGAGCCCGGCCGCCATCAGCCGCAGCACCTGGCCCTCCCGCTCGGTGAGCCGCCCGATCGGTCCGCGGTCCCACTCCGTGGGCTTGTCGGCCGAGCCGTACCGGAGGGCCAGCTCGCGCACGGCCGCCGGGAAGAGCAGCGAGTCGCCGCGCGCGATCAGCCGCACCGCCTGCACCATCTCCTCCGCGCGGGCCCGCTTCAGCAGGAACCCGGCGGCGCCCGCCCGCAGCGCGTCGTAGACGTGGTCGTCGTGTTCGAAGGTGGTGACGACCAGGATCCTGGGCGGGTCGGCCATGCCGCCGACCAGCTGCTCGGTGGCCCGGATGCCGTCGATGCCGGGCATCCGGACGTCCATCAGCACCACGTCCGGGCGTAGCCGGCGCACCAGCGGCACGACCTCGGCGCCGTCGGCGGCCTCGCCGACCACGGTGAGGTCCGGCTCGGCGTCGATCACCACCCGCAGGCCCGTCCGGACCAGCCGCTCGTCGTCGGCGATCACCACCCGGACGGTGCCGCCCGCCGGATCGCCGGTGCCCCCGGTGCCCTCGGTGACTGCGGTGTTCACGGCGCCTCCGGTGCTCGCAACGTTCATCGCTCTCCTCCTGCCGGCAGCCAGACGGCCAGCCGCCACGTCGTCCCGTCGTCCGCCGGCCCGGCCTCGCAGCCGCCGCGCAGTGCCGCCGCCCGCTCGCCGATCCCGCGCAGCCCGCGGCCGCCGCCGGGGCGGCTGGGCCGGGCCGGGCCGACCGGGTTGGTCAGTTCGATCTCCAGCCGCCCGCCGACCGGTCCGACCCGCAGCCGTGCGGGCGCGGGGCCGGCGTGCCGGAGCACGTTGGTGAGGCCCTCCTGGACGATCCGGTACGCCTCGCGGGAGAACGCGGCCGGCAGCCGGTCCAGGCCGGGGGAGAGCTCGGCATCGACCGTCAGCCCGGTGCGGGCCAACTGGCGCAGCAGGTCGTCCAGCCCGGCGAGCGTGGGCCCGGCGGGCCCGGCCTCCGCACTGTCCCCCTCCCGCAGCAGGCCCAGGACGGCGTCCAGTTCGGCGACCGCGCCGCGCGCGGTCTCCTCGTTGGCCGCCAGCGCCTCGGCGGCGAAGTCCGGGTCGGTCCGCAGGACCCGGGCGGCGGCCGAGGCCTGGATGCCCACGGCGCTGAGCGCGTGCCCGACCGAGTCGTGCAGCTCGCGGGCCAGCCGGTTGCGCTGGGCGAGGACGGTGGCGCGCCGTTCGGCGGCGGCCACGCGTTCGTCCGGGGTCGGGCCGAGCAGGACGGGCGCCCAGCGGGCGAGCAGCGCGCCGAGGCCCGCGCTGGTGGAGACGATCAGGGCGAGCAGTGCGAGGCCCGTCAGCGGGCCGGGCAGCCAGCCGGGGAAGCCGCGGTCCTCCCAGAACCGGACCAGCTCCTCCAGCCCGGTGGGGGAGAACAGCAGCACCATCGCGAACGGTGCCCCGGCCAGCGTCATGCCGCTGACGACGCCGCCGAACAGCACGTGCAGGACGTACCAGGCGGCGGTCCGCCGCCGGGCCGCCCAGGACCGGGCCGGGCCGGTGACCACCTCGTCCGGGCGGGCCGGCGTGCAGAGCGCCCGCGCGGCGGCGCCCTCCAGGGCCCGGGCGATCGGCACCAGCGCGGTGACGGCGGCCATCGGGAGCGACAGGCCCAGGGCGGCGAAGTGGAGCAGGAGCCGGCGCAGCGGACCGTTGCGCTGGTCGAGGCTGCCCAGGACGACGGCCGAGAGCATCCAGTACGGCATCAGCAGCGCGCCGCCCAGGACCAGGTGCACCCAGCGCAGCCGGGCCCGCCGCCCGAACAGCGCACCCGCCGCCCGCCGTACCGCCGCGCCCCTGCCGGCGCCCGCGGCGGTGCCCGTCCCCGGTCGCTTCCCCGCGCCCGCCTCCGCGTCCGTCCCCGTGCTCGCCCCCGTGATCACGGCGCAGACTCTACGTCAGCAGTACGGGAGCGGCCGAGGTCCGGCGCCTTCCGTGCGGTCCCCCGGAGCGCCGCCGCGCGTTCGACCAGGGCGATCGCGCCGACCGTCAGCACCAGCAGGCCGGTCACCACCTGCGCCGACTCCACCAGCGGGAGCAGCCCGGGCACGGCCCGGCCGAGCCCGGGCACCTCGGTGGTCGTCCCGAACGCCACCAGCTGCCACGACCCCCAGCCGAAGATCGACCCGGCCGCCGTCCAGGCCACCGCCAGTGGCACCCGCAGCCGCCACCCGGGCCGGATCCGGAACACCAGGAGGAGCAGCGCGACCGCCGCCGCTACGGCCGCCGCGGCGGTCACCCCGTCCATCACCGCGACGCCCCGGCTGTGCTGCTGCCGCCACTCCAGCGGCAGCCCGGCGTGCCCGCCGAAGGCCCAGTAGAGGCGGGCCGAGGCCACCCCGGCGGCGAGCGGCGCGGCCACGCAGGCGAACGTCCGCTGGACGGTGAGGGTGGGGGAGCGGGGCAGGTCGCCGATCCGGTCGTGCAGCAGCCCGGCCCAGCGCTGCCGCGCGTACAGCAGGAACCCGGTGATCAGGGCCAGGCCCTGGACGGCGAACCCGCCGTACACCACGGGGAAGATCCAGCCGCTCGGCCCGTCGTCGGCACCGGCGGCGGGCTCCTCGGGGCCGAGCACCACGGTGGTGAGCAGGAAGAGCGGCAGCGCCACCAGGATCGTGCCGAGCAGCCCGGTGGCCACCCACATCGGGAAGGCCAGCAGCCCGGCCGGGGCCCGCCGGCCCCACGGCCGGACGAAGGACAGCGCGAGCACCACGGCGATCGCGTCCATGCCGAAGGTGAGCAGGTTGACCAGCCACAGGTCGTCCATGGCGTCGGCGTCACCGGCCCCGACCGGGTGGCCGGTGAGCCAGAGCAGTTTGAGGGCGAGGTACGGCAGGGTCGCGGCGACGGCCACCACGGCCGCCGCGGCGCGTACCCGGCCGACGGGCGGGGCGGCGGGGGCCGGGGCCGGACGGAGCGCGGTCGTCGAGGTCATGCGGCCACGCTCCCGCGCGGGGGACCGCCGGCGCGTCCTCCGTGAACGGGATCCGCCTCCCCCGCCAGGGGGATCCGGCGGGGAGGGCACGGTTCCGGGGAAGGAGCGGGAGGTGCGGGGCGGCCCCGGGCCGACTCCGGTCCGACCGGCGTGCGGCACCGGGCGGGGCGGGTCCGAAGGTCTTGTTACCGACGGGTCGCTTCCCTATCATCGCGGGTGTGACAGCTTTACTGTCAGACCTCGGAGGGGCAGGGGCGCCCATGCGTGACGGTGGTGTGCGGGGGAACGGCGGCCCGCTGGCCGGGGTCCGCGTGGTCGAACTCGCGGGGATCGGCCCCGGCCCCTTCGCCGCCATGCTGCTGGGCGATCTCGGCGCCGACGTGGTCCGGGTGGACCGCCCGGAGCCCTCGCCGCTCGGCATCGAGCCGGCGTACGACGTCGCCAACCGCAACAAGCGCTCGGTGGTGGTCGACCTCAAGTCCGCCGACGGGCCCGCGCGGGTGCTCGACCTGGCCGCCCGGGCCGACCTGCTGATCGAGGGCTACCGCCCCGGCGTCGCCGAACGCCTCGGCGTCGGGCCCGAGGACTGCCACGCCCGCAACCCGGCGCTGGTGTACGGCCGGATGACCGGCTGGGGGCAGCAGGGGCCGCTGGCCGCCCGGGCCGGCCACGACATCGGGTACACCGCGGTGGCCGGGGTGCTCGGCCTGGTCGGCCGGGCGGGCGGCGACGCGGACGAGCCGCCCGCCGTCCCCGCCAACCTCCTCGGCGACTACGCCGGCGGCTCGCTCTACCTGGTCGTCGGCCTGCTCGCCGCGCTCCACCACGCCCGCGCGACCGGCGCCGGCCAGGTCGTCGACGCCGCGATCGTCGACGGAGCCGCCCACCTCACCGCCGTCCTCCAGGGCCTGCTCGCCGCCGGCCGGTGGCAGGACCGGCGGGGCACCAACCTGCTCGACGGCGGCGCCCCGTTCTACGCCGTCTACCAGGCCGCCGACGGCGGCCACCTCGCGGTCGGTGCGCTGGAACCGCAGTTCTACGCCGAGTTCGCGCGACTGCTTGAGCTCGGCCCGGACGCGCCCGGCCAGTGGGAGACCGACCGCTGGCCCGAGCTGCGGGCCCGCATCGCCACCCGGTTCGCGAGCCGCACCCGGGCCGCGTGGGAGGCCGTCTTCACCGACTCCGACGCCTGCGTGGAACCGGTCCTGACGATGCGTCAGGCAGCCTCGCACGCACACCTGGTGAGCCGCTCCACCTACGTCGAGGTGGACGGCGTCACCCAGCCCGCGCCCGCCCCGCGGTTCTCCGCCACCCCGGGGGCGCTGCGCCGCCCGCCCGCCCGTCCGGGCGCCGACACCGCCGAGGTCGCCCGCGACTGGGGCGTGCCCTCCCTGGCGGCCGGGCCCCCGGGCGCCGGCTGACGGCTCGCCCCTTCCCCGGCCCCCGCCCGGCCGCCACCCCCTCGACCCTTCCCCCCAAGGAGCCCACCGTGCAACGTGATCTCTTCACCGAGGAGCACGAGGACTTCCGGGCGACCGTCCGGTCCTTCCTCGCCAAGGAGGTGCAGCCGCACTACGACCGCTGGGAGAAGGCCGGCATCGTCGACCGCGCGGCCTGGCTGGCCGCCGGCCGCCAGGGCCTGCTCGGGCTCGCCGTCCCCGCGGAGTACGGCGGCGGGGGCACCGCCGACTTCCGCTACGCCGCCGTGCTCGCCGAGGAGTTCGCCCGGGCCGGCGCCTCCGGACTGGCGCTCGGCCTGCACAACGACATCATCGGCCCGTACCTCACCTCGCTCGCCACCGAGGAGCAGAAGCGCCGCTGGCTGCCCGGCTTCTGCAGCGGCGAGCTGATCACCGCCGTCGCGATGACCGAGCCCGGGACCGGGTCGGACCTCCAGGGCATCCGCACCCGGGCGGTCGACGAGGGCGACCACTACCTGCTCAACGGCGCCAAGACCTTCATCTCCAACGGCATCCTCGCCGACCTGGTGGTCGTGGTCGCCCGCACCACCCCCGAGGGCGGCTCGCGCGGCCTCAGCCTGCTGGTGGTCGAGCGAGGGATGCCGGGCTTCGAGCGCGGTCGCAACCTCGACAAGATCGGCCAGAAGGCCCAGGACACCGCCGAGTTGTTCTTCCAGGACGTCCGCGTCCCCAAGGGGAACCTGCTCGGCGAGCTGAACGGGGGCTTCGTCCACCTGATGCAGAACCTCGCCCAGGAGCGGCTCACCATCGCGGCCGCCGCGATCGCCGGCGCCGAGTACCTGGTCGAGATCACCACGGAGTACGTCAAGCGGCGCGAGGCCTTCGGCCGGCCGCTGGCCAAGCTCCAGCACGTCCGCTTCGAGATCGCCGAACTGGCCACCGAGTGCGCGGTCACCCGGGCCTTCGTCGACCGCTGCATCACCGAGCACAACCGCTACGCGCTCACTCCGGCCGACGCCTCGATGGCCAAGTGGTGGGCGACCGAACTGCAGAAGCGGACCGCCGACCGATGCCTCCAACTCCACGGCGGGTACGGGTACATGACCGAGTACCCGGTCGCCCGGGCGTTCACCGACGGCCGTATCCAGACCATCTACGGCGGGACCACCGAGATCATGAAGGAGATCGTCGGCCGCTCCCTCCTCGGCTGACCGCGCCCGCCCGCCCGCCCCGCCGCCGGCCGCCCGCTCGTCCGCCCGACCGTCCGCCCGACCGTCCGCCCCTCGCTCCGACCGGCTTCCGACCGCCCGGACACCCGTGCAACCCTCCGCGTCTGAAAGGCTCCTCACCGTGACCACCGAAGCGTACGTCTACGACGCGATCCGCACCCCGCGCGGCCGGGGCAAGGCCGGCGGCTCGCTGCACGGCACCAAGCCGATCGACCTCGTCGTCGGCCTGATCCACGAACTGCGCCGCCGCTTCCCCGACCTGGACCCGGCGGCGGTCGACGACATCGTGCTCGGTGTGGTCAGCCCGATCGGCGACCAGGGCTCCGACATCGCCCGCATCGCCGCCATCGCGGCCGGCCTGCCCGACACCGTGGCCGGCGTCCAGGAGAACCGCTTCTGCGCCTCCGGTCTCGAAGCCGTCAACCTGGCCGCCGCCAAGGTCCGTTCGGGATGGGAGGACCTCGTCCTGGCCGGCGGCGTCGAGTCGATGTCCCGGGTCAGGATGGGCTCCGACGGCGGTGCCTGGGCGATGGACCCGATGACCAACTACGAGGGCTACTTCGTCCCGCAGGGCGTCGGCGCCGACCTGATCGCCACCATCGAGGGCCTCTCCCGCACCGACGTCGACGCCTTCGCCGCCGAGTCCCAGGCCCGGGCGGCCAAGGCCCAGGCCGACGGCCTCTTCGACCGCTCGGTCGTCCCGGTGCGCGACCGCAACGGCCTGCTCGTCCTGGAGCGCGACGAGTTCATCCGCCCCGGCACCACCGTCGAGACGCTGGCCGGACTCAAGCCCTCCTTCGCCACCATCGGCGAGGCAGGCGGCTTCGACGCCGTCGCCCTGCAGAAGTACCACTGGGTGGAGGCCGTCGACCACGTCCACCACGCCGGCAACTCCTCCGGCATCGTGGACGGCGCGGCCCTCGTCGCCATCGGCAACCGCGGGATCGGCGAGCGGTACGGGCTGCGCCCGCGCGCCCGGATCGTCTCCGCCGCCGTCTCCGGCTCCGAGCCGACCATCATGCTCACCGGTCCGGCCCCCGCCACCCGCAAGGCGCTCGCCAAGGCCGGACTGACCGCCGCCGACATCGACCTGGTCGAGATCAACGAGGCCTTCGCCGCCGTCGCCCTGCGGTTCATCCGCGAGATGGGCTTCTCGCCCGAGCAGGTGAACGTCAACGGCGGCGCGATCGCCCTCGGCCACCCGCTCGGGGCCACCGGCGCGATGATCCTCGGCACCCTGATCGACGAGCTGGAGCGGCGCGACCTCCGCTACGGCCTGGCCACCCTCTGCGTGGGCGGCGGTATGGGCATCGCCACCGTCGTCGAGCGCATCTGACCCCCCCTCCTGGAGACGTAGATCCCATGTCTGACACCACCATCCGCTGGGAGCAGGACCAGGACGGCGTGGTCACCCTCGTCCTCGACGACCCCACCCAGTCCGTCAACACCATGAACGAGGCCTTCACGGCCGACTTCGAGGCAACCGTCGCCCGGCTGGCCGGCCTCGGCGAGGAACTGCGCGGCGTCGTCGTCACCTCCGCCAAGAAGACCTTCTTCGCGGGCGGCGACCTCAAGCTGCTCTCCGTCGCCCGCCCCGAGGACGCCGCCGCCGTCTTCGAGAAGTCGATGCGCATCAAACGCGCCCTGCGTGCCCTGGAGACCCTGGGCAAGCCGGTGGTCGCCGCGATCAACGGCAGTGCGCTCGGCGGGGGCCTGGAACTCGCCCTCGCCTGTCACCACCGGATCGCCCTGAACACGCCCGCCAGCCGGATCGGCCTGCCCGAGGTCACCCTCGGCCTGCTGCCCGGCGGTGGCGGAGTCGTCCGCACGGTACGGCTGTTCGGCATCACCGACGCGCTGCTCAAGGTGCTGCTGCAGGGCCGCCAGTACCGGCCGGCACAGGCGCTCGACAACGGGCTGGTCCACGAACTCGTGGAGACCCCGGAGGAGTTGACCGCCCGGGCGCGTGCCTGGATCGAGGCGAACCCGACCGCCGTCCAGCCCTGGGACGTCAAGGGGTACCGGATCCCCGGCGGTACGCCCAGCACCCCGGCGCTCGCCGCCAACCTGCCCGCGTTCCCGTCCAACCTGCGCAAGCAACTGGCCGGCGCCCCCTACCCGGCGCCGCGCAACGTGCTCGCCGCCGCCGTCGAGGGCGCCCAGGTGGACATCGACACGGCCATGGTCATCGAGGCCCGCTACTTCACCGAGCTGGCCTGCGGACAGACCAGCAAGAACATGATCCAGGCCCTGTTCTTCGACATGCAGGCGGTCAACTCCGGTGCCGGTCGGCCGGATTCCTTCGAGAAGCGGACGGTCCGCAAGGTCGCCGTCCTCGGCGCCGGCATGATGGGCGCGGGCATCGCCCACGCCTGCGCCAAGGCCGGCCTCCAGGTGCTGCTCAAGGACGTCACCGTCGAGGCCGCGGAGCGCGGCAAGGCCTACTCCGAGGGCCTGTCGGCGAAGGCGGTGGCCCGCGGTCGCACCACCGCGGCGCAGCGCGACGAACTGCTCGCCCGGATCACGCCCACCGCCGAGGCCGCCGACCTGGCCGGCTGCGACGCGGTGATCGAGGCCGTCTTCGAGAACCCCGAGCTGAAGCACAAGGTGTTCCAGGAGATCGAGGGCGTCGTCGCCCCGGACGCGCTGCTCTGCTCCAACACCTCCACGCTGCCGATCGGGCTGCTCGCCGAGGGCGTCGAGCGCACCGCCAACTTCATCGGCCTGCACTTCTTCTCGCCGGTCGACAGGATGCGGCTGGTGGAGATCATCCGCGGCCCGCAGACCGGGGACGAGGCGCTGGCCCGCGCCTTCGACCTGGTCCGGCAGATCGACCGGACGCCGATCGTGGTCAACGACTCGCGCGGCTTCTTCACCTCCCGGGTGATCGGCCAGTTCCTCAACGAGGGCGTGGCGATGGTCGGTGAGGGCGTCGACCCGGCCACGGTCGAACAGGCCGCCGCCCAGGCCGGCTACCCCGCCAAGGTGCTGTCACTGCTCGACGAGCTGACCCTCACCCTGCCGCGGAAGATCCGTGACGAGTACCGGCGGTCCGTCGAGGCGGCCGGCGGCGAGTGGACCGCCCACCCCGCCGACGCGGTGGTGGACCGGATGGTCGACGAGTTCGGCCGCCCCGGCCGCAGCGGCGGCGCCGGCTTCTACGAGTACGGCGAGGACGGGAGGCGCGGCCGGCTCTGGCCGGGTCTGCGCGAGCACTTCACCCGGGCCTCGGTGGAGGTCCCCTTCGAGGACCTCAAGGAGCGGATGCTGTTCAGCGAGGCGCTGGACTCGGTCCGCTGCCTGGAGGAGGGCGTGCTCACCTCCGTCGCCGACGCCAACGTCGGCTCCATCCTCGGCATCGGCTTCCCGGCGTGGACGGGTGGCGTCCTCCAGTACGTCAACGGCTACCCGGGCGGACCGGCCGGCTTCGCGGCCCGCGCCCGCGAACTCGCCGCCGTGTACGGCGAGCGGTTCGCGCCGCCGGCCCTGCTGGAGCGGATCGCCGCCGAAGGCCGCACGTTCAAGGACTGACTAACCGTCAGCTGGGCGAGGCCCCGTCCTCCGCGGCCTCGCCCAGCTCCTCCCGGAGCGACCGCTGGAACGCCGTCACCAGCGCCTGCGCCACCATCGGCCGGATGTGGCCCGTGAGCGCCTTCATCCGCTCCACCTCGTCCGGAGCCGGCTCGCTCTCCCGGTACGGCCGCCACACCGTCTCCCGGAACAGCCGCTGCAACTCCCGCGCCGTCGCCCGGCTGTGCTCCAGCACCACCGCGCGCGCGGCCTGCAGCGTCTCCAGGGGGATCGGCACGTCCAGGATCCGCACGCCCAGCGGCAGCAGTCCCGGGTCCACCCGGAACACGTCCGGGTCCGCCGTCCGCTCCAGCGCCCCCATCGCGGCCAGCCGGTCCACCTGCTCCTCGGACAGTCCCCGCCCGGCCCGCCGCTCCAGCTGCACCCGGCCCACCTCCTCCGGCGTCTCCGGCGTCCACGACGCCACCAGCGCCCGGTGGATCGCCAGGTCCAGCGGGGTCGAGTCGTGCGGCAGCCGTCCCAGGTACCGCTCGATCGCGGCCAGGGTCAGGCCCTGCCGCTGCAACTCCTCGATCAGCCCCAGCCGGTCCAGGTGCTCCGCCCCGTACCACCCGACCCGCCGGGCCCCCAGCACCGGCGGCGGCAGCAGCCCCTTCGTCCCGTAGAACCGCACCGTCCGGACGGTCACCCCCGCCCGCGCCGCCAACTCGTCGACCGTCAGCCGCACGTCCACCCCCGCCTCCCGCTCCGCGCCCGGCGCAGCCCGCACCGTCTCTGTGACACCGCGAGTGTGACACCGCTGTGCCACCCGGTCCACTGCCGCCGCCCGCCGCCCCGGGCGCCCCCGGGCGCCCCGGCCGCCCGGGGAGCCCGGGTACGGCGCCGGGCCCGCGCTCCGTGGGGAGTGCGGGCCCGGCGGTCGTGGCAGCGGTGGTGCGTCGACGGCGGACGGCCGCGTCGGCGTCAGCGGGTGGCGGTGTCGACGAGGTCGGGGTGGTGGCGGCGGGTGACCTCGGGGTGGGCCCTCGTGTATCCCTTCCACTCGTTGAAGCCGAAGTCGGCGTAGAGCGGGTTGGCCGGGTCCTGGGTGGCGCCCGGGGCGTGGTGGGCGAGGGGGAAGTCCAGCGGTTCGACGTGGGCGTCGAGCCGGGGGTTGTAGAAGAAGGGGACGGAGAAGCGCTCGCGGGCGCCGGCCGGGCTGACCACGCGGTGGCTGGTGGCCTTGAGGTAGCCGTCGGTGGCGACCTCCAGCAGCTCGCCGAGGTTGACCACGAAGGCGCCCTCCATGGGCGGGACCTCCAGGAAGCTGCCGTCCGAGCGCTCCACCTGGAGACCGCCGACGGTGTCCTGGAGGAGGAGGGTGATGAAGCCGTAGTCCTTGTGCGCGCCGACGCCCTGGCCGGCGCCGTCGGGAGCGGTGCCCGGGTAGCGGACCAGCTTCAGCCGCAGGTGCGGGTGGCCGGCGAAGGCGTGCTCGTAGAAGTCGGGGCGGGCGCCGATCGCGGTGAGCAGTTCGTGCAGCAGCCGGCGGGCGACGTCGCCGAGCCGGTCGATCCAGCCGAGGGCGGCGGTCCGTAGCTCCGGGAGTGCCTCGGGCCACTGGTTGGGGCCCTCCAGCCACCAGTAGGCGGGCTCGCCCGGGGCGGGGACGTGCGGGGGCAGCTCGGCGCCGATGTCGAGCTGGTCGCGCCAGTCCTGGCTGCCGCCGGTGCGCTCGTCGCCGGTCCGGGTGTAGCCGCGGTAGTGCGGGGAGTTGAGGTTGGCGACGGCGAGGCGGTCGGCCTCGGGGAGGGCGAAGAAGGCCCGCATGGCGGCGGTCAGGGCGGCTGTCTCGTCCGCGGGGACGCCGTGGCCGACGAGCTGGAAGAAGCCGACGTCGGTGGCGGCGGCGCGGAGCTCGTCGTGCAGCCGGGTGCGGTCCTCGGGGCTGCCGCCGGCGAGCGAGAGGTCGATCACCGGGAGGCTGTCCAGCAGGGCGGGTGCCTTTCCGGGGGCGGTCCCGGATGCGGTCGCTGCGGTCGTCGCGGTCGTGGCGACGGTCGTGGCGACGGTCGCGGCCGCGGCCGCGGTCTCGTGCTCGACGGAGGGGGTGGTGGGGTGCTGCTGCGTCATGGGTGACATCCGCTGGGTCTCGTCCCGACCCGTTCCGGTGGTGACCGGGTACGCCGGGGACGCGCCTGGTGCGGCGGGTGTGCCCGGGGGTCGGGGAGGGGGAACGGCCGGCAGGGGCCGCGCTGAGGGTGGGAAGGTGCGAGGTTCAGCTGGAGCGTCGACAGGACATGCTGGTCACGCGGAGCAGGTCCACGTGGCGACGGCGAACGAGTATGAGCACGTCACCAGCCTAGATCAAGGGTTCGAGGAGCGGAGAAGGGCCCGTGGCGCCGGGGGGTCCGGGCCAGAACATGTCATAGCCATGACGAGATGGTGCTCTCGTGGTGGACGGCAGGCAAGAGGGCGGGAAAGGGGTACGGGCAGCGGGCGCGGGACGGGCGGGCGCGGAGGGGCCCCGTCCGCCCGTCCCGCGCCCGCCCCGCCGGTCAGGCCGGCAGCGTCGCCGCGTACGCCTCGATCGCGTCCCGCTGGTACGCGGCCAGGCCCGGCACGATCGCCTCGTACGCCGCCCGCCACGGCTCGTTCTCCACGCAGGCCCGGCCCATCGCGCGGAACTCCTCCACCGGCACCGGCCGGATCCCGGTCAGCGCCCGGTGCTGCGCCTCGATCTCCGCCCGCACCGGCCCGTCGTCGACGGGCCGGCCGGCGACCATCAGCTCGGCCAGCCGGACCATCTGCGCGGTGCGCAGCCGCTGGCCGGCCTCGACCTCCTGCGGACTCATCGCGGCGGTGACGCGCCCGGCGGCCTCGGCGAGCTCCGGGAACTCGCGCAGACCCTCCTCGTAGTCGGTGGGCCGGACTCCCTCGAAGAGGTTCTCCGGCCGGTTGATCTCGGTCATCGGCGTGCCGTCCTTCCTGGATCGCTCCAGTTCGGTGATCGTGCGGGAGACGGTCCCGGCCAGCGCGTCGAGCCGGTCCCGCTCGGCGAGCAGTCGCCGGTGGTGGCCGCGCAGGGCCTCCAGCTCGTCCACCTGGGTGGCCAGGATCCGGCCGATCTCGGAGAGCCCCAGCCCCAGCGCCCGCAGCACGAGGATCTGCTGGAGTCGCAACAGGTCCCGCTCCTCGTAGTAGCGGTGGCCGTTGGGGCCGATCCGCGCGGGCGGCAGCAGCTCGATCTCGTCGTAGTGCCGCAGCGTCCGGGCGGTCACGCCGGACATTCGGGCGACGTCGGCGATGGGCCAGGCGGCCATGCGTTCTCCCTCACGTGTCCCACCGGGCCGGTCGGTCCGGCCCCGGTCAGGACGGTAGGGGCTTCCGTTGCGGCAACCGCAAGTCCCGGCGCGGCCTCCGGCTCGCCCGGCGGGCCCGCCCGTGACGGATCCCACCCTGCCGCTCGGGTGGCGGAGGGGGCGGCCGGGCCCCCGGCCGCCGCGTCGTACGCCCCACCGGCCCTGCCGGTCGGGGGGAATGGTGCCGCTCACGGGTGCTCGCTCTCTGCTGCCGGTCGGTCGGCCGGGCGGGGCATCCATCCTGACGCCTGCCCGGGCGCGGCTGATCAGTCGGAGTCGGCGTTCGACTCGTCGCGCGGGCGGAGCCGATGGCCCCGTGCCGCCCGGACCGCCTTGTTCTGGCGGCGTCGCGATCCCTCCTCGTCGCCGTCCTCGGTCGAGTAGCGGGCGATCTCGGCCTGTGCGGCGGCCTCGGTGGCGCGCTCGGGGGCGGCCGGGGGCGGGGTGGTACGTCGGAAGAACGGCACGGATCCTCGATGGGTCAGCGGTGGATGGTGGAGATGATCAGGAGCGTGGCGAGGACCAACACCCCGGCGCCCGAAACGGCGTAGGCCGCTCTCGCCCGCGCGGGGTCCGGTAGCCCCCACCGGCAGCGGTCCGAGGTATCGCGGTACTCGCCCTGGCCGTCGTCGATCACCGGGCCGGGGCCCGCCCGGGGCATCCGGGGTGACCGGAGATCAGTTCACGCCGCGCGTCGACCGTGCGGTGCAGGGGCCCGCGCGTGCAGGCCCGGGAGTGAAGGCACGTCCCCGTGGTCTCTGGCAGGGGAACTCCGGTCCCGCCCGCGATGCTCACCGGGCCCCGCCGACTGCGTGGAAACGCTGCTGCTCCAGCTTCTGTCGAGTCTCCCAGAGCCGGCGGCTCCGGGTCAGCATCTCCTCGACACCCTGGAGCGCCTTCTCCCAGGCAGGGCCTGATGGGGCGAAGAACCCGGTAGGGGTGGCGTCGGTGTCGATGGTGAGGTTGCTCATCGCTGTCGTCACGGGCCCAGCATCGGCATCCCCGCAGACCGACACCAGGGCCACGGTGGGTACCCACGATGGAGCCGTGTCAGGACGTTGAGCAGAGCTACGCTGCTGCCACCATCGACCCCGGGAGGCCCCCGTGCCCGCACCGGAACCACTGCCCGGACGCCTGCTCGGCGACCCCGCGTTCGCCAGCGCGTGCGCCAACCGCGAGATCAGCATCCTCTTCCAGCACGCGAAGAGGGCAGGCATCGGCCCCGCGCAGATCGCCCGCCGCACCGGGCTCACGACCAGCCGTGTCACCGAGATCATGACCGGCGGTCGGGCCGTGTCCAGTATGGACGTGATCGAGCGCATCGCCGACGGTCTGCGCATCCCCGGCCGCATGCTCGGCCTCGCCGACCGCCCGTGGGAGTCGGCTCCCGAGCCGACCTCCTACCGCCCCTCCGCCGTACCCGAGACCTGGGAAGTCCTCGACATGCTGTCCCGCTCCACTGCCTCCGACGCCGCACTCGGCCATCTGGAGGCCGCGGTCGCCGATGTCGCCTACCGCTACCCGGCCACCCCGCCCGCCGAGTCGGTGCCCGCACTTCAACGCCAACTCGTCGGCGTGCACGACATGCTCGCTCGTCCGCAGGCCCTCGCCGCGCGGCGCCGGGGTGTGCGGATACTGGCGGCAGTCTCCGGCCTCCTCGGCCTCGCCCACCACGACCTCGGCGACCGTGGCCGCAGCGACGCGCACTTCCACCTCGCCACCGTCGCTGCCAGCGAGGGGGAGGCAGGCGACCTGACCGCCTGGCTCCTGACCATGCAGAGCATCGTCGAGTACACCGCAGGACGGCGCGGCACTGCCGCCGCCCTCCTCCAGCAGGCCGCCGCCCACGCCGAGACTGCTGCCCCGCGACGTCGGGCGTGGGTCACCGCCAACCTGGCCAGGGTCCTCGCCGCTCACGGGGACCGCTCCGAGGCGCTGGCCGTGCTCGACCAGGCTGCCCACCACCTAGACCTCGCCGACAGCGAGCCCCCCGGTGGCCTCGACTTCTTCACCGCCCCGCGCCTCGACGGCCTCGCCGGCGAGACACACTCCCATCTCGGCGAGCATGAGGCGGCCGGCCGCCTGCTCGAAGCCGCACTCGGTCGGCGGGACGCCGCCGACACCAAAGGGCGCGCCGTCCTCACGCTCGACCTTGCCGGGGTACGGCTCGCTCAGGGCGATCTTCACGCAGCGTGTGAGACCGCGCATGCAGCCCTCGATGTCGCGGGGGCCACCGTCGTCCAGCCCCTCCTTCTCCGGGCCCGTGCGCTCCAGCAGGCCCTGACCCCATGGGCTGCAGAGAGGCCCGTGCAGGAGCTGACTGCGCGCGTGAGAGAGTCGAACCGCCAGCTCGCACGCGCGTAGGAGGGGACCCGGTGTCGGACTCGGAGTGGCAGGTCTACGGGCAGCGGCAGGTCTACGGCTCGCCGTGGGTAGAGCTGTGGCTCGCCGATGTCGAGGTGCCCGGCGTCGGCCGGATCGACCACCACGTCGTCCGGATGCCCCGGGCCTCCACCACCGCAGTCGTCACCGACGAGGACGGCCGGTTCCTGTTGATCCACCGGCACCGCTTCATCACCGGCCGTTGGGGCTGGGAAGTGCCGGCAGGCTGGGCCGACCCCGGTGAGGAGCCGGCCGCAGCCATCGCCCGCGAGGTCGAGGAAGAGACCGGGTGGCGTCCCGGCCGGATCGAGCTGATGACCGAGTACGACGCCATGGCAGGCATCTCGGATGCCCACTTCCGCTCCTACCACGTCACCGGCTGCACGCGGATCGGCGAGCCGACCGACATCTCCGAGGCAGCCCGGGTGGAGTGGCTGACCGAGGCCGAGGTGGTCGACCTGCTGACGAGCCGGGAGGTCTCCGACGGCCCCTCGCACGCCGCGCTCTCCTACTACCTAGGCCCGCACCGGCTCGCGAGGAGATCGAGGCCGTACTGAAGGGCTGACCCCGGACACGCCGTCGGCGGCGACCGGAATGGTCAGCCGGGTGCGGGCGGTCAGCGTGGTGCTCGTGCTTCCCGCGGAGTCGCTCGTACGGATCGCGCCGGACATCCGGGCGACGTCGGCGATGGGCCAGGCGGCCATGCGTTCTCCCTCACGTGTCCCACCGGGCCGGTCGGTCCGGCCCCGGTCAGGACGGTAGGGGCTTCCGTTGCGGCAACCGCAAGTCCCGGCGCGGCCTCCGGCGCGCCCGGCGGGCCCGCCCGTGACGGATCCCACCCTGCCGCTCGGGTGGCGGAGGGTGCGGCCGGGGGCGGGGTGGTACGTCGGAAGAACGGCACGGATCCTCGATGGGTCAGCGGTGGATGGTGGAGATGATCAGGAGCGTGGCGAGGCCGTCACGTGTCCGGGTGGTCGGCGGTCGGCAGCGCAGGACGAGCGCGGTGAAGGCGGTGAGGTCCGCCAGCCACGGACCCCGGACCCAAGCCCGGCACACCGGGCAGATCCCCAGCTCCTCCCGCGACTCGGTCGAGGGTGGGGTACCGCCCGTGAGGCTCACTGTCTGGGTCCCTCGGCGGTGATCTGCACGGTGCACCCGGCGTGGTCGACGATCCAGTAGTCGACCAGGTCGCGCGCGCCGTCCTGCTGACCGTGGCCGTACTGCAGGCAGCGGCGGCAGACGCCGCACGTCCCCCGCTCCGCCTCCGGCTGCTCGGGCGACGAGATGGTGCGCTCGGTCACGGCTCCTCCTGAGGGGTGGAGCGACAGGTGGGGTGTGCGACGACCGCCCAGCCGAGCGGGGCCGTGGCGGGTCCGGTCTGTACGTAGCGGTGCCCGTCCGGTATCAGGTCGCCCTGGTCGCCACCGCAGCAGATACACGCGCGACGCTGGCGTTGGGCCTCGGTGAACGGAGCGGGGGGCGGCGGGTACGTCGTCGTCACACCGGAATGGTCGGCTCACCTGATGGGACGTCATACCGCGGTTGCGGGACGTTCGGGACGTTTCGCTGGTACACCTTGATTCGTCCCCACCGTGAGAGGCGAGTCCATGAGTAGTCCCCTTCGCGACGCACTGACCCGTGCTGGAATGACCGAGTCTCAGCTCGCTCGGGTGTGCGGAGTCGACCCCAAGACGGTCGGTCGTTGGATCTCCAATCCGACGCGCGAGCCCCATGCCCGGCACCGCGCGGCGGCCAGCCGGGTCCTCGGCGAGGAGGAGATCGTGCTCTGGCCGTCCGTTCAGCAGCTCGTGAAGTCGGGCCCGGACCGCGAGCTCGTCCAGATGTACCCGTACCGGTCGGCGGCGCCGGCCACGCTGTGGCGTCAGCTGATAAGGGGTGCTACCCGCGAGCTGACGTTCGCCGGGTACACCAACTACTTCCTGTGGCTGGAACACGCCAACTTCGGGGCCCTGCTCCGCCAGAAGACGGAGCAGGGCGTCCGCGTCCGCTTCATCCTCGGCGAACCCGGCCACCCGATCACCCGGCAACGCGAGCTGGAGGAGGACGTCCCCCTCACTCTGTCCACCCGGATCGAGGTCACCCTCTCCGAGCTGGCCAAGCTGAGGGACACCAGCATCGCGGCGCGGTACGAGACTGGGCACGTCAGCCTGTCCGTCTTTCGCTTCGACACCGACATGATCGTCACCCCGCTGCTTCCCGGTAGGACCGGCCACGACGCCCCGATGATGCACCTCCGGCGCGCCCAGGACGACGGAGTATTCGACCGCTTCGCCGGGCACACGGAGGAGTTGTGGGCCAAGGGCCGCGACGTGTGGACGATCCCGACGACGACGGAGGCTGCTCATGCCCAGGCGTGATTACGAGGACGACCCGAACGCCCCCAAGGCCAACAGCCTGGTGCCGGCAGCGAGCGTCGTAGTGGTCGATGACGACGGCCGCGTCCTCCTCCAGCGCCGCACCGACAACGGCATGTGGGCCCTCCCGGGCGGCAAGATGGACCTCGGCGAATCCCTCGCAGGGTGCGGCATCCGCGAGACCCGCGAGGAGACCGGCCTCGATGTCGAGATCACCGGCATCGTCGGCACCTACACCAACCCCGGGCACGTCTTCGCCTACGACGACGGCGAGGTCCGCCAGGAGTTCAGCATCTGCCTCCTCGGCCGCCCGGTCGGTGGCGAGCTGGCAGTCTCGGACGAGTCCCACGAGGTGGCGTGGTTCACCCCGGCCGAGACGGACGCGCTGCCGATGGTGGCGAGCATCCGCAAGCGGCTCTCGGACTGGCGGTCTGGAGCGATCCCGGCCGTGCGCTGACCTGGCCCAGCAGTGACCACACACGACGAAGCGCCCCCGCCCGCCCGGCCGCCCGGCCGTAGCCGAGGGAGGGCGCGGTGCTTCACGGGCGGATGATCGCCAGCGCAGTGACCAGAGCTGTCAGGATCCCCGAGGCGATGCCGACGACCGCCGCCACCACCTGCACCCGCCGCCGGTCCGACTGCCGGACCTCTTCGGCGGCGGCCCGGGCCCACTCGGCGTCGATGATGCGGCGCTCGTGGTCGGTGAGGGTGGCGCCGTGCTCGGCCAGTGTCTGCCCCGTGTGGCGGTCGGACTGTCTCAGCAGGTCCAGCGATCCCTTGATCTCCGCCAGTCCGGTGCTGAACTCGCCGCGCAGCTCTGCCAGGGCAACCGCCATAGTCGTGAGAGGGGCCGGGGTCGGGCTGGTCACTCGCGGACCGCCCGGGTGAGCGCGTCGTCGTCGGGGTCCGGTACGGCGCGCAGCCAACGCGGCAGCAGCTTGTCGACCGCGGGCAGGGACATCACCTTGGTGACGCCGGCGGCTACGGCCAGGCCGACGCCGACACCGGGCGTTGCCTCGGGGATGCCGGATGTCTGGACGATGAGCGACAGCGCAGCCGCGATGCCGAGGCAGGTCTGGACGGTGGTACGGATCGTACGGCGTGTGGAGTCGCGCATCGTCAGTTCCCCTTCGTGGTGACGTTGAGCTGCAGGCCGTCGGCGAGCGCCTGCTCGACTGCGGCGCGCACCTCGTCCTGAGTGGTCTGCGGCAGGGATCGCAGGGCCTGCCCGAGCGGCCCGACGACCCACTTCAGCGGGTGGTCGCCCGGGTCGGCCGGGTCGGGCTTCAGGGCCTGGAGCAGCCAGTACAGGACGGAGTGGGTGTCGAGGTCGCAGGTCGCGTCGAGCTGGCGCCGGACGGCGGCCTCGATGTCGCCGATGGTGATGCCGGCCAAGGGGTCCTCCTCCGGTACGAGCGTCGGGGTGCCCGGCGCCGGGGGCTTGGGGTGGGCGGGGCGGTCGCCCCGGTCACGCCGGACATCCGGGCGACGTCGGCGATGGGCCAGGCGGCCATGCGTTCTCCCTCACGTGTCCCACCGGGCCGGTCGGTCCGGCCCCGGTCAGGACGGTAGGGGCTTCCGTTGCGGCAACCGCAAGCCCCGGCGCGGCCTCCGGCGCGCCCGGCGGGCCCGCCCGTGACGGATCCCACCCTGCCGCTTTCCGTCCGGTTCGAGGCCGTTCCCGTCCACCGGGTGCCCGGTCCTGCTCCGCCAAGGTTTCTTGGCCGAGCCTTGGTCGCGTCTTTGCCTTGCGCCGTCCGGGCGCGCACCCGTCCCTCGCGAGAGTGATCCCACACCAGGGACAGCAGCCTCTCCCCAGCAGGAGCACCGATGAACCGTACGATCCGCACCCGCACCGCCGTCGCCGCAGGCGCCGTCGCCCTCGTGGCCGCCGCGCTGGGCGCGTTCACCGCCGGTGTCGGCGTCGCCCGGGGCGACGGCGAGCAGGACCGTCGCAACAAGGCCGCCCAACGCGAGGTAGCGGCCCTCTTCGACCAGTGGAACGCGACCCTGCAGTCCGGCGACCCGGAGAAGGTCGCCGCCCGCTACGCGGCCGACGCGGTGCTGCTGCCGACCGCCTCGCCGCGGATCCGCACCAACCGGGAGGAGATCGCCGACTACTTCGAGCACTTCCTGCAGAAGAAGCCGTACGGCGAGCGGCTCCGTTCGGTGGTCACCGTCCTGGACGCCGACTCGGCGATCGACGCCGGTCTCTACCGCTTCCACCTCACCGACCCGGGGACCGGGGCGGCCGAGCAGGTCGACGCCCGTTACTCGTACGAGTACGAGAAGCGCGGCGGCAGATGGCTGATCGTCAACCACCACTCGTCGGTGCTCCCGGCCGAGAGCTGACCGGACGCGGCCCGGACACGGCCGGGACGCGGCCCGGATGTGGCCGGGATGAGGTCCGGACGCGGCCCGGCCAGGCCGGTTCCACCGGCCGGCCTGGCCGGAAACCGCCCCCCGCGCGGAAACTCACGAGCCCTCGCCGCCTCCGCTCCGTACCCTCGCGCCAGTGAAGACCCGACCGGACGACATCGACGACCACCGGCTCCGGAGCGGCCTCCGGGCGTTCGGGATCGACGCCGCCGACCTCTCCCACGCGCCGGTCGGCCACGGCGACCACCACTGGACGACGGTCGGCGCCGACGGCCGGCGGTGGTTCGTCACCCTCGCCGACCTCGCCCACAAGAGCCACTGCGGACCCGAGCCGGAGTCGGCGTACAGCGGACTGCGCCAGGCCATGGCCACCGCCCGGGCGCTCCGCCGGCTCGATCTCGTGGTCGCCCCCGAGGCGACGGCCGGCGGCGAGAGCGCGCTCCGGCTCGGAGACCGGTACGCGCTCAGCGTCTTCCCGCACGTCGACGGCGCCACCGGCCACTTCGGCGAAGAGCTTGCCCCGGCCGACCGGGCCCGCCTGGTGGACGCGCTCGCCCGGCTCCACCGCGCCGAGCCGCCCGCCCCGGTGCCGCACCGCCACCCCGGGCTCTCCGCCCGCACCCGCCTCGACGCGGCCCTCGCGGACCGGACCCGGCCGTGGACCGCCGGCCCGTACGGCGAGCGCGCCCGTGAGCTGGTCGCCGACCACACGCCCGGCCTCCGGCGGGCGCTGGACCGGTTCGACCGCCTGGTCGGCGGGCTCGACGGCGCGCTCGTCGTCACCCACGGCGAGCCGCATCCCGGCAACCTGCTGCGCCCGCCCGGCCGCGTGCTGCTGGTCGACTGGGACACCGTCGGGCTGGCCGTTCCCGAGCGCGACCTGTGGTTGGTCGGTGCGGACGCCGACGACCTGGCCCGTTACGCCGAGGCCACCGGCCACACCCCGCGTCCGGCGGCGCTGGCCCTGTACCGGCTGCGCTGGGCGCTGGAGGACGTCGACGCGTACCTGCACTGGTTCCGCTCGCCGCACACCGACAGCGAGGACGCCCGCGACTCCTGGGCCGCCCTGGCCGGCACGGTGCGCGAGCTGGCCGCGTCGGTCTAGCCGAGCCCGGCAACCGGTGCCGCTCCACCTGCTCGCCGCCCCACCGCCCCCACCGCCCTCAGCGCCCTCAGTGCCCTCAGCGCCCCCACCGCCCCACCGAACGGACGAACGGACGATGACCCCCGAATCACCCTGGCGAATACCCGACTTCCGCACCCTCTTCACCGCCACCGCCCTCGCCCAGCTCGGCACCAACATCGGCTACGTCGCCCTCCCGCTGATCGCCGTCACCGCCCTCGACGCGAGCCCCGGCCAGGTCGGCGCGCTCGCGACCCTCAGCACCCTCGCCTTCCTGCTCATCGGCCTGCCGGCCGGCGCCTGGGTGGACCGGATGCGCCACCGACGCGTGCTGATCGTCGCCGACCTGGTGAAGGCCGCGCTCTACGCGTCCGTCCCGCTCGCCTGGGCGTTCGACTCCCTCACCCTCTGGCAGCTGTACGGCGTCGCCCTGCTGGCCGGCTGCGCGACGGTCTTCTTCGACGTGGCCTCACAGAGCGTGCTGCCCCAGCTCGTCGGACGCGGCCACCTGGTGCAGGCGAACGCCGCCGTGGTCGGCCTGATGGCGGTCGGCAACATCGCCGGGCGCAGCGCCGGCGGCGCGCTCGTCCAGCTGCTCACCGCGCCGGCCGCCGTCGCCGCGACGGCGGTCAGTCATCTCGGCTCCGCGCTGCGCCTGATCGCCCTCGGCCGCACCCCTGCGGCCGGCTCCCCGCCCGGGCCGGTGCCCGCCACCGGGCCTGCGCCCGCGCCCGGACCGGCGTCGGGGGAGCGGACCGCACCGGGCCTGGGCGCGCAGATCGCCGAGGGTCTCCGGCACGTCTTCGGCAACGCCGAGCTGCGGGGGCTCGCGCTCTCCGCCGCCGTCGTCAATCTCGGCTACCAGGTCGTCAACACCTTGCTTCCCGTGGTGTTCGTCCGGGAACTGCACCTGCCCGCCGGTGCCCTGGGGCTGTTCTGGGCGGTCGGCGGGGTCGGCATCCTGCTGGGATCCCGGTGCGCCCGTCCGATCGCCGCCCGGGTCGGCTACGGCCGGACACTCGGGCTGGCCGGGCTCGTGGTCGCGCCCGCAGCGCTGCTGATCCCGCTGGTGGGGGAGGGCGTCCGGCTGTACGTGGCAGGCTTCGGCTGGCTGTTGCTGCTCTTCAAGACCGGGATGGACAACGTGCTGGGCGTCAGCCTGCGCCAGCGGATGACCCCGGACGCGCTGCTCGGCCGGATGAACGCGACCTTCCGCTTCCTGTTGACGGGGGCGATGGCGGTGGGGTCGGCGCTGGCCGGCCTGTTCGGTGAACTGGCCGGACTGCACGCCACGTTGTGGCTGGGAGGTGTCCTGCTCTCGCTGTCGTTCCTGCCGGTCTTCCTCTCGCCGGTCCGGACCCGCCGGGCCCTCCCCGACGCGCCCTCCCCGGGCTTCCCTCCGGTCCCGCCCGTGCTGCCGTCCGCTCCGTCGGCCCCGGCCCTTGACCTGAAGCGGGGTTGAGGTCTGATCATGGTCACCATGAACGCGAACGAGATCAAGAACGAGAACAAGAACGAGAACAACAGCACGAACGAGAACGAGAACGGCGGTGCGGTCGGGGCCGGGGTGGACGTCGAGGCCGAGACGGCGGCCGTCCGGCGGGTCGTCGCCGCCGTCGAGCACGCGCAACGCAACGAGCTCCCGGAGGAGTTCATCAGCCTCTTCCGCGCCGACGCGATCTGGACCACCGGCCACGGAAAGCTCCTCGTGGGCCGGGAGGCGATCGCCGAGTTCACCCGCAAGGTGCTGCCGGGCGCCTTCGCCGGCACCGGCACCACCCCCGCCTACGAGGTGGTGCACGTCCTCTTCGTCCGCCCCGACGTCGCCGCCGTCAAGGTCCGCCAGCGCTACCTGGACGCGGCCGGGGAGCAGATCGGCGAGGAGGGCAGCCCGCTGTACGTGATGGCCAAGGAGGGGGGCCGCTGGCTCCTGACGGCCAATCAGAACACCCTGGTACAGAGCTCCTGAGCGCACGCGCCCCCCGCCGGCCGGACCGGTCGCCGACCGGGCGGGGGTCGCGCGGTCAGCGGTGCCGCAGGTAGGCGGCGGCCGTCTCCCGGAGCCGCTCGTGCAGGCCGTCGTACGCCCGGGCGCGGCCGAGCAGGGACTTGGGCAGCTTGGCGGCCATCGTGTAGTTGGTGTCGCAGACGTTGGCCGCCGGCGCCAACCCGGCCTGGCTGACCAGCTGGTAGGCGTCCAGCAGGTCCAGGCCGAGCAGCTCCCGGGTCCAGCCGACCAGGTCGTGCTGGCTGATCCGGAAGGCGTCCTCCAGCGGGCGGGCCGAGCCGGTGGAGATCAGGTACCGGTCGTTCTCCAGCCGGGGCCAGGCCGGTCCGCCGCCCTTGATCAGGTCGACCACCACCGTGGTGCGCATCGCCGTCTCCACGGCCGTCCCGCACACCTCGCCCTCGCCCTGGCGGGCGTGGCCGTCGCCGACGGCCAGCAGCCCGCCGGGCACGTTGACGCCGAAGTAGGCGGTGGTGCCGGCCCGCATCTCCGGGGTGTCGAGATTGCCGCCGTGCGCGCCCGGGGTGATCGACATCAGGGTCTCGCCGCCGGCCGGGGCGACGCCGACCGTGCCGTGCATCGGGTCGAGCGGCAGTTCGGCGGTGAAGTCGCTGCTGCGGGCCCGGAACCGGCAGATCCCGGCCGCCGTGTCGAGCTCGTACACCCAGACCCGTTCCTCCAGCGGCGCGTGCAGCATCGCGGTGGTGTGGGTGGCGGTGAGGGCCCCGAAGTGCGGGAAGGTGCTGGAGATCCCCCAGTCCCTGGCCGGGGTGATCTCGACGAAGTGCACGGCGAGGGTGTCGCCCGGTTCGGCGCCGGCCACCGCGATCGGGCCGGTCACCGGGTTGAGGTAGGGGAACTCGCAGACCGCGCTCGGCAGGTCGCCGATGCCGCGGACCCGTCCGCCGAAACAGTCCTCGGTGGTCAACTCGACGACCGTGCCCGGCCGGACGGTCACCAGCGGGGCGCGTCCGCCGAAGGTGTAGGCGTACTCGTCGGGGGCGGGGGAGAGTTGGACGAGGTCGGGCAGGTTCACGGGTTCTCCTTGGTGAGCGGGGAGTCGTCGGTCGGGGAGCCGTCGGCCGGGGCGTCGTCGGCCGGGGTTCCGTCGGGGGAGGCCGCCGCGTCGGCCACGGCCAGGCGCGGGCGGCGCCCGGTGAGGATCAGTCCGGTCAGCACCAGCCCGCCGACCGCCAGCCAGACGAAGCCGAGCCGCTGGGCGGCGATGTCGGCGTTGACGACCACGTAGGCGAGGATCGCGAACCCGAGGACCGGCGCGACCAGGTGGCGCCACCAGTCCCGGCTGCGCCGCCGTACGACGTAGTGCACCACCACCGACACGTGCAGGACGAGGAACGTGGTCAGCGCGCCGAAGTTGACCAGGGTGGAGAGCAGCGTGATGCCGTCCTCGCGCGAGGCGGTGTAGAGCCCGAGGACCAGCGAGATTCCGGCGGTCAGCAGGGTGGCGTTCACCGGGACGCGGTGGCGCGGGTGGACCTTGGCGAGGAAGGCGGGCAGCTGCCGGTCCCGCGCCATCGCGTACAGCAGGCGCGAGGTCGCCGCCTGGGCGACCAGAGAGTTGGCGAACCCCCAGGCCACGGCGGTGGCGGCGGCCGTCACCGTGGCGAGCCAGCCGCCGGCGGCGACCCGGGCCGCGTCGTAGAACGCGGTGCCGTCCGGATCGCCCTGCGCGATCAGCGCGTCCGGGTCCGGGACGAGGAGGGAGGCGATCCAGGTCTGCGCGATGAACAGCGAGCCGGCCAGCAGCAGGGCCGCGATCATCGAGCGGCCGATCGCCTTGGCGGAGTCGCGGTTCTCCTCGGAGAGGGTGGAGATCCCGTCGAAGCCGAGGAAGCTCAGCACCGCCACCGACACCGCGCCGAACGCCAGACTCCACGAGAAGGTCTGCGAGTTGTAGACCGGCGTGAGGTCGAAGCCCCGGCCCTTGCCGGCCGCCAGCGCCGCCAGGCCGAACCCGATGAACACCAGCAGCACGATCAACTCGCCGATCAGCATCGCCTTGTTGACCTTCGACGTCATCTCGACGCCCAGGTAGTTGACGGCGGTGTTGAGCAGCACGAAGCCGACCAGCCAGAGCCAGACCGGCACCGCGGGCACCAGCGAGTTCATCGCCACCCCGGCGATCAGGTAGAGCAGGCCGGGCACCAGCACGTAGTCCAGCAGGATCATCCAGCCGGACAGGAACCCGACGGGCGGCGCGATGCCGCGCCCCGCATAGGTGTACACCGAACCGGCCATCGGGAAGGCCCGCGACATCTGCGCGTACGACAGGGCGGTGAACATCATCGCCACCATCCCCAGCACGTACGCCAGGGCGACCATGCCGCCGGAGCCCTGGAAGACGCTGCCGAAGATGCCGAACGGCGCGATCGGCACCATGAACACCAGTCCGTAGACCAGCAGGTCCGTGAAGCGCAGGGAGCGGCGCAGCTCCTGTCGGTAGCCGTAGCTCTCGATGGTCTGGGGCGCGGGTGCTTCGGACATGGGGGCTCTCCTCCGTGACGACCCGGGGTGGTGGGGGAGACAGTAGAGGCAGTTATTTCCAAATGGAAGGGTTTTTGTGCCGTGGCCTGCCGCGATACCGCCGCGAGCCGCCTCCGGCGAGCCGCTCCCACCGAACCGCTCCCCGCCGACGTCTCACCAGAGGACGGTGAACCCCGCCCCCTCCGCCCGCGCCAGGTGCACGCCCTCCCGGGCTGGCCCCAGCGGTGCCCGGGCCCAGGCCCGCCGGACCGCCGCGCCCTCCCCGTGCAGCAACCGCGCCGCCGACCGCGCCAGCCCGCCCGCCGGCACCAGCTCGCCGCGCGACGCGAGCGCCGCCGCCAGGTGCAGCCCGTCGTACAGGCCCACCGCGTACGCGTCCAGCACCGGCGCGTACGGCCCGAACACCGCGCGGTGCCGCTCGGCCAGCCGCAACCGCCGGTCCTCGGCGAGCGAGACGAACGACGGCATCGCCGCGTACAGCGTGCCCGTGTCGTCGCCGCCGTACGCGAGCAGGCTGTTCTCCTCCAGCGCGCCGGAGAGCCGCACCAGCCGCCGGTCCAGACCGCTGCGCCGCAGCGCCCGGTTGAACCGCACCAGGTCGGCGCCGATCAGGCTCAGCAGCAGGGCGTCCGCGCGCGACGCCCGGAGCGCGTCCAGCAGCGGCTCCAGTGCCCGCTCCGTCGTGCCGAACGGCAGGTGCCGTTCCAGCACCACCCCCGCCCCGGCCCGGGCGACCGCCGCCTCGGCGGCCCGGTGCACCGCGCGCGGCCAGATGTAGTCGTTGCCGACCAGCGCCCAGCGGTGCAGCCGGTGGCGGGCCGTGAGCCGCTCGACCACCCCGTCCAGCTGCCGGACCGGGTCCGCCCCGGTGCAGAGCACCCCGGGCAGTCGCGGCCCGCCCTCGTGCGGCGGGGTGAACACGTACGCGGCGCGTCCCGCCGTCACCGCCTCGACGGCCCGGTGCACGTCGCTGGAGTGGCAGCCCGCCACCGCGTCGACCGCCCCGGCGTCCAGCAACCGGGCCACCTCCCCGGCCACCGCCGCCGGCGCGCCCCCGCCGTCCACCAGCACCAGTTCCATCGGCAGCCCGCGCACCCCGCCGCCGGCGTTCACCTCGTGCGCGGCGAGCAGCGCCCCGTCCAGCGCCGACGGTCCGGTCAGCCCCAGCGGGCCGGACTGCGGCACGACCAGGCCCACCCGAAGCGCAGGCGCCTCGCGGGGGAGGTGCAGCGCGTCGAGCGGTTCCAGGAGCTTCACGTCGGCGCTCATCGCTTGCGAGTATGGTCATGGCAGCCGATCCGGCAAGCAGCAGGCACCACGGCGGGGAAAGAGACACGGCCATGACACCCAGCGCGACCGCCCCCGCCGCCACTCCCGGAGCCGCGTCCGCCGCCGACCGGCCCCTCCTGATCGAGCTCCTCACCGTCGCCCAGCGCCGGCTGGCCCGGGGCCTCACCGCCCAGCTGGAGGCCGAGGGCTGCACGCTCGACCAGTGGCGGGTCATGCGCGCCCTCACCGACGACGCCGGCCGCTCCATGGGCGAGCTCGCCCAGACCCTGCTGATCCCGCAGGCCAGCCTCAGCCGCATCGTCGACGCCCTCGCCGAGGCCGGCTGGGTCTACCGCAGGCAGGACGAGCACGACCGCCGCCGCATCACCGCCCACCTCTCCCGCCGCGGCCACACCCGCCTGACCCGCCTCGACGCCCTCGCCGCCGCCCATGACGCGGCCGTCCGCGCCGCCTGCGGGAGCGAGGATCCGGGGCCCCTGCTGAGGCACCTCACCGAAGCCTGACCGGACCCCCGGACCCCCGGCCCCGGCGGCCGTCACGGCCGGTCGAGGGCCTCCGGGTCCGCCGCCCAGCGGGGCTCGGCGTCCCGGCGCCGCTTCCTGGACGAGCGGTTCCGGTACAGGACCACCGCGGCGACCACCGTCAGCAGCAGCAGCGCGTAGAACGCCCCGGTCGGCCAGAGCGGCCCCGATGCCACCGCCCCGCGTTCGTGCTCGCACACCGTGCGCGGTGGGAACGCGCTGGTCTCCGCCCTCAGGAACGGTCCGGCCTTCTCGGCGAAGAACCCGTGGGCGCACATCTCGTCGAACTCCAGGGTCATCAGGAACATCCCCACGTACAACAGCACCGCCAGCAGCGGTGCGAAGCACACCGAGACCTCGGCCCAGATCCGTCGTCGTCCCGCCATCGCCCCACCCTCGTGACCTTGTCGTTCCGCGCTCCGCTGCCCGTCCCACCCCCGTCGTCCCGCCTTACGGAGCCGCCGGGACACGGGGACGCCGGGACCGTCGCTTCGCGTGGCGGATCTTCCGTGCGCCCCCGTCGGTCACCGTACCGCTGCCGCAGATCCGCCTCAGCCGTCGGCCTGTGGGGCCTGCGCCTGTGCGGCCCTGGATTCCGGGGACTTCGCGTGCGGGAACGGGCAGCCGCCGGCCGGGCCGGACTTCTCCTCGAACGTGCCGAGGTCGCCGATCCGGTAGCCGTACGGGTAGCCGGGATACCCGCGCACCTGGCGGTTGTCACGGGCCAGGTAGGGCCGGCGCCGGGGCGGGAGGAGCCGGACGGCGCGCCCGCGCAGCCACATGCCGGTGCGGACGGCGCGCCGGAGCGCGGCCGGCGGGGCCGGGTAGCCGAACGCCTCGCGCAGCGGGTCGTCGAGCAGGCAGATCGACGAGAGCCGCATCGACGGCCGCAGCGGCACGGGGTACCAGGAGGCCATCAGCCCCAGGGTGGAGTCGGAGACCGCCCGGCCGCCCGGGTCGAAGGCGAAGTGCGCGCGCTCGTAGTCGTCGAGCAGCTGCTCGAACTCCTCGAACGTCTCGGGTATCCCGGGCAGGCCCATGTGCCGGCCCAGCTCGCGGAAGTAGTTGGTGGCGGCCCGCCGCTCGTGCGGGGAGTAGCGGCGCCAGCCGTAGTCGTCCAGCCAGCGCTTGGGGATCACGACGAAGGTGGCGAGCACGTACAGGAAGTCGGCGTCGGAGATGTCGTACCGGCGGTGCATCTGGTTCATGCGGCGGATCGCCTCGCGCCCCTGCGTGGAGTCGAAGCCGTGTTCGAGCACGGCCTCCAGGATCAGCGTGGTGTCGTTGTACCGCTTCTGCGTGCGGCCGGTGAACTCGCCGGTCTCCGCGAGCAGCCGGCCGATGCCGGGGACCGCGTAGGTGCGGTAGAGCGCGAAGCTGAGTGACTGGACGGTGTCCCAGGGGAACTCGTACCAGCTGCTGATCCGGTAGATCTCGGTGAACTCGGTCTCCGGGTCCATCTGCTGAATCTTCCTCAGCCAGTCGTATCGCTGCACCCGGTCGACCCTAGGGGCCGGTCGGGAAGCGGTCAACGGGCTCCTCCCGCGGTGGGCGGGGTGTCGCTGCGCGTGGGCCGTCGGGGGGTCCGGCTAACTTTTTCCCGAGATTCCCGCCGAGGACGTCGAAATCGCGCGGCGTGCTTCTACCTACCCGTGAAAGCCCCTCCGACCGGGGCGGGCACGACGAACGAGGAGCGGAACCATGAAGTACATGCTGCTGATGCAGTTCAGCGAGAAGGCCGCCGACTTCCCGAAGATCGACGAGTGGAAGCCCGAGGAGATCCAGGCGCACATCCGCTTCATGCGGGACACCAACACCAGGCTCGCCGAGGACGGCGAACTGGTCGACGCCCAGGGTCTGGCCATGCCGGAGACCGCCCGGATCGTCCGCTCGCACAGCGGCGGCGCCCCGGTGGTCACCGAGGGGCCGTTCCCGGAGACCAAGGAGTGGGTGGCCGGCTGGTGGATCGTGGACTGTGACACCGAGCGCCGGGCGGTCGAGATCGCCGCCGCCGTCTCCGCCGCGCCCGGCCCGGGCGGGGAACCGCTGAACATGCCGATCGAGGTGCGCCAGGTCATGTCGGCCCCGCCCACCGAGCAGTGACCGGACCCGAGCCGCCGGCGCCCGGACCGGACGCCCCACCGGCCGTCGACGACCTGCTGCGCTGCCTCGCGCCGCAGGTCGTCGGCGTGCTCACCCGCCGCTACGGAGACTTCGCCACCGCCGAGGACGCCGTCCAGGAGGCCCTGCTGGACGCCGCCACCCAGTGGCCGGACGAGGGCGTGCCGCGCAACCCGCGCGGCTGGCTGGTCCAGGTGGCCGGCCGGCGGATGACCGAGCAGGTCCGCAGCGAACAGGCCCGCCGCCGGCGCGAGGACCTGGTGGCCGGGCAGGTCCCGGCCGACCGGCAGGCCGCGCCCCCGGCCGACGCCGAGGACGGGGGCTCCCGGGACGACACCCTCACCCTGCTCTTCCTCTGCTGCCACCCCGCCCTCTCGCCCGCCTCGGCGATCGCGCTCACCCTCCGCTCGGTCGGCGGCCTGACGACCGGCGAGATCGCCCGTGCCTTCCTCGTCCCCGAGGCGACCATGGGACAGCGGATCAGCCGCGCCAAGCAGCGGATCAAGTCCTCCGGCGTGCCGTTCCGGATGCCGGAGCCGGACGCCGCAGAGTGGCCGGCCCGGCTCGACGCGGTGCTGCACGTCCTCTACCTGGTCTTCAACGAGGGCTACGCCAGCAGCACCGGCCCCGCCCTGCGACGCGTCGAACTGTCCCGGGAGGCGATCCGCCTCACCCGGGCCGTCCACGCGCTGCTTCCGGACGACGCCGAGGTGGCCGGACTGCTCGCGCTGATGCTGCTCACGGAGGCCCGCGGTCCGGCCCGCACCCGCCCGGACGGCGAGCTCGTCCCGCTCGCCGAACAGGACCGCGGCCACTGGGACGCCGCCGCGATCGCGGAGGGCGTCGCGCTGATCACCGCCGCCCTGCCGCGCGGTCCGGTCGGCCCCTACCAGGTCCAGGCGGCGATCGCGGCCGTCCACGACGAGGCACCGACCGCGGCCGCGACCGACTGGCCGCAGATCCTCGCCCTGTACGGGGTGCTGGCCCGGATCTCCGACAATCCGCTGATCACCCTGAACCGGGCGGTCGCCACCGCCATGGTGGACGGCCCGGCGGCGGGTCTCGCCCTGCTCGCCGAGGTGCCGCCCGCGCTGACGGACCACCACCGGCTGTACGCCGTCCGGGCCTACCTGCACGAGCTGGCGGGGGAGCGGGAGGCGGCCGTCGCCGACTACCGCGCCGCCGCCCGCCGCACCGCCAGCCTCCCGGAACGGCACCACCTCAGCCTGCGCGCGGCCCGGGCGGCGGCGGGGGCGGAGCCGGAGGCAGGGGGAGGGGCGGCGCCCGTGGGGGAGACCCCCGTGGGGGAGGCGTCCGCCCGGGACGTGCCCGCCGTGTCCGCCGACAGCGATCGGCCGCCTGAAACGGCCGGGGGCGGGGGAGGCTGCGGACCATGACGACGCCCGCCGCCGCCGAGGCCGCCCCCGCTCCCGTCCCCGCTTCCGCCTCCGACACCCATGCCGCGTCCGCGCCCCCCGACTTCTCCGGTGACGTGGCCGCCTACTACGCCGACTACCGCCGCGGCTACCCGCCGCCCGTCCTCCACGCGCTGCGGACCGCCTTCGCCCTGGACGCCCACCCCGCCATCGGTGACCTCGCCCTCGACCTCGGCTGCGGCACCGGTCAACTCGCCCTCCCGCTCGCCGCCCACGTCCGCACCGTCATCGGCATGGACCCCGAGCCGGACATGCTCCGCCAGGCCAGAGCCGCCGCCGACCGCGACGGCGTGCACAACGCGCTCTGGCTGCTCGGCACCGACGCCGACGTCCCGGCCCTCTCCGCCCTGCTGCCCGGCCGCCGTCCGCTCGGCGTGACCGTGATCGGCAACGCCATCCACTGGATGCGCCCCGACGAGCTCTTCCGCACCCTCCGCCCGCTCACCCGCCCGGGCGGAGGCGTCGCGGTGATCGCCAACGGCACTCCCGTCTGGGCCCAGGACACCGACTGGTCGCGTGCCCTGCGGGTCGTCCTGGAGGACCACTTCGGCCGTCCGGCCGCCACCTCCTGCGGGACCGCGGCCGACGACCGCGACCGCTACGCCCGGGCGCTGGCCGCCGCCGGGTTCGCGGACGTCGGCGAGACCGTCCTCGACTACGAGGACGCCCTGACCCCCGACCAGCTCCTCGGCACCGTCTACTCCGCCATCCCCGCCCCCGAACTGCCCGCCCCGGTCGATCGCCCCGCCTTCGCCGCCCGGTTGCTCGCCGCGCTGCCCGAGCCCGGCGACCGCGGCTACCCGGAGCAGGTCCGGGTCTCCGTCCTCACCGGGCGGGCGTAGCCACCGGGCGGGGGCGGGGAGGCGGGCGAGGACGAGGGGCGGACGCGGGGGCCGTCCCCGGGCGGCGGGGCTCAGGCGAGTTCGTAGGCGAAGACGTACGGGAACGGCGACTCGCCCGGACGGTAGACGAAGGAGCCGCTCCCGCGCAGGCCGGCCAGCTCGCCGACGGCCGTTCCCGGGACCACCTCGAAGGTGCAGCGCACCGTGCCGTCCTCCTCGAACGATCCGCGTTCCTCCAGGGTGAAGGAGCCCGCGCGGCCGTCCAGTCGTCCGGTGACCGACTCCAGCCCGGTGAAGGTGCCGGTCGTCCCGGTCGCGTAGACGAAGACGTACTCGCAGGCGGTGTCCGCCGCCTCGATCCCGCCGGTGAAGGTGTTGACGACGGAGGCGCGCGCCAGCCGGGGCGTGACCTCCGTCGAACCGATCGCCGTCTCCTCCCACTGGGCGTAGCCGATCCGGCCGGTGGTGGTGATGGTCTGTGCGCTCATTGCCGTCCTCGGGCGCCCGGCCCGGCGCGGGAGCTCGGCCTCGGCGCGGTGCTCGCCACCGCGCAGCTGAAGCTCCAGGCCGCCCTTCCGGCCGAACTCGCCGAACGCACCCGCCGCGTCCAGGACCGCTTCCACCTCGACACACCGGCCTGGTTCCGCGACGCCGACCCGGTCGCCCACCTGGCCCCCGTCGCGCGGGCGGTCTGGGACCGGCGGGTGGTGCGCGTCCACTACCGCCGCTGGCGCGGCGAGGTGCACCGGGTGCTGCACCCGCTGGGCCTCGTCCTCAAGGGCGGCATCTGGTACCTGGTGGCCCGCACGGCCCCCGCCGTCGCGGTGGCCCCTGCCCCGGCGGCCCCCGCCGACGCGGACTCGGCCGCCCCCGCCGAGTCCGTCCGCACCTACCGGGTCTCGCGTCTCCTCGCCGTCGACGTCACCGCCGAGACCTTCGAACGCCCCGCCGGCTTCGACCTGGCCGCGCACTGGAAGGAGAACTCCCGCCGTCTGACGGCGGCCCTCCACCAGCAGACCGCCCACCTCCGCGTCTCCCCGGAGGCCCGGTGCCTGCTCCCCATGCGGTTCGGTGCCGCCGGCGCCCGGGCGCTCGCCACCGCCGGACCGCCCGACGCCGAGGGCTGGACGGAGGTGCGACTCTCCGTCGAGAGCACGGCGGTGGCCGTCGGGGACCTCCTCCGCCTGGGCCCCGAGGCCGAGGTCCTCGGCCCGCCCGACCTCCGCAGCGCCGTCGCCCGGGCCGTCACCGCCCTCGCCCGCCGCTACGCCCCGCCCCCGCTCCCGCCCGCCTGAGCCCTCCCGGCCTCCTGGGCGGCGCGCTCCACCCGGTCCCGGTGCCCCGCCCACCACGCCTCGTCGCCGGGCGCCATGTTGCCGCCCTCCCGGCGTTGTCCGGTGGCACCGTCCACGAGCTCCCGGACGACGTCGGCGTGCCCGGCGTGCCGCTGGGTCTCGGCGATCATGTGGACCAGGCTGTGGTGGAGGGTCACCTCGCTCCGGTTCCCCCAGGGCACCCGCCCGACCACCTCCAGCGCCAGTGACGCGATGGTCTCGTCGGCGTGGGCGCAGGCCGCGCGGTACAGCTCGACGATGTGCTCCCGGCTCTCCTCCGGCGTCGCCCAGAAGTCCGAGTTGGGTTCGGCGTCACCCGTGATCCAGGGGCGCGGCGCCTCGAACGGCCGCCCGAAGGCCTCTCCGAAGTACATCGCCTCCGCGGCGGTCGTGTGTTTGACCAGCCCCAGCAGGTTGGTCCCGGTGGGGGTCAGCGGTCGGCGGACGTCGTACTCCGACAGCCCTTCGAGCTTCCACAGCAGGGCGTCCCGGGCGTCCTGCAGATAGGTCCGGAGGTCCTTCTTGAAGTGATCCGTGCGAGTCATGGGGGAAGTCTGCTGTCCCCTCGACGTTCGGTCACCCCTATTTCCCCGTCGGGTACTTCGGCGTCCGAACCCGCGTCGGGCCTTCGGCGGTGAGGGGTGGTCGAGCGCGGTCCGAGACGGTCCGAGACGGTTCGTGGCGGGGCGGTCGAGGGCGGGTTCCGGATCCTGCGGGCGCCCCGGCCGCCGGCTCCCCGGCCCCTGGGCCGGGTGCCCGGTCGGTGCCGGGACGCCCGTCGATGTCACGGAGCGTAGCGGTTGGGGTGGGGTAATCGGACTTGAATCTTTACGAACGAATGTTCGATCCTGGGGGCGTGCCCGTTTTCGAATCTGTTTTCGAATCCACCGTCGAGCGGAGGCCGCTCCGACCGGTGGCGTCTGCGGCTGCGCTGCGCGAGGCCGGCGGGACGGGCACCGATGCCGGGCGCGGACTGCTCCCGGTGGTGCCGGCGCTGCGGGGCGTACTGCCGGAGGGCGGCCTGCGGCGCGGGACGGCGGTGTCGGTGGCGGGCGGGGACGCCGGGCTGCTGCTCGCGCTGGCCGCCGGAGTGCGGGAGACCGAGGGCGGGTGGGCGGCGGCGGTCGGGCTGCCTGACCTCGGGCTGGCCGCGGCCGCCGGATACGGGCTGGACCTGCGGAGACTGCTGGTGGCCGACGACCCCGGGCCGCACTGGGCCGAGGTGGTGTCGGTGCTGGCCGGGGCGGTCGAGCTGATCATGCTGCGCCCGGATGGCCCCGTTCCACCGAACCTGGCCGCCCGGCTGGCGGCCGTGCTGCGCCGCAGCGCCTGCGTGCTCCTGGTGGCCGGGCCGTGGCCGGGGGCCGGGCTGCGGTTGGGCGTGCGGTCCGGGCAGTGGTTCGGACTGGGCGACGGGCACGGGCAGCTCACCGGGCGGCAGGTGGAGGTCGTCGCGGAGGGGCGCGGCTCCGCCGTGCGCGGGCGGACCGCCCGGCTCTGGCTGCCGGACGCGCACGGCACGGCGCGGGTCGTGGAGGAGACGGCCGCCGGGGTCGTGGTGGACGAGGCGGGGGAGGACGTGACGTCGGGGGCCGGGGCGGGCCTCGACCGTATGGCGGTGGTGTGAGATGGCCGACGGCGGAGCGAGCGGGGTGAGCGGGGCCGGTACCCCGCGGGTGCTGGTGGTCTGGTGCCCGGACTGGCCGGTGGTGGCCGTCGAGCGCCCCGGGGACGCCGGCCCGGCGGTGGCCGCCGGTGCGGACGGGAGCATCGGCGCGGACGGGCGCCCGGTCGCTGCGGGGAGTGCCGACGGCGGCATCCCGGTGGCGGTGGTCGAGGGCGGCCGGGTGCTGGCGTGCTCGGCGGCGGCCCGCGCGGCCGGAGTGCGGCAGGGGCAGCGGCTCAAGCTGGCCCAGCGCCTCTGCCCCGCGCTGGAGCTGCGCGACCGCGACCCGGAGGCGGAGACCCGGCGGTTCGAGCCGGTGGTCGCGGCGGTGGAGGCTTTCACCCCGCGGGTGGAGGTGCTGCGCCCGGGGCTGTGCGCGATCCCGGTGAAGGGCCCGGGCCGGTACTTCGGCGGGGAGGAATCGCTCGCGGCGAAGGTCCAGGGCGCGGTGACGGCTGCCCTGGCGGCGGCCGTCCCGACGGCGGCGGCCACCGACGCCGGCCCTGCGGCGGCCGGCCGGCCGGTGCACCCGGCAGATGCCGAGTCGGCGGCCGGTGTCCGCCCTGCGCCGGACCCCGGACTCGACCCCGGCACCCGTCCCGGCGCGAGCCCCGGCACGAGCCCCGACGACCGGGGCCCCGCTCCGGTCGCCGAGGTCGCCGAGGTCGTCCCGCTGCACCCGGCGGACGCGGACCGGACCGCACCCCGCCGCCGGACCGCCGGGGTGGACGAGCTGTTCGCCGCCACGCCCGCGGCCAGGGACGGCGCGCGCGGCGGTTTCGCCCGGCCGGCGGCCTACCCGCCGGAACCCGCCCGCCCGGAGTCCCGCCCGGACGGCCTCGGCCCGGCGGCTGCGCACCCGCCGGAGGCTCCTCACCCGGCGGAGCCCCGTCGGGAGGGCGCGCGCCCGCAGCCCGACCCGTCCGGCCCGCAGCCCGGGGGGCCGGAGGCCGGGCGACCGGGGCCCCCTCCGGCGGAGGGTCTCGCCGCTGCCCCTGCCCCGTGCGGGCAGGTCGGGGTGGCCGACGGCCTGTTCGCCGCCGTGCTCGCCGCCCGCGCGGGCGTGCTGGTCCCGGCCGGGCGGACGGCGGAGTTCCTCGCGCCCTACCCCGTGGCCGTGCTCGGTGACGAGGTGCTGGCGGAGCTGCTGGACCGGCTGGGCCTGCCCACGGTCGGGGCGTTCGCCGCGCTGCCGGCCGAGGCGGTGGCGGACCGCTTCGGCCCGGCCGGTACGACGGCGCACCGGCTGGCCCGCGGGTTGCAGCCGCGCCCGCTGGTGCCGCGTACGGGCGGGCCGGACCTCTCGGTCGAGCAGCGCTTCGACCCGCCCGAGCCGCTCGCCGAGCCCCTGGTGTTCGTGGCCCGGACCCTGGCCGAGCGGCTGCACCAACGGCTCGCCGGGGCGGGGCTGACCTGCCAGCGGGTGGCCGTCGAGGTGGAGTGCGCGGACGGTCGGACCGTGGCGCGGCTCTGGCGGCACGAGGGCCGGCTCTCGGCGACGGCGCTCGCCGAACGGGTCCGCTGGCAGCTCCAGGCCTGGCAGAGCACGGGCACCTTCGACGCCGGGCCGGCCGGCGGCCCCCGCGGCCCCCACGACCCGGACGGCCTCCGCGGCCCCGGCAGTCCCCGGGACCGCCGGAACCCCCGGGGCCCGGAGAGCCGCCACGACTCCGAGGACCCCGGCGCGGGAGGCTTCACCGCGCTGCGCCTCGTCCCCGACGACCTCACCCCCGACCAGGGCCGGCAACTCGCCCTCTGGGGGCAGGCGGTGGCGGACGACCGGGTGGAACGCGCGGTGGCCAGGGTCCAGGCGGTGCTCGGGCATGCCGGGCTGCGCCGGATCGAGCCGGCAGGCGGACGGGGGCCGGACGAGCAGGCGGTCCGAGTGCCGTGGGGCGAGCCGTACGACCCGGACGCGCCCGCCGACGCGCCCTGGCCGGGGCGGCTACGGGACGTCTGGCCGACCGTGGTGCACCGCACCCCGCTGCCGGCGGCGGTGCTGGACGCGGACGGGCGACCGGTGACGGTGGACGGCCGGGCGGGGGTGTCGGCCCGGCCGTCCACCGTCACGGTGCGCGGGCGGCAACTGGCGGTGGACGGTTGGACCGGGCCCTGGCCGGCCGTCGAGTACTGGTGGGATCCGGCGCGCGCCCGCCGCCGGGCGCGCTTCCAGGTCACGGTGGCGGGCGGCCTCGCGCTGCTGCTGACGGTGGAGGGGGGCGTCTGGCTCGTGGAGGCCGGCTACGACTGACACCGGGGCGCTCCGGCGGCCCGGCGCGAACGACCGAGGGGGGTCAGGAAAACGAGAGACCGAAGGCGTCACCCCCGATGGGATTCACGAGTCACCCCACCCTCCCCTGGAGCGAGCTGCGCCGCCGCCTGACCGGCGGCCGGCCCGGCCCGGCGGGTGGCGACGTCGTCCCGCTGCGCCGCGATCCTGAAACCGCCGGACCCGCCGGACCCGCCGGACCCGCCGGACCCGCCGGCCCGGCCCCTGACTCCGCCCCTGCCCCCGCCTGGGCCGAACTGCACGTCCATTCCGCCTTCAGCTTCCTCGACGGCGCCAGCGACCCCGAGGCACTGGTCGCCGAGGCCGCCCGGCTGGGCGTCGAGGCGCTCGCGCTCACCGATCACGACGGCCTCTACGGAGCGGTCAGACTCGCCGCGGCGGCCCGTGAGGCGGGCGTGGCCACCGTCTTCGGCGCGGAACTGACGATCGGTCACGAGAGGGGGCGGGTCGAACACCTCCTCGTCCTGGCGCGCGACCCGGAGGGCTACCGCCGCCTGTCCGCCGCCATCGGGGCGGCCCAACTCGCGGGCGGGGCCAAGGGGAAGCCGGCCTACGACTTCGCGGCTCTCGCGGACGCGCACGACGGCCACTGGGCGGTGCTCACCGGCTGCCGCCTCGGCCGCGTCCCCGCCGCCCTCGCGAGCACCCCCGCATCCCCGGCCGCACCCGCCGGTTCCGGCACCGGCGGCGGTCCTGCCCCCGTCCCCACCCTCCTTCCCGGCTCCACCCTCCTCCCCAACTCCACCCTCCTCCCCGGCCCCGGCCCCGGCCCCGGCCCCGACGCCGGCGGGGCCGAGCGTCAACTCCGCTCGCTCGCCGAGGCGTTCGGCCGCGACAACGTCCACGTCGAACTGATCGACCAGTGGCTGCCCGGCGACGACCTGCGCAACGACGCCCTCGCGGCCCTGGCCGCCCGGCTGGGCCTGACCACCGTCGCCTCCACCAACGCCCACCACGCCGGCCCCGCGCAGGGCCGTCTCGCCCAGAGCCTCGCCGCACTGCACGAGCGCCGTACGCTCCCGGAGGCGGCGGGCTGGACGCAGGCCGCCGGCACCGCGCACCTGCGCTCCGGCCGCGAGATGGCCGCCAGACTGGCCCGCTTCCCCGGCGTGCGGGAGGCGACCGTGGACCTGGCCCGTGCCTGCGCCTTCGACTTCGCCAAGCTGGATCCGGAACTGCCCGGCTACCCCGTCCCGTCCGGCCACACCGAGATCAGCCATCTGCGCGCGCTGGTCGCCGAGGGCGGCCCGGCCCGCTTCGGGCCCGGCAACGGCCCGGCCCGCCGTCAGCTCGCCCGCGAGCTGGACGTCATCGAGGATCTCGACCTGGCCGGATACTTCCTGATCGTCCACGACATCGTCGACTTCTGCCGCCGGGAGGGGATCTGGTGCCAGGGGCGCGGTTCGGCGGCCAACTCGGCGGTCTGCTTCGCGCTCGGGATCACCGCCGTCGACCCGGTCCACTACCGGCTGCTCTTCGAGCGCTTCCTCTCCACCGCCCGCGACGGGCCGCCCGACATCGACCTGGACATCGAGAACCGCCGCCGCGAGGAGGTCATCCAGTACGTCTACCGCCGGTACGGGCGCGAGCACGCCGCCCAGGTCGCCAACGTGATCACCTACCGCCCCCGGCTGGCACTGCGCGACGCCGCCCGGGTGCTCGGCTACCCGCAGGGGCAGGTGGACGCGTTCAGCCGGCAGGCCGACTTCCGCTCCCCGCCCGGCGCGGACGCCGTGGTGCCCGCCGACGTGCTCTCCCTCGCCGGACAACTCCACGGTCTGCCGCGCCACCTGGGTATCCACTCGGGCGGCATGGTGCTCACCCGGGAGCCGATCGCGGAGATCTGCCCGACCGAGTGGGCCCGGATGCCGGGGCGGTCCGTGCTGCAGTGGGACAAGGAGTCGGTGGCCGGCGCTGGACTCGTGAAGATCGACCTGCTCGGTCTCGGCATGCTCGCGGCCCTGCACGACGCCTGTGACCTGGTCGAGCAGCACCACGGCCGGCGCTACGACCTGGCGACCGTCCCGGACGACGACCCGGGCGTGTACGCGATGCTGCGGCGGGCCGACACGGTGGGTGTCTTCCAGGTCGAGTCGCGCGCCCAGATGGCCACCCTGCCGAGGCTCAAGCCGGACCACTTCTACGACCTGGTGGTGGAGGTCGCGCTGATCCGGCCCGGCCCGATCCAGGGCGGGTCCGTCCACCCGTACCTGCGCCGGCGCGCGGGGGTGGAGCCGGCCGGCTGCCCGCACCCGCTGATGGAGAACGCGCTCGGCAAGACCCTCGGGGTGCCGCTGTTCCAGGAGCAGATGATGCAACTGGCCATCGACTGCGCGGGGTTCACTCCCGCCGAGGCGGACCTCCTCCGTCAGGCGATGGGCGCCAAGCGCTCGCACGAACGCGTGGCCCGGCTGCGCGAGCGGCTGTTGGGCGGGATGGCCGAACGCGGCATCCCGGAGGAGGTCGCCGAGGACGTCTACACCAAGATCGAGGCCTTCTCCAACTACGGCTTCCCGGAGTCGCACGCGATCAGCTTCGCCTACCTCGTGTACGCCAGCGCCTGGCTCAAGTACCACTATCCGGCGGCCTTCACCTGCGCGCTGCTGGCCAACCAGCCGATGGGCTTCTACTCGTCGCTCAGTCTGATCGCGGACGTCCGGCGGCACGGCGTCCGGGTGCGCGGGGTGGACGTCAACGCCAGCGGGTCCCGGCCCACCCTGGAGCCGTACCGGGGGCCGACGCCCGCGCCGCCGCTGACCGCGGGCACGCCGCAGCCCGCGATCCGGCTCGGCCTGGACACCGTACGGGGCATCGGCGCCGCGCAGGCCGAGGCGGTCGCGGCCGGGCAGCCGTACACGGACCTGGAGGACTTCGCCCGCCGGACCGGTCTGCCCGCACCGGCCATGGAGGCGCTCGCCTCGGCGGGCGCGTTCGGCTGCTTCGGGTTGAACAGGCGGCAGGCGCTCTGGGCGGCAGGGGCGTTCGCGGGGGTCTCGGCGGATCTCATCCCCGGGACGACGCCCGGCACCGAGGCGCCGCCGCTCCCCGGGATGACCCCGATCGAGGAGACCATCGCCGACCTCTGGGCAACCGGCACCTCCGCGACCAGTCACCCGCTCCAGCACCTGCGCGACCACCTGGAACGCGGCGGCGCGCTCACCGCCGCCCAGCTCCCGGACGTGGTGCCGGGTTCGGCGGTGGTGGTCGGCGGGCTGGTCACCCACCGGCAGCGTCCGCCGACGGCGGGCGGGGTGCTCTTCCTCAGCCTGGAGGACGAGACCGGGCTGATCAACGTCATCTGCAGCCGGCCGGTCTGGGAATCGCAGCGCCGCGCCGCCCTCGACCGGGCCGGCCTGCTCGTGTACGGGCACGTCGAGCGCGACCGGGGCGCCACCAACCTGGTCGCCACCCGGCTCACCCCGCTGCGGATCGGCATCTGAGACGCCGTGGCCCGGCGGAGGCCCCGGGCCCCCGGACCCGCCGCCTCCGCAGCGGTGCGGGCGGGTGCAGGTGGTGCTTGCGGTGCCGGGTTCAGCGCCCCGGACGGTTCGGGTGACTCACGCGGCTCGCCAGGCGGCGGCGAACTCCTCGACGCCGGGCCAGCGTTCGGCCGGATCGGCCGCCGTGGCCCGCTCCAGCACGGCGAGTCGGGCCGGGCCCCCGCGCCAGTCCCGTTCCTCGTCGCCGGCATCGAGCAGGAGCCGCAGGGCACGGCCCAGCGTGAACACCGTGGTGCGGGCGTCGATCACCGCGCCGCGCCGGAACTCCTCCGGCGCCATGAACCGCTTCGAGCCCGGCAGCCGGTCCACGTCGACGGTGAACGGCCCCGGGCGGTACTCGTCCAGGTCGCACAGGTGCAGCCGGTGCCGCGCGAAGTCGTACAGCAGGCAGCCGTCGTAGAAGTCGCAGGCGACGAACCCGGCCCGGGCGACCGCCAGATGCGCGTCCAGGACGGTGTCCAGGGCCTCCGCCACCAGGGGCACCGGCAGGGAACGGAAGCGGGCTGTCGGGCTCGCCGGGTCGGTCCGGACGGCGGCACCCCGGCCGCCGTCCGTCGTCGGGTGGTACAGCACCTCGCCGTCGCGCCACGGCATCACCACCGCCGGCAGCCCGGCGGCCGTGAAGCGGTGCAACTGCGGGACGATCGCCTCGTGCCGGACGGCGGCGTGCAGTGCGGCGGCCCGCTCCATCGACGCCACCGCGCGCTCCGTCACGGCGGCCTTCACGAACCAGCGGGCCCCGCCGGGTTCCACCACCCCGTACGCCACGCAGCCGGAGTCCTGTGCGGTGAAGGAGGCGAACACCGTTCCCACGGAACGGAGATGGGACAGGAGGTCGGGGACCGGCGGCGAGTCGAGCATGGCGCGAGCCTACGCCGCGCACGAACGGAGTGCCTCCCGTTTCATGCCATGATCGGTCCCATGAACTCGACCCAGTCGGCCGCCGCCCGCCGGACACCGATCCTGGCCCGGGCAGGCGTGCTGCTCGGGGCCGTCGTGGCGGTGGCCGGCTGCGGAAGCACCTCGGTGACCGGGGCCGGCGGGGGAGCGCCCGGCCCGGCGCGCACGATCGGCGCCGCGCCGTCCTCGGCCGCGCCCACCGCTTCGGCTGTCGCCACCCCGGCTGCCACCGCCCCGGCGGCGAGCGCCCGGCCGACCGCCTTCCCGCTGGTCACCGCCGATGCCCTTCCCTCCGGTGCCGTGCCCCCCGGGCCGTCGACCCCTGCCCCCGTCTGTTCCCCCGAGGGCGTCTCGCCGGCCGTCGGCGAGGTCGCCGCGGCGATGGGCCTGCGTGTCATGTCGATCCGGCTGACCAACTGCGGGACCCGCTCCTACACCCTCAACGGCCGTCCCGGAATCCGCGTCCTCGACGCCGAACGCGCGCCCCTCGCGGTGACCGTCGGCAGCGGTTCGGCGGGCATCGCGACGCTGGAGAACTTCGACGCAGCCGCGAAGCCGGTCACCCTCCGGCCCGGGGAGACCGCCGAGTTCCAGGTGGCCTGGCGCAACACCGTCACCGCGGGCGACAGGGTGGCCGACCACGGCCGCTTCCTGGACGTCGCCCCGCTGCCGGGCCGCCCCCGTCTCACCGTTCCCGCCGAGCTCGATCTGGGGACCACCGGCAAGCTCGGTGTCTCCCCCTGGACCAAGTCGGCCGAGACCGCCGCGCGGACGCCGGACCGGCGGCCCGGACAGTCGGCCCCGTGACCCCGTGACCCCGTGACCCCGTGACCCCGGGGCGGGCCCGGCAGGGTCGCGCCGTCGTGCCCCTCAACGGCCCTGCGGTGGAGCCGACATGGCGGTGTGCAGATAATCGGGGATGGCTGAACAGTACCTCTCCGCATACGCGGTCGACGCGGACGCCCTCCTCTCCCTGGTCGGATCCCGGGACGAGGACCTCGTCCGGCAGGCCCTCGGAAGGATCGAGGACCTGACGGCGGCCGGTGCCCTGCTGCGGGGCACCGAGCCCGCCGAGGTCCGAACGGCGCTGCGGGAGCTCGTCACCGGGCGTCTCGATCCGGACCGCCCGGCGGGCTACACCTGGCTGCTGGAACTCCTCGGCCCCACGGTCGGGGAGCCGCTCGGTTCGATCGTCCTGCCCGGTCGGGGCTGGGACGAGCTGACGGGGGCCTTCGTCGCCTGGGGGCTGCCGGCCCTCGCCGAGCTCTGGGGGCGGCCGTGGGCCTTCCCGCGGGCCGAGGCGGCGCCCGACGATCCGTGGCCCTTTCCCACCTTCGCGGAGCCGGGGGCCCTCGCCGCCGTCCTCGCCGAACTGGCCGGATTCGACACCGGCCGGATCCACGACGACGTCGAGCTGCTCCCGGGCGGTGACGAGGACGCGATCGAGGAGGTCGAGGCACTGGTCGGAGAGGACCTGCCGGCCTGGGTCGACGGGGCGCTCGGCGCGGGCCGGGGCCTGCTCCTCGTCGGCGACGGCGGCAGGTGACCCGGGCCCCGTCGCCCGGGGACGTCACCGGCGCGGCGCAGTCGTGGGGGGTGTCTGCGCCGCGCCGGAGTTCTTCTCTCAGCCGTCCGGAGGTCGTTCCCCGGGGCTCAGAAGGCGGGCCGGTCGTTGAGTTCGACGATCCGCAGGTCGACGAGGCGGACGACGTACCAGACGTGCCGGCTCTCGCCCCCGCTCCAGAACTCGGTGAGCCGGACGGAGGCGAAGCCGAGTTCCTCCTTCACCTGCTGGGCGGACCAGTCCGCCGGGACGTTCTGGGCGCGGAACACCGGGTCGGCGTCGTGATCGTGCGCCCAGGCGTCGAGCCGGAAGTCGAGGTGCGGGGTGAGGTAGCGCTCGCGGACGGCGCGCGGGGTCTCGCCGCTCTCGCCGAGGACCGCCCGACGGTACTCCTCGAAGAAGGTGACCACCCGGTGGGCGGCCGGAGTACCGGCCCGCACCTCCGCGTGCGCGGCGGCGGCCGTGCCCGCGGGCGGCGCGAACGCGGCCTGGGCTGGTGTGGCGGCCAGGCCGCCCACCGCGAGGAGGGCGGCGGCGCCGGCCAGGACGGTACGCATGGTGTTCATCCGAGTCATGGCGGCAGTCCATCATTCGCCGACGAACTCTGGATATCGCCGAAACGTGTGGTTTAGACCGATTGCGCCTTGATATGGCGCATCATCATGTTATTTACCGGGGTGATGATCCCGCTTTTCGGCCCTCCCCGGGCGGCCCCGCGAAGGCCTGGGCGATCGGCAGCCAGGTCTCCGCCGCGTCGCCGGTGGTCGTCAGCGAGAGGTCGTCGCGGTGCCGGCGCCGGGTGACCAGCAGGCAGAAGTCCAGGGCGGGCCCGTCGACCCGGTCCGCCGCCCCGGCCGGGCCCCACGTCCACACCGTCCCGTCCGGCGCGGTGAGTTCCACCCGCACCGGGGACTCCGGCACCGGCAGCCCGTGCACCGTGAACGCGAACCCCCTGGTCCGGATGCCCAGGTGCGCGATGTGCCGCAGCCGCGCGGTCGGCTCGCGGACGGCACCGAGCGCGTCCGCGACGTCCTGCCCGTGCGCCCAGGTCTCCATCAGGCGCGCGGTCGCCATCGACGGGGCCTTCATCGGCGGGCCCAGCCACGGCAGGCGCGTGTCGGCCGGCACCGCCGCGAGGGCCTCCGCCAGCCGCCCCCGCCCCGACCGCCAGCGGGCCAGCAGGGCGGCCGGATCCTCGGCGGCTCCGCGGGAGGCGCCGTCCTCGACCGGGTCCGCGCCGGCCGCCAGCAGTTCGCCGAAGACCCGGCCGGACTCGGTGACGAAGCCCTCGGGGTCGCGGGCCGCCCGGTCCGACCAGTCGTCCGTCCAGGCGAGGTGTGCGATCTGGTGCGCGATCGTCCACCCCCGGGCGGGGGTGTCCGCGGCCCACTGTTCCGGCTCCAGTCCGGCGACCAGCCCGTCCAGCACCTCGCTCTCGGCCCGCAGGTCGGCCAGCAGTCCGGTCAGCACGGCCGACCCCCCGGGAGTGTTCGGTTCCGTCATGGATCTTCCCTTCGCACCTGTGGCCACCCTGGTAGTGACTCGCCGGTAACCTCGCGCCCGCACCCTACGCCGTGCCGCCCGGGCTCGCCCGGAACTCCACGGAACACGCACGCCGAAGGCGCGTCCCGACCCCTCCTCAACGCCCGGACCCCGTGTGAGAATCACGCATGACCGCCACGACCGCCGTCACCGGAGCCCCCGACGACCTCGCCGCACGGGCCGCCGAGCTCGTGCGGGACGCCGTGCTCGGCGACCTCGCCCGCCGGGTGGTGGCCGACTGCGGCGCCGACGTCGGCCTGGTCGGCGTGCCGGAACCGGGTGCGCCCGGCCGGGGAGCCCGCGGGCGCGGTCCCGCGGGCATGGTGCTGCGGCACTGGGCCGGCACCAGGGCCGACCTGTTGCACGGCCTCGCCGTCCCCGCCGGGACCGGCCTCGGCGGCCGGGCGCTGGCCGAGCGCGCCCCCAGCTGGGTGCCCGACTACCGGGCCGCCACCACCATCTCGCACCACTACGACGCCGCCGTCATCGCCGAGGACCTGTACGCGATGCTCACCGTCCCGCTGCTGCACGGCGGTGCCGTGCACGGCGTGGTGTACGCGTCGCTGCGTGCGGTCGTCCCGTTCGGGGACGTCCGGATCGCCGCCGTCGGCAGGCTGGCCGAGGCGGCCACCAGGGCGCTGGCCGGGGCCGCCGCCTGGAGCGGCCCCCCGACCCGGAAGGCGCCCCGGGCGGCGGCCCCCGCGACGCCGTTGACCCGGCGCGAGCACGAGGTGCTCCGCTGGGCGGCGACCGGCCGGACCAACCCGGAGATCGCCGCCCAGCTCGGCCTCACCTGCAACACGGTGACCGGCTACCTGAAGAGCGCCATGCACAAGCTGGGTGTCCGCAACCGCACCGAACTCGCCCTGGCGGCGCGCGAGTCGGGCCTCCTGGACGCGAGCTAGTTGACCTTCCGATCCCGCCCCGCCCAGTACGGCTCGCGGAGCCGGAACTTCTGCAGCTTGCCGGTGGTCGTGCGCGGCAGCGTGTCCCGGATCTCCACCGAGGTGGGTGACTTGTACCCGGCCAGGCGCTCCTTGCAGTGCGCGATGAGCTCCGCCTCGTCGGCCTCGGCGCCCGGCTTGAGCACCACCAGCGCCTTGACCGTCTCGCCCCACCTGGCGTCCGGGACGCCGATCACCGCGGCCTCGCCCACCGCGGGGTGGTCGTAGAGGCAGTCCTCCACCTCGATCGAGGAGACGTTCTCCCCACCGCTGATGATCACGTCCTTCTTCCGGTCCGAGATGGTCAGGTAGCCGTCGACCAGGGTGCCGCCGTCGCCGGTGTGGAACCAGCCGTCCCGGATCGCCTCGGCGGTGGCCGCCGGCTGCTGCCAGTAGCCGTCCAGCACCACGTTGGAGCGGACCAGGACCTCGCCCTGGCCGTCCACCCGCACCTGGTTGCCGATCGCGGGCGAGCCCGCCTGCACCAGCTTCTCGGCCCGCTCGGCGGCGGGGAGAAGGTCCCACTCGGCGCGGGAGCGGTTCACCGTCACCACCGGCGAGGTCTCGGTCAGGCCGTAGATCTGCATGAACTCCCAGCCGAGTTCGGACTCGACCCGCTGCACCACCGAGGTCGGCGGCGGCGCCCCGGCCACGATGATCCGCACCCGGTCCCGGCCGGGGACCGGACCGTCCCAGTCCTCGGCCGCGTCCAGCACCATCTGCACCACCGCCGGCGCGCCGCAGAGGAAGGTCACCCCGTGCCGGTCGATCCGGCGCAGGATCTCGGCGCCGTCCACCTTCCGGAGCACCACGTGCTGCGCGCCCAGCCCGGTGAGGGAGAACGGCAGGCCCCAGCCGTTGGCGTGGAACATCGGCAGGGTGTGCAGGTAGACGTCCCGGTCGCCGGCCCCGAAGTGCAGTCCCATCAGGACGGCGTTCAGCCAGATGTTCCGGTGGGTGAGCTGAACGCCCTTGGGGCGGGCGGTGGTTCCGCTGGTGTAGTTGACGGTGGCGGTGTCGTTCTCGGAGATCGCGTACCGGCGCGGCGCGTTGTCGAAGTCGTACAGCAGGGCGTCGCTGTCCGCACCGATCACGAACTTGTGCTTGGCGACCACCCCGGCCAGCGGGTCGGCCAGTTCAGGGTCCACCAGCAGGACGGAGGCGCCGCTCTGCTCGACGATGTACGACACCTCCTCCGCCTTCAGGCGGAAGTTCACCGGCACCAGTACCCGGCCGTGGCCGCTCACGCCGTACATCGAGGTCAGCAGCCGGGCGGAGTTGTGCGACACGACGGCGACCCGCTCGCCCGGGCCGACCCCGAGCCGGTCCAGTCCGGCGGCCTGTGCCCGGGCCAGCCGCGCAACCTGACGATATGTCAGATCGCCCCAGGATTCGGCCGGTTGGAGCGGCTCGTCGACGATGCCGACCCGGTCGCCGTAGACCAGCTCGGCCCGGTCGAGGAAGTCCATCACGGAGAGTGGAATCTGCATGCGCCCACTGTCCTCCGCGCGTCGCGCCCTGCACACCCCCGATCGGGGGTGTCACCCGTACGGGCGCCCGCGCCGAACCGCCGGCCCGTCCGGCCCCCGCGCCCGCCGCGTCGCCGTCCGGCATCAGGCCGGTGCGGCCGCCTCGTCGGCCGCGACCGAGGCCACTCCCTGCCCGGGAGACGCGCCCTGTGCGAGGGTTTCGGCCTCCGCGGCCGCGATCGCGGCGACCAGCCGGTCCCGGGCCTCGTGCTGCGCGGCGATGCGGCGTTCCAGCACGGCCAGCCGCTCCCGGGCGATCCGCAGCGCGCCGGCGATCGGCGTCTCGATCGCGCCGGGTGCCACCGCCACCACCCGGATGCCGCGCGGCGCCAGCTCCACCGCCCAGCTGCGGGTGATCGTGTCGATCGCGGCCTTGCCCGCCGCGTACACCGAGTTCGTCGGCCAACCCCGTTGGCCGACGGCGGTGCTGACGTTGACGATCACGCCCCGGCTCTCCGTCAGCGCGGCGAGGGCGGCCTGGCCGAGCAGGACGGGGGCGGTGAGGTTGGTGGCGAGGAGCGCGCCGACGCCCTCCGCGGGGTAGTCGCCGAGCGGGCCGGGCGGGGCGATGCCGGCGTTGTTGACCAGGACGTCCAGTCGCCCGAACCGCTCCAGCGTCTCCCGGACGATCGCCTCCGGCCCGTCCGGCGCCGTGATGTCCACCGCCAGCGGCACGATCCGGCCCGGCGCGCGGCTCGCCGTCTCCGCGAGCGGTTCGGCCCGCCGCCCGACCGCCACCACCCGGACCTCCGGCCCCTGCGCGGCGAACGCCCACGCCGTCTCCTGCCCGATCCCCGTCCCCGCCCCGGTGACCACGACCACCCGGGGGTCCTGCCGCACTGCCTCACGTGTCCGCGTCGTCCCGTTCATGGCGCAACCTTCCGACCCTGCCGCCTGCGTCAAGGTCAAGGGCGCCCGAACCGGAAGACCGATATCCGGTTGCTGAGCCGGCGGCGAAAACACCCGGGAGGAGGAACGGCGCGCTCCGCACCCCTGCTAGGAAGGGTCACGACACACCGACCCACGGGGGAGTACCGCTGATGAGCGACCACCGCTCCGACAGCCTCGACCGTTCCGACAGCTTCTACGACGCGATCGGCGGCCTGGACGCCCTTCGCCGGCTGAGCAACACCTTCTACCGGGGCGTCCTCGCCGACCCGCTCCTCGCGCCGGTCTTCGCGGACTTCACGCCCACCCACATCGAGCACGTCGCCGTCTGGCTGGCCGAGATCTTCGACGGTCCGGACCGCTTCACCACCGACCTCGGCGGTCACCAGTCCCTGCTCCGCTCCCACCTCGGCCTCGCCATCACCGAGGAACAGCGCACCCGCTGGGTGGAGCTCATGGCCGAGGCCGTCGGGAAGGAACTGCCCGACGACGAACTCCTCCGCCGCCGCGTCCTGGAGTACTTCGACTGGGGCACCAGGATCGCCAAGGACGTCTCCGCCTCCCCGGCCGGCACCGACCTCGGAGACCCGGGCCCCACCCCTCGGTGGGGCTGGGAGGGGCTCCGGTGACGACCGTGCTCGGCGGGCCGGCGGCCGACGGGCTCGTCCTGCGCCCCTTCCGGGCGGAGGACGCCCCGGCCCTGGTCGAGATCTACCGGGACGCGACGCTGCGGCACTTCACCCGGTTCCCGGTGGCCGACCTCGACGGGGCCGCCCGCTGGCTCGACGCGCAGGAACGCGGCTGGGCGGAGGGCACCCGGTACAGCTTCGCCGTCCTGGCGGGCGGGGGCGGCGCGGAGGGTTCCGGCGGCCCCGGCGGCCCCGGCGGCCCGGCCGGGACGTTGCTCGCCAACGTGGTGCTCAAGCGCGGCGAGCGCGGCAGCCCCGTCTCCGAGGTGGGCTACTGGACGGCCGCCGCCGCGCGCGGCCGGGGTGTGGCTCCGCGCGCGCTGGAGGCGCTCACCGGCTGGGCGTTCGAGGTGTTCGCGGCGGACGGCCTGGTCCGGTTGGACCTGCTGCACCAGGTGGACAACCCGGCGTCCTGCCGGGTGGCGGAGAAGACCGGCTACCGCTACCGGGCGCTCCTCCCGGCGTTCCCCCCGTTCCCGCTCGACGGCCACCTGCACAGCCGCCGGGCGCCCGGGTCGGCCTCCGATCCCACCGCTCCCGTCGCCGGTCCGGGGAGCGGCCCGGATTAAGCGCTGGACCGGGAGGAAGATCGAGGTCAGAGTGGCCCTCATGGCTTCTCTTGTGCGACATGTGACGATCGATTGTGCCGACGCCTACCGCCTCGCCCAGTTCTGGGCGCAGGTGCTGGACGGCAAGGTCGGCGACGACGACAACCCCGGTGACCCGGAGGCCCTGGTGGTCTCGTCGGGTGTCTCGCTGCTGTTCATCCAGGTGCCCGAGGGCAAGACGGTGAAGAACCGCATCCACCTCGACGTCCAGCCGCAGGACCGTACCCGGGACGAGGAGGTGGAGCGCGTGCTCGCGCTGGGCGCGACGCTGGTCGGCGATCACCGCACGCCCGACGGCAAGGGCTGGGCCACGCTCGCGGACATCGAGGGCAACGAGTTCTGCGTCGAGCGCAGCGCCGCCGAGCGGATCGCGACCGAGTCGTCCACCGCCACCGCCTGACCGCAACACGGCCCGGCCCACGGCCTGATTCCACGGCCTGATTCCACGGCCGCCCGCCGGATCTCACGAGATCCTGCGGGCGGCCGTCCGGCGTGCCGCGCCCGGCGCGGCCTCCGGGGGACCGGACCCCGGCCTTCGGAGACCCGGGTCAGCCCACCTGGATCGAGCGCTTCGCCAGTCCGTTCCAGAACCCGTCGATGACCGTGCGCTGACTGCCCAGCTCGCCCTCGCCCGCGCCGAGCGTGACGAAGAGCGGCGCGAAGTGCTCGGTCCGCGGGTGGGCGAGCCGTCCGGCCGGGGCCTTCCGCTCGAAGTCGAGCAGTGCGTCGAGGTCCTGCGCCGCCAGCGCGCGCCGGCCCCAGTCGTCGAACTCGGCCATCACCGAGGTGACCCGGCCGTCCTGGCTGAGCGCCCGCAGGTTGTGGGTGAAGAAGCCGCTGCCGACGATCAGGACGCCCTCGTCGCGCAGGGGCGCGAGCCGGCGGCCGATCTCCAGCAGCCGCTGCGGGTCGAGGGTGGGCATCGAGACTTGGAGGACGGGGACGTCCGCCTCGGGGAACATCTCGACCAGCGGCACGTACGCGCCGTGGTCGAGGCCGCGGTCCGGGATGTCCTGCACGGGGGTGCCGGGGGCGCGCAGTAGCTTGCGCACGCGCTCGGCGAGCTCCGGTGCGCCGGGAGCGGCGTACCGGACCCGGTAGTAGTGCTCGGGGAAGCCCCAGAAGTCGTAGACCAGCGGTACGGGCAGGACGGCGCCGAGGGCGAGCGGGGCCTCCTCCCAGTGCGCGGAGACCATCAGGATCGCCTTGGGGCGCGGCAGGTCGGCCGACCAGGCGGCCAGCTGGCCGGGCCAGATCGGGTCGTCGGCGAGCGGCGGCGCGCCGTGCGACAGGTAGAGGGCGGGCATGCGCTCGGGGGCCGCGGTGCTCATGACGTCTCTTCCTCTGCTCCTCGGGCGGGTGGTCGGGCGACCGGCTAGTAGTTCAAATTTGAACTCCGACACTTTAGACCGTACACCGTCGTTCGAATTTGAACAACAGGAGTACGATCCATTCATGCCCTCCACGTCGTCCGCACCCTCCGCGCCCCCCGCGCCCTCCACGCGCCCGCCGAGCGAAACCCGCTGGCTGGACGACGAGGAGATGGCAGCCTGGCGGGGCTTCGTCACCGCGAGCAACCTCCTCAACCGCCGCCTGGAACGCCAGCTCAAGGAGGACTCGGGGCTCTCCCACACCCAGTACGAGATCCTGGTCCACCTCTCAGCGGCGCCGGCCGGCTCGCTGCGGATGACCGAGTTGGCGGACAAGCTGGTCACCTCCAAGAGCGGACTGACCTACCAGGTCACCCAGCTGGAGCGGATGGGCCTGGTCGGACGCCGCTCCTGCCCCAGCGACGTGCGCGGGGTCTTCGCCGAACTCACGGAGGAGGGGCACGAGATGCTGCGCGAGGCCGCCCCCGGCCACGTCGCCCTGGTCCGGGAGCTGCTGATCGACGTCCTCAGCCGGGAGCAGCTCACCGTCCTGGCCCAGGGCCTCGGCCAGGTCAGCGCCCGGTTGCGGCTGGACGAGGCACTCTGAGGGCTCACCGCCCCGCCCGCCCCTCCGCTCCGGCCCCGCCGGACTCCGCCCCGCCGGACTCCGCTCCCGCTCCCGCTCCGCCGAACGTGCCCGTCGTCCCGGAGGTGTCCACCCCGGTAGCCGCAGCCCTTGCCGACAGCAGCTCCCGCTCCCGTGCGTTGCGGGTCAGGCCCGCCGCGCGGGTGAACTCCGCCCGGGCCTCCGCGCCGCGCCCCAGGCGCGCCAGCAGGTCGCCCCGCACGCTCGGCAGCAGGTGGTACCCGGCCAGTGCCGGTTCCGCCATCAGCGCGTCCACCACCTCCAGCGCGGCGGCGGGGCCCTCGGCCATCGACACGGCCACCGCCCGGTTCAGTTCCACCACGGGGGACGGCGTGATCGCCATCAGCCGCGCGTAGAGGGCGGCGATGGTGGCCCAGTCGGTGTCCTCGTACCGCGCGGCCTGCGCGTGGCAGGCGGCGATCGCGGCCTGGACCGCGTACGGCCCGGTGCCGGCCCGGCGGAGGGCGGCGAAGCCGCGCCGGATCAGCAGCCGGTCCCAGCGGGCGCGGTTCTGGTCGGCCAGCAGGACCGGTCGCCCGTCCGGCCCGGTCCGGGCGGCCGTCCGGGAGGCCTGGAGCTCCAGCAGGGCCGCCAGGCCGTGCACCTCGGGCTCCTCGGGCATCAGCCCGGCGAGGACCCGCGCCAGCCGTAGCGCGTCCTCGCAGAGCCCGGGCCGGAGCAGGTCGTCCCCGGCGGTGGCCGCGTAGCCCTCGTTGAAGATCAGGTAGATGACCTCCAGGACGGAGGAGAGCCGCGCCGCCCGCTCCGCCCCGTACGGGACCTCGAACGGGACCCGGGCCTTCGCCAGGCCGCGCTTGGCGCGCACGATCCGCTGGGCGACGGTCGCCTCGGGGGCGAGGAAGGCGCGGGCGATCTCCGGGGTGGTCAGCCCGCCGAGCAGCCGCAGGGTCAGGGCGATCCGGGCCTCCGCCGACAGCACCGGGTGGCAGGCGGTGAAGATCAGCCTCAGCAGGTCGTCGTCGATGTCGTCCGGCCCGGCGGGCTCGGGCGGCGGGACGTCCTCCAGCGTGCGCCCGACCTCGGCGAGTTTGCGCGCGTAGGTCTCCCTGCGGCGGACGAGGTCGATCGCCCGGTGCTTGGCGGCGGCCGTGAGCCAGGCGCCCGGGCGCTCCGGGACCCCCGACTCCGGCCACTGCTCCAACGCGGCGACCAGCGCGTCCTGGGCCAGTTCCTCCGCGATGCCGACGTCGCGGACGATGCGGGCGGCACCGGCGATGATCCGCGCCGACTCGATCCTGAAGACCGTCTCGACCATCGCGGCGACGCCGGCCCCGCCGGCCGTACCCGCCCCGCCGGCCGGGCCGACCGCGTCCGCCGCTTCCGTCGGGCCGGCCGCGCCGGCCCCGCTGCGCTCCGTCACGGTCACCCATCAGAGCAGCCGCACCGGACCGGGGCAAACGCGGCCACGACCCGTCCGATCGTCCGACGATCAGGCCTCCGGAGGCGTGGCGGCCTCGTCGATCTGCCGCAGTTCGGCACCCACCGTCCAGTTCACCGGATGGGTCTCCAGGAAGCGCCTGGTCCACTCCAGCGCCTCGGCCTTGTCCTTGCACTGGAGGAGTGCGTAGCCGCCCACCACCTCCTTGGTCTCGGTGAACGGCCCGTCGGTGTAGCTGAGCTTCCCGCCCTCCCAGAGGACCCGGGTGCCCTCCTCGGTCGGCAGCAGCCCGGCGGTGTCCAGCATCACCCCGGCCTTGGTGATCTCCGCGAACAGCGCCCCCATCCGCTCCTCGAACCCGGGGTCCGGCTCGGCCTGGCCGGGGCCGTCCTGCTCGTCGATGCGGATCAGTGTCATGAAGCGCGGCATGGTGGCTCACTCCTCGTCGATGCGGGCGGGGCGTCTCCCCGCCTCTCACCCCTGCGTCGAACGGGCAGCGGCCGGATCGACACCCACGCCGAGATTCTTCCGAGAGATGTCCGGCCCGGCCACCGGGCTCCGCCGCCTCCCGCACTCGTGATGCCGGGCCGGGCCCGGCGGGGTAGCGTCGCAGACAACACCTCTCCCGGCCCGCCGGCTGCTGCGCCGGACGCCGTCCCGTGGTGCCCGACGACGTCGTTCCGCCGTGTCGGTCCACGCCGCAGCACGTCCCCCGGTGGTGCCGAGCCCGTCCTTCCCCCGGGCCGCGTCCTCCAGGAGCTGATGTGAGCAACGACCCCGCCGAAGCCGCCGCGACGGGCGAAGCCGGCGAACCGCTCGAACCGGGCCCCATCGACTACGTCATCATCCAGTTCCCCGGCAGCCGGCTGACCGGCGAGGGGATGCCCCTGCTGGTCGACCTGGTCGACCGCGGCATCATCCGCATCCTCGACCTGACCTTCGTCAAGAAGGAGGAGGACGGGTCGCTGGTCGGCCTCGAACTCGCGGACGTCGACGGGGACGGCCGGCTCGACCTGACCGTGTTCGAAGGCGCCTCCTCCGGGCTGGTCGACGAGGAGGACGTCGCCGAGGCGGGTGCCCTCCTCGAACCGGGCGACTCCGCCGCCGTCCTCCTCTACGAGAACCTCTGGGCCGCTCCGCTGGCCGCCGCGCTGCGCCGGACGGGTGCCCGGATGATCGCGAGCGGCCGCGTGCCGCTCCAGGACCTCGTGGAGGCGCTGGACGCGCTCGAAGAACTCCGCTGACACACCGCCCGCCGTACTGCACCACCTCCGTCCCCACGTCCGAAGGAGGAGACCATGCCCGGATTGCTCCGCGGGGTCGCCCGTACCGCGGTTGTCGCCGGTACGGCCACCGCCGTCTCCAACAGGGTGTCCCGCCGCCAGGCCGGCCGGTGGGCCCAGCAGGAGCCCGCCCCGGCTCCCGCTCCCGCGGCCCCACCGCCTGCGTCCCCGCCGGCCGCCGCGTCCTCCATGGAGGAGAAGCTCGACCAGCTCAAGGAACTCGCCACGCTCCGTGACCAGGGTGTCCTCACGGACGAGGAGTTCGCGGCACAGAAGGCCCGCGTGCTCGGCAGCTGACGCCCCGGGCCCACCTGCGCGGCGGCGAGTCGCTCCTGGTGACGGCGGGTGGGTGCCACGCGGAAAACGGCTCGCCGAACGACCCCTTCCGTGGAAGCATGCGCTCTATGGGGACGATCCTGCACGGCACCCACGTCACACTCCGCTCCGCAACGGCCGACGACATCCCGGCCCTCGTCGCCGTGCGCCGCACACCCGAGGTCTACGCCCGCTGGCGGGGTGGTGACGACCTCACCGACGCCGTCACCACCGACCTCGCCGAACCGGGCACCGAGACCCTGGTGATCGAGGCGGAGGGGCAGACGGTCGGAGCCGTCCAGTGGTACGCCGAGAACGACGACGAGTACCGCCACGCGGGCATGGACATCTACGTCGACCCGGTCTGCCACGGCCGGGGGTACGGAACGGACGCCGTCCGCACCCTGGCCCGTCACCTCGTCGACCACCACCACTACCACCGGCTGATCATCGACCCCGCGGCCGACAACGCGGCGGCGATCCGCTGCTACGAGAAGGTCGGATTCCGCCCGGTCGGGACGATGCGGCAGTACGAGCGCGGGCCCGACGGGACGTGGCACGACAATCTGCTGATGGACCTGCTGGCCGACGAGCTCGTCCAGTGACTGCCCGCCCCGCCACGACCGAGCGCCGGTGCCGCCGTCGGGACGACGGCGGTCCCTCGGCGCGCCCGCCGCGGCGTTCCCGGCTCCCCTACTCCCCGCTGCGGAGCGGCTCGCCCGTCCGGTGGAGGTGGGCGAAGATCTCCCGGTAGGAGCGGAGCAGACCGGTCTCGTAGTACGGGATGTCCTTCTCCGCGCAGAACTCACGGGTGAGCTGGGCGGCGCGGGCCAGGGCGGGGGTCGGCATGCTGGGGAAGAGGTGGTGCTCGACCTGGTAGTTGAGGCCGCCCATGAGCGCGTCGATGGTGAACCCGCCGCGGACGTTGCGCGAGGTGAGCACCTGACGGCGGAGGAAGTCGAGCTTCATCTCGGGCGTCACCATCAGCATGCCCTTGTGGTTGGGGGCGAAGACGCACCCCAGGTAGATGCCGAGCAGCGCCTGGTGGACGGCGAGGAACGCGAACGCCTTGCCGGCCGGGAGAGCGGTGAAGACGAGTCCGAAGTACGCGGCGAAGTGCAGGACGAGCAGGGTGCCTTCGAGGTACGGGCGCTTCATGATCGGGCTGCGGAGCGCCCGGAAGCTGTTGAAGCTGAGGTTGAGGCCTTCGAGGGTGAGCAGCGGAACGAAGAGGAAGGCCTGCCGCCGGCCGATGAACCGGGCCACCCCGCGGGCCTTGCGGGCCTGCTGCTGGGACCACACCACGATCTCCGGGTTGACGTCCGGATCCCGCTCCTCGTGGTTCGGGTTGGCGTGGTGGCGGGTGTGCTTGTTCATCCACCAGCCGTAGCTCATGCCCATCAGCAGGTTGGCGGCGATGCGCCCGCCGAACTCGCTGTGGAGGCGCTGGTTGAACACCTGGCGGTGGGCGAGGTCGTGCGAGAGCAGTCCGAGCTGGGCGAAGACGACGGACATCACCGCCGCGAGGCCGAGCTGCAGCCAGGTGTCGCCCAGCGCGAAGAGCGCCCACCAGCTGCCGGCGAACGCGGCCAGCACCACGCCGATGCGCACCGTGTAGTAGACGGGACGTCGGTCGAGCAGCCCCTCGGCCGCTATTCGGCGGGTCAGCTGGGCGAAGTCACTGCCGCCGGACTCGGGCCGGGAGGCGTCCCGGTGGACGGCGGGGACTTCGGGCAGGGTCGCGGACTCAGCGCTCATGGCGAGAAGTCTGGTCGGTGGGGGGCCCCGGGAGAACCGGAGTAACCCCCCTCCTCAGGGGGGAGTTAACCCCCCTTCGGGCCCTGGGGTTGTCCTGCTCAAGTACCCTTCGTGAAGGGGGGACGTGGTGGGGGGTCCGTGGCGGTCGCCGTGGGCGGACGAACCGTGGACTGACTAGCCGGGAGCCGGGAGCCTACAGTGCCCGTGAGCAGTGCCCGGTGGCCGCCGTGGCCGCGTGCCGATCTCCTCACCTGGCTTCGGGACGGCCTGGTGGCCGCGCGGCGCGGCCTGGCCGTGGCCCTGCTCTCCCAGCTCGGCGCCGTGCCGCTGCTCGTGCTCTCGGTCGTGTCGCTGGGGCTGCTCCCGCTGGGGGTCGGCTTCATCACCCTGCCGATCGCGCTGTTCGCCGTGCGCGGCCTCGCCGACCTGCACCGGCGGTTCCTCGGCAGTTGGTGCGGCGTGGCCATACCCAGCCCCTACCGGCCACGCGAGGGCGACGAGTTCGAGCTGCTCGACGTGCCGAGCAGCGTGCGCTACTGCCGGCTGCTGCTCACCGACCGGTCGACCTGGCGGGACCTTCTCTGGCTGCTCGTCGACGTCCCGGTCGGCCTGCTCCTCGGCCTCCTGCCCTGCTGGCTGATGATCTACGGCATCCACGGCGTGGTCGCCACCCCGCTGTTCTGGCCGCTGATGGACCCCGGGTACGGGTACGGGCTGATCTGGCCCGTGGACAGCACCACGGCGGCGCTGCTCTCGTTCTTCCAGGGGACGGTCATCCTGCTCCTCGGGTTCTGGAGCGCGGAACGGCTCCTGCGTGCGCACAGCCGGATCACGCGCAGGCTGCTCTCCCCGACCGCCGAGGCGTACCTCTCACGGCGGGTCGCGGAGCTGACCGAGACGCGGTCGGCGGCGGTGGACGCGCAGGCCGCCGAGCTGCGCCGGATCGAGCGGGACCTGCACGACGGCGCCCAGGCCCGGCTGGTGGCGATCGGGCTCAAGCTCGGTCTGGCGTCCCAGATGTTCCGCAAGGATCCGGACACCGCGTACCGGCTGCTGGCCGATGCCCGTGCGGCCAGCGCCCAGGCCCTCGCCGAGCTGCGGGACCTCGTCCGCGGCATCCACCCGCCGGTCCTCGCCGAGCGCGGCCTCGACGGTGCCGTCCGGGCGCTCGCCCTCGATCTGCCGATCCCGGTCCAGGTCGACATAGACCTGCCGGGGCGGCCGGAACCGCCCGTCGAGTCGGCCGGCTACTTCGCCGTCGCCGAGGTCCTCGCGAACGTGGCCAAGCACAGCGCCGCCGGCTCGGCCTGGATCCGGCTCGGGTACGCCGACGGCCGGCTCCGGCTGGTCGTCGGCGACGACGGCGGCGGGGGTGCGAAGGTCCGCGAGGGCGGTGGACTGGACGGTCTGCGTCGACGGCTCGCGCCCTTCGACGGGACCCTCGACCTGCACAGTCCGGTGGGTGGCCCCACCACGGTGACGATGGAGCTGCCATGCGTGTTGTGATCGCCGAGGACCTGGCGCTGCTGCGGGAGGGCATCACCCAGCTGCTGACGCTCAACGACTTCGAGGTGGTCGCGGCGGTGGACGACGGCCCGAGCCTGCTGACGGCGCTGCTGGAACACCGCCCGGACGTCGCGGTCGTCGACGTCCGGCTCCCGCCGACCTTCACCGACGAGGGGTTGCACGCGGTCACCCGGGCCCGGCGCGAACTCCCCGACCTGCCCGTGCTGGTGCTGTCGCAGCACGTCGAGCACCTCTACGCCCGGGAGCTGCTCACGGACCACCGGGGCGGCATCGGGTACCTGCTCAAGGACCGGGTCTTCGAGGTCAGCGAGTTCGTCGATGCGGTGCGGCGGGTGGCCGCGGGTGGGACCGCGATGGACACCTCGGTCATCTCCCAGCTGCTGCAACGGAACTCGACGAAGGACTCGATGCGGTCGCTCACCACCCGGGAGCGTGAGGTGCTCGCGCTGATGGCCGAGGGGCGCAGCAACGCGGCGGTGGCCCGGGAGCTCTGCATCACGGAGAAGTCGGTGAGCAAGCACACCAACAACATCTTCGGAAAGCTGGGCCTCGCGCAGTCGGGCGACGACAACCGGCGGGTCCTCGCCGTCCTCGCCCACCTCAACTTCTGACCTCCGACCACCGCCGGAACCCCTCCGAGCTGCCTTTTCGGGCTGACCTTTCGGGCTGATCCGGGGGGCCTGAGGGCAGGCCGGAGGGCCCGGTCGGCGTCGGCCGGGCCGGGGTTGACTGGCGCTCCGGGGCTCCATCACCCTTCCACTAATTCATTAGTGGAAGGGTACTTTGCCCATGCTCCCGTTCCTCTCCCTCCTCCGGTCCCGCCTCCGCCGCCCCGGGTCGTCGGTGCGGTCGTCGGTGCGACTGTCTGCCCGGTCGTCGGCGCCGCGGCCGGCCTGGGCACCGGCCTGGGCGCTGGCGGGCCTCTTCGCCGTCCTGTACGGCTGCGTCGCCGTCAACCGGCACCGGCGCATGCTCACCCAGGCGTACGACCTGGGGATCTTCGAGCAGGCGGTCCGCGCGTACGCCCACGGTGAGGCGCCGGTCGTCCTGCTCAAGGGGCCCGGCTACCACCTGCTCGGGGACCACTTCCACCCGGTGCTCGTCACGCTGGCCCCGTTCTACCGGGCGTTTCCCGGCGCCGTGACGCTGCTCGTCGCACAGGCGGTGCTGATGGCGCTGGCGGTCGTGCCGCTCACCTGCTGGGCGTACGAGGTGGGCGGGCGGCGGGTCGCGCTGACCGTCGGGGTGCTGACAGGGGCGTCCTGGGGGATCGTCAACGCGGCCGCCGACGACTTCCACGAGATCGCGTTCGCCGTGCCGCTGCTCGCGTTCGCGGCGACGGCGCTCGGGCGAGGCCGGCCCGTGGCCGCGGCGCTCTGGGCCCTGCCGCTGGTCCTGGTGAAGGAGGACCTCGGGCTGACCGTCGCGGCCTTCGGGGTGCTGATCTTCCGGCGGGCACCGCGCGCGGGCGGCGGTCGGGCGCTGGGGTTCGGCGTGGCGCTCCTCGGGGTCGCCGCCACGGCACTGACCGTGCTGGTGGTGCTGCCGTCGTTCAATCCGGACGGCGGCTTCGACTACTGGCGCCAGCTCGGTTCCGGCGGTACCACCACGGCGCCGTGGGCGCCGGTCGCCCGCCTCGGGTGGCCGCCGCTGAAGTGGCTGCTGCTGTTCCTGCTCGCCGCGACCGCGGGGTTCCTCGGGCTGCGCTCGCCGCTCGCGCTGCTCTGCGTGCCCACCCTCGCCTGGCGGCTGCTCGCCGACAACCCGCACTACTGGGGGGTGGGTTACCACTACAGCGCGGTGCTGATGCCGCTGGCGGTGGCGGCCCTGGTGGACGCCCTGGGCCGGGCCGGGCTGCCGGGCCGGGCGGATGCGACCGCCCCGGAGGGCGCCCGGGACGGGTCCGGCGCCCCGGGGGCGGCGGAGGTGCCGGGGCCGGTCGAGGTGCCGGGAGGTGCTGCGGACGCCGCGGAGCCCGGCCGGGTCCGCCGCGTCCGCAGCGCCCGGCGGGCCCTGGCGGTCGGTGCGCTGGTCGCGGCCGTGACGTTCCCCGCCTTCCCGCTGCACGAGGTGGTGATGCCCGAGACCTGGCAGACATCGCCCCGGCTCGCGCAGGCCCGGGCGATGCTCGCCCGGATACCCGACGGCGCCACCGTCGCCGCGTCCAACCGGCTCGCCGCGCAGCTGACCGGGCGGGCGACGGTCGCCCTGGTCTGCCGCGAGCCGGCGCCGGTGCCCGGTGTGTCGGGGTCCGGTGCGCCGGCGCCCACCGGGCCGCAGTGGGTGGCCGTCGACCTCACGGACCCGAGCGTGCAGGCGCCCTGTGCCGTCGATGACACCAGGCGCATGCTCGGCCGCTACGAGCGGGAGGGCTACCGGCCCGTCGTGGACGGCGGCGGCCTGCTCCTGCTGAAGCGCCCGTAGCCTCCGGCGACCCCCCTGGTTCGACTTGACCGCGGTGGTGCGGTGCGCCACCATTCCACTATTGAACTAGTGAAAGGGCGATGCGAGTGTGATCGAGTACCGCATCGAGCGGCGCAGCGGCGTCTCCACGTACCAGCAGATCGTGCAGCAGACCAAGCAGGCGCTGCGGCTCGGGATGCTCCAGCCGGGGGACAAGCTGCCGACCGCGCGGGAGGTGGTCGAGCAGACCGCGATCAACCCCAACACGGTGCTCAAGGCCTACCGCGAGCTGGAACGCGAAGGGCTGGTCGAACCCCGACCGGGACTCGGCACCTTCGTCCGCCGCTCCCTCGCCCGACCGGAGGCGGCCGCCGACGGTCCGTTGCGCGCGGGACTGGTCGGGTGGGTCGACGAGGCCCGGGAGGCCGGGCTCGACCGGGAGGACATCGACGCCCTGATGGCCTCCGTACTGGAACAGCGCTTCGAGACCGGGGTCGCCCCGGCGGCGCCGAACAAGGAGGGCGGGGGGACCGCATGACATCCGAGGCCGACAGCCGACCGGCGGTCGAGGCCGTGGGGCTGGGCAAGCGCTACCGGGGGGACCGGTGGGCCCTGCGGGACTGCGCCTTCACCGTCCCGGCCGGCCGGATCTGCGGGGTGGTCGGCGCCAACGGGGCCGGAAAGAGCACCCTGTTGACGCTGGCCGCCCGTCTGATCAAGCCCACCGCCGGGGAACTGCGGGTCCTCGGCGAGCCGTCGGGCACCCCCGAGCTGCGGACCCGGGTCGCCTACGTGACCCAGGAGAAGCCGCTCTACCCCTCCTTCACGGTGGCCGACACCCTCCGTCTCGGCCGCGAGCTGAACCCGCGCTGGGACGAGGACGTGGCGCAGAAGGTCGTGAACCTGGGGGAGTTGGACCATCGGGCGAAGGTCGGTGCGCTCTCGGGCGGCCAGCGGACCAGGGTCGCGCTCGCCGTCGCCCTCGGCAAGCGCGCCGACCTGCTCCTGCTGGACGAGCCGATGGCCGACCTCGACCCGCTCGCCCGGCACGAACTGATGGGCGCCCTGATGGCGGAGGCGGCCGACCGCGGCACCACGATCCTGATCTCCTCCCACATCCTGCCCGAACTCGACGGCGTCATCGACCACTTGCTCCTGATGCAGTCCGGTCGCATCCGGCTCGCCGGCGACCTGGAGGAGATCCTCGACGGCCACCAGCTACTCACCGGTCCGGCCGGGTCCGCCCAACTCCCCGACGACCTGGCCGTGGAGAAGCGCGTCCGGGGGCGTCAGGTCACCGCGCTGATCCGCACCGGGGAGGTGGTGGCGGGCCCGTGGGAGGCGACCCGGCCGAGCCTGGAGGAACTGCTGCTGGCCTACCTCCGCACCCCGATCGCCGACCGCCCCGGCACCACCACGCGCACCGCCGGCTCCGCAGAGCCCGACCGAGGGGCCGCCGCATGAGCACCAGCCTGTTGAGCGGCCGGGCCGCCCAGGGGTCCGCCGACGGCCCGACGGGCCCGACCCGTCCCGCGCGCCGACCGACCGGCCTCCTCTGGCTGGCCCTCCGGCAGAGCCGGTCCGCGATCCGGGTCACCGCCGCCCTGCTCGTCCTCGCCACCGTCGTGCTGCTCGCCATCCACTTCGTCGTCCAGGACCGGGCCGGAGTCATGGAGCAGAGGGGCTGCCTGGACTCGTCCTTCTGGGGGGAACGCCAGTGCTGGCCCCTGATCCAGCGCATCGACCTCGCGGCCAGGGTGTTCACCGATCTGGTCCAGCCCGCCGTCTTCGCGCTTCCCGTCGTGCTGGGCATGTTCCTCGGGGGGCCGCTGCTCGCCCAGGAGTACGAGCGCGGCACGATCCGCCTGGTGCTGGCGCAGTCCGTCGCTCCGCGTCGCTGGCTCGCGGCCCGGCTCGCCGTCGCCGGGCTGGTCGTCCTGCCGGCCGTCGGGGTGTTGTCCCTGCTGACCACCTGGGTGTGGTGGACCGACGTCATCCACGGTCCGGCCGGCTTCGACCCGCCGTTCCAGACCTCCACCTACCCCGCGCTCGGCCTGGCCCCGTTCGCCTGGTCGCTGTTCGGCCTGGCGCTGGGGGTGCTGGTCGGGGAACTGGCGCGCCGGACGGTCACCGCCGTGCTGGTGAGCGGGGTGCTGATGGTGTTCGCGAGCGTCGTGATGCGGCTGGTCCGGCCGTACCTCTGGCCGGTGGTCGACGCCGTGGTGCCGTACGACGAGTCCATGGGCGGCTTCATGCAGCCCACCAACGCCTGGCTGGTCGAGCGGGGCATCGTCCTGCCGGACGGCACGAGGGCCCCGGACGGGTACTGCGTGGCGAGTTACGAGTGCGACGAAGCGGTCGGCGCCTGGGGGCACTACCACCCGGTCTCGCACTTCGTCCCGATCCAGCTCGTCGAGACGGGCATCCTGGTCGTGCTCGCCGTCATCGCCCTCGCCGTGGTGTTCCGGCGGATCGCCAGGGCCTCGGGCTGAGGTCCGGGCCACCGTCGGCCGTTCGGGCGCGATCCGCAAGTACGTCGTCTCGGACACCTCGGGCACCTCGGACGATTCCGGGCCGGGCCGGGCGCAATCCGGGCCGGCGCCGCCCGCCCCGGCGGTGTCGCGTCGTCACCGGGCCTTCCGGCCCGGTGCGTCGGCGAGGGCGGTGACCTGCTTCTCCGGGGGCGGCCCGTCCCCGGCGCGGGCCTCCGCCGGACGACGGCCCGGTCGACGAACTCCGGCGGGAGCCGGGCCCCGACGTGCGTGGGCCCGTACCGGACACCGGTGCGGGCCCACGCACGTTCCCCGCCGGATCCCCGTCCGGGCCCGGGCCGTCCCCTCCGTTCACGGTGCCGGCCCGTACCGTCCGATTCCGGTCTTCAACCCGAGCGCCCGGCCGACCAGACTGGGACGGCGTTCGGGCCTTCGCGATCTCCCCCTCTCAAGGAGAAGTGCGCACCAATGACCGGAATCACGACCACGCCGCACATCGCTGTCATCGGCGGCGGCCCCGCCGGACTCACCCTCGCCCGCGTCCTCCACGTCCACGGCGTCGCCGCCACCGTGTACGAGCGCGAGCCCTCCCGCGACGCCCGCGTCCAGGGAGGCACTCTCGACCTGCACGGCGACACCGGGCGGCGCGCCGTCCGGGAGGCCGGGCTGGACGCCGAGTTCTGGGCCAAGGCCCGGCCCGAGGGCGAGGACTTCCGCCTGCTCGACAAGCACGGCACCGTCCACAGCGCCTTCGACACCGGCCGACCCGCCGGCGAGGGCGCAGGAACGGAAGCGGGGGAGGGCCGAGGAGCGCGCCCGGGCGCCCCCGGCAACGCGAACTCGCCCGACGAGGACGGCGCTCCCGAGATCGACCGCGGCGACCTGCGCGCCCTCCTCCTCGACTCCCTCCCCCCGGCCACCGTCCGGTGGGGGCACCGCCTCGACCGCGCCGAACCGCTCGGCGACGGCCGGTACCGGCTCCACTTCGACAACGGCACGGTCGAGACCTGCGACCTGCTCGTCGGCGCCGAGGGCGCCCGCTCGCGCGTCCGCCCCCTGCTCACCGACACCGAGCCGCGCTACACCGGTGTCAGCCTCGTCGAACTCGGCATCCCGGACGCGGACCGCACCGCTCCCGGGGCCGCCGCCTTCGTCGGCAACGGCAGCCTGTACGCCTTCCAGGACAACAAGGGCCTCGCCCTGCAACGCAACAGCGACGGCCGGATCCGGATCTACGCCTTCTACCGCAGCGCCGAGAGCTGGCTGGAGTCCGCCGGCCTCTCCGAGCAGGACCCGGTCCGCACCCGCGCCGCCGTCGCGCGTCACTTCGCGGACTGGGCGCCGGAGTTCCGGTCGGCGCTGGCCGCCTGTGACGACAGCCTGCGCGCCCAGCGGCTGGACATGCTCCCGGTCGGCCTGACCTGGCGGCGCGCCCCGGGGGTCACCCTGGTCGGCGACGCGGCGCACCTGATGTCGCCGTTCGCGGGCAAGGGCGTCAACCTCGCGATGTGGGACGCGGCCGAACTCGCTCTCGCCGTGGCCCCCGTCCTCGCCGACGAGCCGTGGGAGGCGGGAGCGCTCGACGCCGCGATCGCCGGGTACGAGAAGGCGATGTTCGAGCGCGGCGCGTTCTGGGCGGGCATCTCCGCCCTCAACCTGGACCGGCTCGTCGCCCCCGACGGCCACGAGAACCTGGACGTCATGCTCGGCCCGCCGCCGGGCGCGGAGGGGTAGCGCCCGCCGCCGCCCGCCACCCGCTGCGCGCCGGTCGCCCGCCGCTCGCCGTTCCCGTGCGGCGTCGGTCCGGTGCGGCGCTGGCCCGGTGTGGTGCTGGCCCGGTGTGGTGCTGGCCCGGTGTGGTGCGGCTCAGCGCAGGACGGCTCGGCCCGGCTCCTCACTCCGCCCGGTGTCCTGCTCCGCGCGCTTCGGATCGCAACCGCAGGAGCGGCGGACGACCATCCGGGCCGGGAACATCCGGGCCCCGTTCGACGCGGGTTCGCCGTCCGGCCGCGCGTCACCCTCCCCGCCCGGGCGGTCCCCGAGCACCAGGCCGACGGCGGCGCGTGCCATCTCCTCCTGCGCGGTGGCCACGCTGGTCAGCGACGGACCGGCGATCACCGCCTCGGCGATGTCGTCGAAGCCCGCCACCGCGAGGTCCTCCGGCACCCGGATGCCCAGGTCGTCGGCGGCCCGCAGCAGGCCGATCGCCTGGTCGTCGGTCGCGCAGAAGACCGCGGACGGACGGTCGGCGCGCGCCAGCAGCGTGAGCGCCTCACGGTGCGCCCGCACGCGGTCGAAGGGCGCCTGCGTCAGCCGCCCCTCGGTGGAGATCCCCGCCTCGGTGAGGGCGACGGCCCAGCCTGCGGTCCGCACGGTCACCGGGTCGCTCGGGCTGAGCGAGAAGGTGCCGCCGAAGCAGTGGACTTCGGCGTGCCCGTGGCCGAGCAGGTGGCGCACGACCTCCCGGGCGCCGCCCTCGTCGTCGGCCACCACGGCGAGCCCGTGCTCGGTCTCCGCCCGGTGGTGCAGCAGTACCACCGGCGTTCCCTCGGTGGAGTCGATGCCGACCACTCCGGGGGCCGACGGGTCCTGGGTGACCAGGATCAGCCCGTCCACCTGCATCCCGAGGAAGGCACGGATGTAGTGGGCCTCGCGTTCGTCGGCGTAGTCGGAGTTGCCGATGAGCAGCAGCCGCCCGCGTTCGGCCGCCGCCCGCTCCACCGTGTGCGCCAGTTCGGCGAAGAACGGCTGCCGGGCGTCCGGCACGACCATCCCGATCAGGTCGGTGCGCCGCCGCGCCATCGCCTGTGCGACCCGGTTCGGCCGGTACCCCAACTCCTCGACCGCTGCCAGGACTCGGGCCCGGGTGGCAGCAGCCACCGGGCGCGGTCCGTCGTTGATCACATAACTCACGACCGCGGTGGACGTCCCCGCCACCCTCGCCACGTCGTCCCGCGTCACCCTCGCCATGTCCGCGAGCCTACACACCGCGCCTGACCGGCGACGTTGCCATTTCACCCCTTGAGAGCAGGGCAGGGGTCCCGTCCGAGTCCGGCCGCCCTCTTCAGTACGCGTGGTCCGCCGTCACGTCCGCCGACAGGCGCAGGGCCCGCTCGGCCGTCTCACCCCGCAGGGAGAGCAGCGTCGAGGTCAGCGCGTCGACGACGGTGAGGTGGGCGATGCGGCTGGCGGTGGTCTCCAGACCGAAGACGAGGTCCTGTCCGCCGGCGACCAGCGTGTGCGTCGCCGTCTCGCTGAGCGGCGAGCGGGCGTAGCTCGTGAGGGCGACGACGGCGGCGCCGTTGGCGCGGGCGTGGCGGGCGGCGTCGACGACGGTGCGCGTGGCACCGGTGTGACTGACGGCCAGGCAGGCCGCGGTGGAGGGGAGTTGGGCGGCCGCGAACTGGGCGGTGATCGGGTCGGCGGGTGAGTCGGCGAGGATGCCCAGGGCGCGCAGGCGGTAGGCGGCGTCGAGGACGACCGCACCGGAGAGGCCCGCGCCGACGACCAGGACGTGGTCGGCGGAGCCGAGGGCCTCGGCCGCCGCCCGGAGGTCGTCGGCGCCGAGGGTGGCGGCCATCCCGTCGAGGGCCTCGCGGGCGGCGCGGACGGTGTCGGCGAGGGCCCGCGCCGCCGGGTCCCGGGGGTCCGCCGGGTCGGGCGCCGGCGCGGGCGCCTGCCGGACGGCGGCGATCTTCAGCTCCTGGTAGCCGCGGAAGCCGAGCCGCTGGCAGGCCCGGACCACGGAGGACGGCGCGGTGCCGGCGAGCTCCGCGACGTCGCTGACGCTGAGGTCGACCAGGTCGGCGCCCCGGGCGAGGACCACCCGGGCGACCCGGGCCTCGGTGCCCCGCAACTCGCCGAGCCGCGCGCGGATGTGCGCGGCCAGCCGGGATTCCAGCCGGGTCTCCGGCGGGGGGAAATATTCGGAACGCTCTTCCATGGATCTACTTTAGCGTGGAATTCTGTTCCGCGCCCGAGGGTTCAGAGGGGTCCGAGGGTTCAGAGAGTTCAGAGGGGGAGTTCCGCCATGCCTGCTGTCACCGCCGGAGCAGTGGCCGTCGCCGCGGCCACGGCCGGGGCCGGCCCCGTGTCCGGTCCTGCGGCCGTCCCGGTGGCGGTCCTCGCCGCCGCCGTGCTGCACGCGGTCTGGAACGGCCTGGCCCACCGGCTCCAGGACAAACTGGTCGGCTTCGCCCTGATCAACCTCGTGTACACCGGGTGCGCGGTGGTGCTGGTGCTGCTCAACCCGCTGCCGGCCGCCGCGGCCTGGCCGTACCTGATCGCCTCGGTGGTGATGCAGGTGACCTCCCAGCTGCTGCTCCTCCGGGCCTACCAGCTGGGGGACTTCGGGCAGATGTACCCGATCGCCCGGGGCTCGGCTCCGCTGCTGGTGGCGGTCCTGTCCGTCACGGTGCTGGGCGACGAGCTCGGCGGCGGGGAGCTGCTCGGCGTCGCCGTCATCTCCTGCGGTCTGATCGGACTGGCCTTCGCCCGGGGGATACCGGGGCGGGCGCACCTGCCCGCGCTCGGGGCGGCCGCCGGTACCGGGGTGATGATCGCCGCGTACACGGTGCTGGACGGCGGCGGCGTGCGGCACGCGGGGACGGTCGGCGGCTACGTGGCCTGGCTGTTCCTGCTCCAGGGGCCGGTCCTGGCCCTGATCGCCTGGGCGCGCAGGGGTCGGGGCCTGCTGGTCGGGGCCGGCCCGCTGGTCCCGGTGGGGCTGCTCGGCGGGGTGCTGTCGCTGACGGCGTACGGGCTGGTGGTCTGGGCACAGTCGCGGGGGAACCTGGCGAGCATCGCCGCGCTGCGCGAGACGAGCATCGTGATGGCCGCACTGATCGCCACCGTGGTCTTCCGGGAGCGCCTCGGGCGGATGCGGATGGCGGCGAGCGCGACCGTCCTGGCCGGGATAGCCGTCCTGGAGCTGGCCCGCCCCTGAGGCTGTCCCGGGCGGGAGCTGTCCCGGGCGGGGCGGACCGGTGCTCCCCGGTCCGCCCGGGGTGTCGTACGGCCCGGCCGCCGCACGACTCAGGGGACGATCACCGTCAGCGTGCTGCGCGTGACCGAGAAGCCGAGCGACTCGTACAGCTGCCGGGCCCGGTTGCCCTCGGTCACCGCCAGGCCGATCCCGGTGGCGCCGTCGGCGGCGATGACGGCGAGGACGCGGCGCAGCAGGTCCCGGCCGAGGCCGGGGTAGCCGAGGTCCGGGTCACGGAAGACGTGGGCGATCCAGGGCAGGCCGTCCCAGTCGGTCAGGACGGCGCCGGCGGCCACCCGGTCGGCGTCGTCGACGACCAGGGCGCTGGCCGGCAGCAGGGGGCCGATGACGCTTCCGGAGAGCAGTTCGGCCATCCGCCGCACCGGGTCGTCCCCCTGCGCCTCGGGGCGGTGGTCGGGGTGCCCGGGACGGAAGGCGGCCCGGGACGGCCCGTCCAGCTCGGTGGCCCCGCGGTCGCACGGTACGACCTGGAAACCCTCCCGGAGCGGGGTCCGCGCCCAGGACGGCCAGCCCCCGGCGGGAGGCGCGTCGACCAGGCTCCGGTGCATGGTGTGGCCGTGCCGCAGCGGGGTCGCGCCACGGCGCAGCAGCTCCCGGCCGAGCGGGACGGGGCCGGAGACCACCCAGCCGGCCATCTCCGCCAGCACGTACCGGGCCGGGACGGCCGGGTCCGGGTGCCGGCCGACCACGTCCAACCGGTCGGCCCAGGGGCGGCCCTCCCGCTCGCCCCGCTGGTACCGCACGACCGGAAGGCCGTCGGTGCCGTACCCGAACCGCCAGCCGGCTTCCGCTTCCGCCACGCCGCCCCTCCGATCTCCGAGAACCGGAACACCCCGTCGTCGGCCATGCTCCGTGAGCGTCCCGTTCGACGGCAACCCCGTTTCCCCGGCCGGACCGCCCTGCCGGCGTCACGTCGGGCACGACCCGGCCGCCGTGCCGCCCGCGGTGCGCGGGACGGCGCCCAGGGGGAGGGGCGGGGTCAGTCCGCCACCACCGCCGCGCGGACGCAGAGGACGTCCGGCAGGTGGGAGACCAGCGGTGACCAGCGCTCGCCCTCGTCGTGGCTGGCGTACACCTCGCCGGTGCGGGTGCCGAAGTAGAGCCCGGCCGGGTCGGCGTCGTCGGTGCGCAGCGCGTCGCGCAGCACGACGCCGTAGTGGTCCCCGCCGGGGAGCCCGTCGGCCAGGGGCTGCCAGCTGTCGCCGCCGTCCGCGGTGCGGAAGACGCGGCACCGGCGGTCGGGCGGGATGCGGTCGTCGGCGCCGCCGAGCGGGAACACGTACGCGGTGTCGGCGCGGCGCGGGTGGGCGGCCACGGCGAAGCCGAAGTCGGCGGGCAGTCCGCCGGCGACGGACCGCCAGCTCGCGCCCGCGTCGTCGCTGCGGTAGACGCCGCCGTGGTTCTGCAGGTAGAGCCGGTCGGGGTTGACGGCGTCCCGCGCGATCTTGTGGACGCACTGGCCGAACTCGGGGTACTGGCTCTCCTCCGGGAGGAACTCGGCGCGCAGCCCGGAGTTGGAGGGCTCCCAGGTGCCGCCGCCGTCCTTGCTGCGGTAGACGCCGCCGCTGGAGATCGCGACCAGCAGCCGTTCGGGGTCGCGCGGGTCGGTGAGGACGGTGTGCAGGCCCTGGCCGCCGTAGCCGGCGCCCCACTCGGCGCGCTGCGGGTGCTCCCAGAGCGACTCGACCAGCGTGAAGGTCTCACCGCCGTCCGCGGAGCGGAACAGCGCGGCCGGCTCGGTGCCCGCGTAGACCACACCGGGAGCCTCGGGGCCGGCCGGCTGGAGCTGCCAGACCCGGGTGAGCGAGGCGCCGGTGTGCTCGGGGAAGCGGATCGCCGGTGCGGACGGTTCGGACCAGGTCGCACCCAGGTCGTCCGAGCGCCGGACGGTCGGCCCCCAGTGGCTGCTGTCGGCGCCCACCAGCAGCCGGACCCGGCCGTCGCGGCGGTGCCCGCCGTCGACGGGGTCCCGGCTGTCGACGGCGACGGCGTAGACCGCGTTCATCCGGAAGTGCGGCCCGCTGAACTCCCAGTTCAGCCGGTCGCGGCTGCGTCCGAGAAAGAGGCCCTTCTCGGTCCCGACGGCCAACAGCACCTCGGTCATCACACACCACCTGGTCGGCGTAACGGCCCCCGCACGGACACCCCCTCCGGCCAGTGTCGCGCCGCCCGGCGGCTCCCACACCTCGCCGCGCCGGGGCCTGCGGCCCTCCCGGGGCAGCCGGCCCCCGTCCGCCCCGGGCCGCGCCGCGTCCGGGGCGGACGGCGGGCCCGGGGCGGTACCGGCTCACCCGCGACAGCCCTCCAGCAGCCGCAGCCAGACCTCGCTGATCGTCGGGTAGGCCGGGACGGCGTGCCAGAGCCGGTCGATCGGCACTTCGCCCACCACCGCGACGGTGGCCGAGTGCAGGAGCTCGGAGACCCCGGGGCCGACGAAGGAGGCGCCCACCAGCACCTCCCGGTCCAGGTCGAAGACGACCCGCGCCCGCCCCCGGTAGTCGTCCCCGTAGAGCGAGGCACCGGCGACCGCCCCGAGGTCGTGGTCGATCGCCTTCACCCGAAGCCCGGCCCGCTCGGCCGCGTCCAGGGTGAGGCCGACGGCCGCGACCTCGGGGTGCGTGAAGACGACCTGGGGCGCGCCTGCGCTGTCGGCCGACGCGGCGTGCGCGCCCCAGCGTGCGGTGTCCAGCGGACGCCCCTGGGCGCGTGCGGCGATCGCCGCGCCGGCGATCCGCGCCTGGTACTTGCCCTGGTGGGTGAGCAGCGCCCGGTGGTTGACGTCGCCGGCCGCGTACAGCCAGTCGCCGTCGACACCGAGCACGGTGCAGCTGTCGTCCACGTCGAGCCAGCCGCCGGGGTGCAGACCCACCTGCTCCAGCCCGATGTCCGCCGTGCGCGGGGCCCGGCCGGTGGCGTAGAGCACCTCGTCGACGGCCAGCCGCTCGCCGTCGGCCAGGACCAGGACGACGTCCGCGCCGGGCTCGTCCGCCCGCTCCAGCGAGGCGACCGAGGTCCCGAACCGCAGGTCCACCCCGGCGTCCCGCAGGCCCTCCGCGACCAGCTCGCCCGCGAACGGTTCCATCCGGGGCAGCAGCCCGGAGCCGCGCACCAGCAGCACGACCTCCGAACCGAGCGCGCGCCAGGCGGTGGCCAGCTCCACGCCGACCACGCCGCCGCCGACCACGGCCAGCCGCCCGGGCACGGTGGGCGAGGCGGTCGCCTCCCGGTTGGTCCACGGGCGGGCCTCGGCGAGCCCGGGGACGTCCTGCGGCAGGACGGACCGGCTGCCGGTACAGACCGCGACGGCGTGGCGGGCGACGAGCAGCCGCTCGCTGCCGTCCTCCGCCTCGACGGTCACCCTGCGCTCGCCGGCGAGCCGGCCGTGGCCGCGGACCAGGTCGATACCGGTCTCGCGGACCCACTTCACCTGGCCGTCGTCCTTCCAGTGGGAGGTGAACGAGTCGCGCCGGGCCAGCACGGCGGCCGGGTCCAGCCCGCCGCTGCCCACGGCCTCCCGGGCGCCCGCCACCGCGCGGGCGTCGGCCAGCGCGGCCACCGGGCGCAGCAGCGCCTTGCTGGGCATGCAGGCCCAGTACGAGCACTCGCCGCCTACCAGTTCGCTCTCCACGATCACCGTGCGCAGCCCGGCGGCGGCGGTCCGGTCGGCGACGTTCTCGCCGGTCGGGCCGGCCCCGACGACGATGACGTCGTACTCCTCGGGAACGGCCGACGAGGCGGCGGCGGAAGCGGTGGGATCGGTGGTCATGCCTGGTCCTCCGTGGTCGTGACGGTCACCCCGGCCGGCAGGGCCGGGGTGACGGGCGTGCGTTCGCGGACGTCAGGGTGCCGGGCGGCGCCGAATGCGCCGGCGGGTGCGGCCCGGCGCCGAGGCGGGCCGGCACCCCCGTTCGTCCGGTGGCCGGGCCCGGACCGGGCACCGCTCAGCCCCGTGCGTCCCGCGAACATCGGCAAGGTCGCCCCCGTTCGGTCGTCGGTGCAGGTCGGTGCAGGTCGGCGTGCCGGGCCGGGGCACCGTGCCCATCCTGCGCCGACCCGGCCGCCCCTCGCAGCCGAACACGCGGACGAGTCTGCCGTCCGGCCCCGGTCCGCCCCCCGTCCCGGCCCGGTCGCCCGCTACTCGACCTCGGCCAGCTCCACCAGTGCCGCCGCCGTCTCGGCCGGCCGCGAGAACATCGGCCAGTGCCCGGTCAGCACCTCGCGCAGCTCCCACTCCGGGCCGCCGAGCAGGGCGAAGTACGGGTGACCGTCGGCGATCATGGCGCGGACCTGCTCCAACGGGACGGAGCACGAGATCAGGCCCTTGGGCAGCTTCTCCGCCCCGCCGGTCAGTCGCATCGGCTCCGTGACCGTCCCGGCCGGCTGGTCGGTGGCCAGCTCGCGGAACCGGGCCAGCCCCGCCTCGTCGATCCCGTCGACACTGGCCCCGTCGGAGGCCAGCACCTCCCACGACGGCAGCGGAAGCCGCCAGCCGTCGACCACCGAGGCCTCCAGCGTCTCGCGGTAGGCCGGCTCCCAGAGGTCGGCCAGCGCGACACCGTCGCCGAGCGGGCCGGAGTCGAGGAAGACGACCCGTCGGATGCGCTCGGGCACCCGGTCGGCCGCGCCGGAGACGGCGATGGTGCCGCCGCTGTGGGCCACCAGCACCACGTCCCGGAGGTCCTCACGGACCAGCAGGTCGGTCAGGTCCGCGATGTGGGTCTCCGCGCCGGTCTCGGGCGAGCCCTCACCGGCCCGTTCGCCGAGGCCGGGCAGGGTCACCGCGTGGACGGTGTGACCGGCCGCGCGCAGCGGTTCGGCGACCGCGTCCCAGGCCCAACCGCCGAGCCAGAATCCGGGAACGAGTACGAAGGTGCTCATGGTGGAAAATCCTCTCCGGGCATCCATGCCGTGCTTGTCTTCCGTGCCGTGCGCGGCTGTTGGTGCCCCGAGGAACCCCTGGGGTGCCGGCCGCTGTCTTCGACCCTAGGATCGAATGCGGACAGAACGCGACCGGATTAACCGGCGGACTTCCCGGGCCGGTCCCACGGCTCGACCACCCCGTCGGTTCGCCTCCGACCCGTCGGCCTCACCGCCGGGTCGCACCGTCGGTTCGCGGCCGGAACGGAGGCGCGGACCAAGGCGCGGACCAAGGCGTGTGCCGAGGCGCGGGCGAAGGTCGAACGAAGGCCGAACGACGGCCCGACGAAGGGACACCGATGGACCATCCGGTCAGCCGCACGCTCGCCCTGCTGGAGATCCTGCAGGCGCGTCCCGGCCTCACCGGCGCCGAGCTGGCCGAGCGGCTGGAGGTCGACGCCCGCACCGTCCGCCGCTACGCGACCCGGCTGGTCGACCTCGGCATCCCGGTCCAGGCCGAACGCGGCCGGTACGGCGGCTACCGGCTGATGCCCGGCTTCCGGCTGCCGCCCCTGATGCTCACCGGGGACGAGGCCGCCTCCGTGGTGCTCGGGCTGCTGGCAGGGCGGCGGTCCGGGCTCTCGGTGGGGGAGCAGGCCGGTGAGACGGCGCTCGCCAAGATCCAACGAGTGCTGCCGCCGGAGCTGCGCGAGCGGGTGGCGGCGGTCGAGCAGACCCTCGGTCTGACCGGCGCGCCCGTCGGCGGCCCCAGTCCGGCCGCCGCCGCGCTGTTCACGCTGGCCGAGGCGGCGCGCCGCCGGCGCCGGGTCCGGCTCGACTACCGGGACCGCGAAGGCACGCCCAGCGAGCGCGAGTTCGACCCGTACGGGCTGGTCTTCCACTCGGGCCGCTGGTACACCACCGGGCTGGACCACCGCAGCGGCGAGCAGCGGACCTTCCGGCTCGACCGGATCCGCTCCGCGGAACTGCGCGAGACCGGATTCGAACCCCCGGCGGGTGTCGACCCGGTCCAGCGGGTGCTGGAGTCCCTCGCCTCGGTGCCCTGGACGCACGAGGTGGAGGTGGTGCTCACCACCACGCTCGTCGAGGCCCGCCGACGGATTCCGCCCACCGCCGGTGCGGTCACCGCCACCGACGACGGTCGGGTCCTGCTGCGGGCCCGGGCACAGCAGTTGGACGGGATGGCGGTCATGCTGGCCGGCCTCGGCTGGCCGTTCACCGTCCTCCGGCCGGACGAACTGCGCGTGGAGGTCCGGGCCCTGGCCGCCCGTCTCACCGGGTGGAGCGACACCGAGGCGTCCGTCTGAACGCGTCCGGACGCGCGCCGACGGGCCCCGGGGCGTCGAAGGACACCACCGGGACCCGCCGTGCGTCACCGCCTCAGGGCGTCAGCCACCCGGGGCACTCGCCTCTCGGCGGCGTCAGTCCTGCGGGCCGCCGTTCTGTTCGGCCGCCACCTTCCGCTTCACCTCGTCCATGTCCAGCTTCCGCGCCTGACCGATCAGATCCTCGAAGACCGGCTCCGGCAGGGCGCCCGCCTGCGAGAAGACGAGGACGCCCTCACGGATGATCGCCAGCGTCGGGATCGACTGGATACCGAACGCCGCGGCCAGCTCCTGCTGTGCCTCGGTGTCCACCTTGGCGAAGACCAGGTCCGGGTGGCGTTCGGCGGCCTTCTCGAAGACCGGCGCGAACTGGCGACACGGGCCGCACCAGCTGGCCCAGAAGTCGATGAAGACGAAGTCCTTGCCCCCCTGACCGGGGACGACGTCGTCGAAGTTCTCCTTGGTCAGCTCGACCGTGCTGCTCATGTCGCGATTCCTGCCCTTCCGGTGGTGGCGGTCCAGGCCATGTGCCCGCGACAACGGCTGCCGTGGCCGGGCTATTCCGCCGGTGGTCCGCCGAGGGCCCGCGGGCGACACGCCGGCGATCGGGCCCCCGGGGGAGGGCTCGGCGGGGAGGCCGGCTTCCCGCTCCGCGGCCCGGCCGGGGTCCGGCGCGGGAAGCCGGCCGCCTCCGCCCGGGGACTACCGGGCCCAGCCCCGCCGTTCACGTCGCCGGCCCCTGCCCCCGGCCGTCCGTTCCGACCGGTCGGCCTCCGCCGCGATCCGGGTGAGTGCCCGGGCGCAGCAGTGGGCGAAGAGCCGCTGGGCGAGGGGAAGGAACGGGCCGGCGAGGCGGGCGTACCAGCGACGGGGGCGGCTGAAGGCGTTGACGGTGAACCAGACGATCCGGTCCGGGTCCATCTCGACCACGAACGTCTCCTCGCCCACCGCCAGATGCCCGCACCGGGTGCCGTAGGTGAAGCCGTAGCGGTCGGGGCCGTCGGTGGTCGAGACCACTCGGCAGGGGGCACCGGCCCGGAACGGGCCGAGGCCGATGGCGCACCGGACGGCGACCCCGGGGGCGGCGCGGTCGGCCTCGGCGGTGATCCGGACACCTGCGGCGCGGTGCATCCGCCAGCCGAGGAGAGCGGTGCCGGCGGCGTCCAGGGCGGCGCGGCCGCGCCCGATCGGGGCGCGGTGGCGGAGGTGGTGGTAGCCGGCGGGCAGGGGCCGGTCGAGCGCGGTGCTGGCGCCGACCTCGGGGTAGTTCAGGTCGGCCGGGTGCGGGGTGCCGGTCATCGAGCGTTCTCCTGGGGGCGGGCGAGGCGGCGCCAGGCGAGCAGTGAGCAGAGCGCGAAGCCGAGCGCGTTGCCGACGCCGTGGGTGGCGGCCATCCAGCCGAGGGTGGGGTGGGGGAGTCCGGAGGCCTCGCCGAGCGCCCACCAGAGGGCGAGCAGCATGGTGACGGCGAGCACGGCACCGGAGACGCCGAGCAGCGCGGCGGTGGTCCGGTGCCGGCCGTCGCCGCCACCGGGGCCGTCACCGCCGTCACCGCCGCCGCGGTCGCCACCGGCGCGGACGCGGGGTCGCAGGTCGCGCCAGGTGAGCAGGCCGACCAGCCACATGCCCGTGGTGAGGACCGCGGCGCCGACCAGTTCGGCCCAGTCGTCGACGAAGTAGCCGGCCAGCACGAGCAGGGTGCCGACGGGGACGCTGAGTGCGGCCCAGCGGGCGGCCCGGCTGTCCGGCACGGCCCGGCAGACCAGCCCGGCGACCAGCGCGGCGGTGAATCCGGCGTAGTGGAAGTGCGGAACGGTCAGGGCGAGGATGTCGAGGTCGAAGCCGAACAGCTCGTGCCCCGAGCGTTCGGCGACCAGGGCGAGGCCGGCCACCGAGGGGGCGGCGAGGGCGGTGAGCACGGCGATCTCGTGCGGTGCGAGCGAGCGGGTGCGGGCCAGCCGGACCGGGACGTGGGCGGCGACGGCGAGCGTGCCGAGCGCGTACAGGACGGCGCTGCCGGTGGCGAGTCCGCCGCGTGGCAGCCAGAGCGAGAGCGCACCGGGGACGGCGGCCAGTGGCCAGTACCGGCGCAGACGGGCGAGTCCGGGCTCGTCGATCAGGGCGAGGCCGATCGGGATCACCGCCCCCATGCCGAGCAGGACCAGCAGGTCGACGAGTTCGACGGTGCCCCGCCCCATGGCCGCCTCATATCTTGAACGTGTTCAAACGATGGCGTCGGCGACTCTACGCCGCATATTGAACGCGTTCAAGTTCCCTGGGGAGATCTCCGCGACCTGCCTCCCCGGAGCCCTGCCCTGGTGTTCCCGGTGGGGTCGGCGCACCCTGGAGGAGTAACCGAACGGGGAACGACCGGAATGACCGGAACGACCGCCGGAGGTGATCCGCCATGCAGACACTGGTCGGCTGGCACATCGAGATGGAGTTCCGCGAGGAGGGGGCGCGTACGACCGCCGCCGCCCTGCTGAGACTCGGCGACGGCACCGAGGTGCGTGCCCACGGCTACACCAGCCGCCACCCGTCGGACCCGGAGCAGCTGCGGGTCGGCGAGGAGATCGCGGCGGCCCGGGCGCTCAACGACCTCGCCTCACAGCTCCTCACCAAGGCGCACGGGGAGATCCAGGCGGTCAGCCCGATCCCGACCCACCCGCTGACGTGACGGCGCCCGGTGGTGCCGCGGGGCCGGGCGGGTCGGGTGGACCGGAGGGCCGCGGGACGCGCATTCCGCTGATCTGTCCGCGCTGCGGCCGGGAGCAGCAGGTCGTGCCGGGCGGCCCGGGGCGCGCGGTGAAGGTGGTGCACGTCGGCACCGGTCAGGAGGCCTGCGAGCCGGGTGACCTGGCCCGGGCGCCGGACGACGACACGGCCTGAAGGCCGGCGCCCCCGGGGGTGCGCCCCGGGGGCGCCGAGCGCCCCGGGGCCGCTCAGTTCGGGCAGTAGGTGCCCGGCACCTGCCACTCCGGGCCGACCAGTCGCTGTTCCAGCTCGCTGAGCGTGATCCGGATGCCGACCGTCCCCGCCAGCCCGAGCCGCATCCGGCTGCGGGCGAGCGCGACGAGGGCCGGCAGGCCGTACTTGTTGATCAGCGAGGTGCGGTAGCGGGCGGTGTCGTCCTCGTCGCAGACGGCGGCGCGGGCCGGGAGTTGACGCCCGGTCGGGCGGCCGTGGGCGTCGCAGGGGCCGACGAGGACCTTGGGGCGGCGGCGGACGCGGTCTGCGTCGCCCGAGTGCACGGGCGTCCAGATGCCGAGCGCCGTGCCGTCGGCGACCACCCAGCTCTGTGAATGCACCTGACGGCCGTCGTCACTGAAGGTGGTGAGCAGGAGGTACCTGCTGTCGGCGAGCTGGTCGGTGCGGTCGTGCACGATGTCCACCCTCTCCGAGTCGGACGGTTCGTGGCCGGCGGGGCTCCGGGGCGGGCGCCTCAGTGGCCGCGGCGGTCGGTGATCTCGTGGTACTCGCCGGCGGTGGGCTTGGCGATCCTGCTTCCCTCGCCGTGCAGCCCACGGGACAGCCTCGCACGGCTGCGCTCCAGCACACCTGCCGGGTGGGCGACTCCATTCTCGTCGACGGGGGCGGGCGGTTCGAGGGGGCGCGGCTGCTCGTGGGCGGTGAGCCGGTGCAGTTCGGCGGGCGCGAGCGGGGCGTGCACCTCCACGAACTCGCCGTGCGGCAGGCGCTTGACGACGCCGGTCTCGCGGCCGTGCAGCACCTTCTCCCGGTCGCGGCGCTGGAGGCCGAGGCACCAGCGCTTGGTGACCACGAACACGACCACCGGGACGGCGACGAATCCCACCCGGACGGCGTAGGTGATGGAGTTGAGCGACAGGTGCAGATGGGTGGCGAACAGGTCGTTGCCGCCGCCGGCCAGCATCACCAGGTACAGGGAGATCCAGGCCGCGCCGAGGGCGGTCCGCACCGGCGCGTTGCGCGGCCGGTCGAGCAGGTGGTGCTCGCGCCGGTCGTCGGTCGCCCAGCTCTCCACGAAGGGGTAGACCGCGATCGCGCCGAGGATCACCGGGAAGAGGGTGAAGGGGACCAGCACGCCGAGGTTGAGGGTGTGCCCCCAGACGCCGATCTCCCAGCCCGGCATCACCCGGATGAGCCCCTCGGCGAAGCCCATGTACCAGTCGGGCTGGGCGTCGGTCGACACCTGGTCCGGCCGGTACGGGCCGTACGCCCAGATCGGGTTGATCGTGGCGACGGCGGCCATCAGGGCGATGACGCCGAAGACGAGGAAGAAGAAGCCGCCGGCCTTGGCCAGGTAGACCGGCATCAGCGGCATGCCGACGACGTTCTTCTCGGTCTTGCCGGGGCCCGCCCACTGGGTGTGCTTGTGGTAGAAGACCAGGATCAGGTGGGCGACGAGCAGGCCCAGCATGATGCCCGGGATCAGCAGCACGTG